>JBDTOZ010000090.1:0-4701 GCA_039932995.1 Acidobacteriota bacterium | reverse complement strand
GCCGCTCGGTCCGAACGGTCCCTTCACCAGCGCCGGCGTGAGGGTGGTGGTTGCGGGGACTCCTTTGCGGAGATAGTCCACGCGGAGCGGTGTGCCGCCGTTGATGGTGATGACGAGTTTGACGTCGTCGAAGTCGTTGACCGTTTCGCCCTGGATGCGCTGGATCACGTCGCCGGCCTGCAGGCCGGAGCGCTCGGCGGGAGAGCCCGCCTCGACGGAGGCCACGACCGGTTTCGTCTCCAGCTCCTCGCGACCGACCATGGCCAGTCCGGCCACGAAGGTGATGGCCACGAGCAGGTTCATCATCGGTCCCGCGAACAGGATCAGGAACCGCTGCCAGCGGGGTTTGGAGAGGAATTCGTCGGGTGTCCCGGCCACGGTCTCTTCGGCGTTGTCCCCGGCCATGCGGACGTACCCACCCAGTGGGATCAGCGAGAGACGGTAGTCGGTGTCTCCCTTGCGGAACCCGAGCAGTCTCTTGCCGAAGCCGAACGAGAACACCAGCACGCGGACCCCGAAGAGCTTCGCGAAGAGAAAGTGCCCGGCCTCGTGGATGAAGATGAGGAATCCGATGACGACGATGAATCCCAGGAGTCCGTTGCCGAAGTTTTGCACCATAGGTTTGGGTTTTCCTGAAGCGTTTCCGAGGGCCGTCGTCTGTGATCAGCGCAGATGGATGAGCGAATGTCCGGGATCGACCCTCGAAACAGCGGTCACCGTCCGACCGCAACACCCACGGTGCGCGCTTCGTTCCGTGCCCATTCGTCCCAGTGTAATGCGTCTTCCACGGTGCTGATGGTGCTGACCTGGCCGGTGTGCCGGTCGAGGACGCGCCTGACCATCTCTACGATTGCCGTGAACGGAAGTTCTCCGGCCAGGAAGCGCTCCACGGCGATCTCGTTGGCGGCATTCAGGACGGCAGGCATGGAGCCGCCCTCGCGGCAGGCGGCGTAGGCGAGCTCGACTGCCGGAAAACGGCGGGGATCGACGGGAAAGAACTCGAGCGACCGCATGCGCGCCAGATCGAGCCGCGCGAACGGCGCGGGCACGCGCTCCGGATAGAGCAGCGCGTATTGAATGGGGAACTTCATGTCCGTGGTGGAGAGCTGCGCGATGATCGAGCCGTCCACGTACTCCACCATCGAATGCACGATGGACTGCGGATGGATGGTGATGTCGATCTGATCCACCGGCATGGCGAAGAGGTGATGGGCCTCGATCACCTCCAGCCCCTTGTTCATCATCGTGGCCGAGTCGATGGAGATCTTGTTGCCCATCCGCCAGGTGGGATGGGCCAGCGCCGCCTCGATGGTGATGTCGTCGAAGGTGGCCAGCTCGCGCTGCAGGAAGGGGCCGCCCGAGGCGGTGAGGATGATCCGCTCCACCTCGGCGTGCGTCCCGCAACGGAGGGCCTGGTGCACGGCGTTGTGCTCCGAGTCGACCGGGAGGATCTCCCCGCCGTGCTCCTGCGCCGCGCGGGTCATGACGTCGCCTGCCGCGACCAGCACTTCCTTGTTGGCGATGCCGACGCGCTTGCCCTGGCGGAGGGCCGCGTAGACCGCGGGGATGCCGGCTGCCCCCACGATGGCGGCGATGACCGCGTCGACGGAAGGCATCGAGGCCACCGCGCACGCCCCTTCGATGCCGGGGATGATCTCCAGACCAGGGAAGCGCGTGCGCAGAAGGGCCGCGTCGCTTTCTTCGCGCACGGAAACGAGCTCGGGATGGTAGCGCTCAATCTGCTCGGCCAGCAGCTCGACGTTGCCTCCGGCCGCGAGGCCGCCGACGCGCAGACGCTCAGGGAAGGAGTCGACCACCGCCAGCGTGCTGCGGCCGACCGAGCCGGTGGATCCGAGGATGGAGATCGTTCGCATGGTGGGGTGCTGTTTCTCAGTTTATCCCGCGCGGAGACGCGGGATCTCTGGTGACACTGAGGGGATCATGCCATGAAGCCCGCGAAGAGATTCAATTCGCGCCGCCGCGAGGATCATGTCGATGGGGACAGGGGCTCCGGGATCACCGGAGATCCCGCGTCTCCGCGCGGGATGAACTGGAATCAGCCGGACATGATGTTCAGGGTGCGGAAACCGTGCACGATCAGGGTCCAGTAGCAGTAGAGGATCGGAGCGGTGAAGAGGATGGAGTCGAAGCGGTCGAGGAAGCCGCCGTGACCGGGGAGGAGCGTGCCGGAGTCCTTGACCGCGGCGGAGCGCTTCCACATCGACTCGGCCAGATCGCCCACCACCCCGGCCACCGACAGGATCACGCCGGCGATGATGGCGTGGAGCAGCGGGAAGGCGGAGAAGAAGGTGAAGTGGATGACGATGGCCGCGACGATGGAGGTGGCGATCCCGCCGGCCAATCCCTCGACTGTTTTCTTCGGGCTGATGAGTGGGGAGAGCTTGTGCCGGCCGAACTTCTTCCCGACGTAGTAGGCACCGGAATCGCCGAGCCAGACCACCAGCAACAGGAAGAACACCAGTTTCCAGCCTTCCGCGAAATCGTGGCGCAGCCGAATGAGGGAGCCGCCCAGGAGGCCGACATACGTCGTGGCCAGGACAGCCACGGCACTGGAAGGCAATGATTCCTCGACCGGGCCCCTGCTGAAGACGTACGAAGCGGGGATGAAGAGCAGGGCGGCGAACATTCCCAGCTCCACCGACAACTCCTCCAGCACGAACGCGCTCATGATGATCAGCATCACCACCACGCAGAGCACCAGGGGGATGTGATAGCCCTTGGCCCGCCCGAGCTGGATGAACTCGTACATCGCCAGCACGCCCACCAGGGCGATCACGCTGTTGAACACGATGGGGTGGCTCCAGCCGATGAGCCAGATGACGATGGGAGACATGACCGCCGCGGTGATTTCGCGTGAGAAACGCATGGTCGGAGCGGCGCATTGTACCCGGGAAGCCGGGGCCAGGACTGCGCCTTCGGCTTACCCTTCGTCGGCTTCGGTGAACATCTCCGCGTCCGGCGGCTCGACGGCCCCGTAGCGGCGTTCGCGCGATTGAAAGTCGATGATGGCCTCGTAGAGGTGGCGCCGGCGGAAGTCGGGCCAGAGCACTTTGGTCACGTAGATCTCGGCGTAGGCGATCTGCCAGAGCAGGAAGTTGGAGACGCGCAGCTCGCCGCTGGTCCGGATGAGCAGGTCGGGATCTTCGACGTCGGCCGTGTAGAGGTGGCCTGCGAAGAAGGCCTCGTCGATGGTGGCGTCGCTCATCTCCTTCTCGCGAAGAATGGCCATGATCCGGTTGCAGGTGTCGACGATCTCCGCCCGGCCGCCGTAGTTGAGGGCGATCTGGAAGAGCAGGCCCGAGTTCCCGGCGGTCTTTTCCTGCGCGTAGCGGAGCTCGCGCTGCACGCTCGGATCGAGGCCATCCACGCGCCCGATGGGCACGAAGCGGATGTTGTTCTCCATGAGTGTCTGCAGCTCTTTGCGCAGGTACTCCTTGAGCAACATCATCAACGTGGCCACTTCGTAGCGGGGACGCTTCCAGTTCTCGACCGAGAAGGCGTAGAGGGTGATGACGCCGAGCTCGAGACGTGCCGAGGTCTCGACGATCTCTTTGACCGAGGCGATTCCGGAGCGGTGACCTTCGACGCGGGGCAGGTTGCGCGCGCGCGCCCAACGGCCGTTGCCGTCCATGATCACCGCGATGTGACGCGGGAGCCGGGTCAGGTCGATCTTCTCGAGGAGAGTGGCCTCGATCGATCCCGGCTCGGAGAGCTTGCGCACGTCGATCATGATTCGGGGGCGGATGTTAGCACTATGCGTGCGCGTGCCGATGAGAGGGCGCGGCACCGCGCCGGCACCTAGGACGCCGCACTTTCGTAGCGGATCTCCCGCAACACCAAGCCCTTTGCGGGCGCTGTCCAGCGCGCTTCGGCAAAAAGCGCGACAGGGTCGAGCTTGCCATGACCAATCTCGATCAGAGAGCCGGCCACGCGCCGAACCATGAACCGCAGAAAGCCGTCCGCGCTGACGGTGATACCGATGGCGTGGCCGTCCCGCGCGACCGCGATCGACTCGATGGTGCGCACCGTCGAAGAGACCTCCGGATCCGCAACCGTGAACACGGCGAAGTCGTGCGCTCCGACCAGTCGCTGCGCTGCCTGGTGCATGGTCCGGTCGTCGAGGGGCCGGCCGATGTGTACATGAGTCTCGGCCGCGAACACGTCGGCGACGTCCCCGTTCCAGATCCGGTACTGATACGTCTTCGACTTCGCGGAAAAACGCGCGTGGAAATCGGGGGGGACTGTTTCGACGCGCGTCACGCGCACGTCCGGCGGAAGATGCGCATTCAGACCGAGGAGCAACCCGCGCGGCGGAATCTCGAACGGAACGTCGGCATGAGCACGTTGCTCTTCGGCATGCACTCCCGCGTCCGTGCGTCCCGCGCCATGAACCCGTAGCTCTTCCCCGAACACCTTCGCCAGCGCGGACTCCACGACCTGCTGCACGCTGAGGCCATTGGCCTGCCACTGCCACCCCGCGTAACGGGTGCCGAGGTACTGGATGGTGAAGAGGATGCGCATCGCGGTTGGCGGTTGGCGGTTGGCGGTGGGACGCGGCACCGCCTACGTGCTGACGACAATCTTCATCGAACTGGTTGGCGGTTGGACGCAGCACCGGCGACGCGTGACGACAACCTTCATCAAACTACGAAAACTGAAATCCGTGGCGGGTCACGACGA
>JBDTOZ010000089.1:0-1670 GCA_039932995.1 Acidobacteriota bacterium | reverse complement strand
ACGCGAGGTGCACGATCTGGTGACCTTCGGGTTGCTGGTTGCTGGTTGCTGGTTGTCTGAGGTTGATCGGCTCGCGGGTTCGTTGTCGCGATTTGCTCGTGCGCACCTCGGACGACTACGGTGAATGGCCGCCAGCGCGAAGGCCCGCAGACAACCAGCAACCAGCAACGGCAAGAGAAAGAACACGATGCCCTACCCCTTAGAACCTGACGCAACGGAGATGCACAGGCTGGTCGATGAGGCCATGCGGCGCATCGTGGCGCACATCGAGTCGCTCGATCGCCAGCCGGCGTCGAACGTGGAAGGGGCCACGGCGTTTGCGCGTACGCTCATCGAGCCGCTGCCGCGGCGAGGGGAGTCGTACGAGAGTCTGTTGGACTTCCTGTTTGACGAGGCCATTCCGCGCTCGTTCACTGCGGCGGGTCCCGGCTATCTGGCCTACGTGCCGGGCGGCGGCCTCTTTCATTCGGCGGTGGCGGATCTCATCGCCGATGCCGTGAATCGCTATGTTGGCGTCCATGCCGCGGCTCCGGCGCTCGTGCAGTTGGAGACCAACGTCGTGCGCTGGTTCTGCGAGATCATCGGCCTGCCCGAGGGCTCCGGCGGCGTGCTGACCACCGGCGGGTCGCTGGCGAATTTCACCAGCATCGTCACGGCGCGCAAGGCCCTGCTGCCCGATGATTTCCTGCGGGGCACGTTGTACTGCTCGAATCAGATTCACCACTCCTTTCAAAAGGCCGCGAATCTGGCGGGCTTCCCGTACGCGAACGTGCGCGAGCTGCCGGTGGACGAGCACTTCCGCATCCGCATCGACGCGCTGGAGGAGGCCATCGCCAGGGACCGCCGCGAAGGATGGACGCCATTCCTCGTGGCCGGCAGCGCGGGCACGACCGGGACCGGGGCGGTGGACGACCTCACCGAGCTGGCGCGCGTGGCGCGTGAACAGAAGTTGTGGTTTCACGTGGACGGCGCCTACGGCGCGCTGTTCATGCTCACGGAACGGGGACGGACGGCACTGCGGGGCATCGAGCTTGCGGATTCCGTGATCCTCGATCCGCACAAGACGTTGTTCCTTCCTTTCGGGACGGGGGCCGTGCTCGTCCGCGACGGGCAGGCCTTGCGCCGCGCGCACTCCCTGCACGCGGACTACCTGCCGGACATGCAGCAGGACGAGCAGTCGGTGGATTTTTGCGAGATCTCACCCGAGCTCTCCCGCGACTTCCGCGGGCTGCGGGTCTGGCTGCCTTTGAAGATGTTCGGCATCGCCCCGTTCTGCGAGCAGCTCGACGAGAAGATCGATCTCATCCAGTACGCCGTGCGGGAGCTGCGCGCGATCGAAGGCATCGAGATCGTGGCCGAGCCGCAGTTGACGATTCTGGCCTTCCGCTATCGCGACGACGACCAACTCACCCGCGACCTCCTGACAGGCATCAACGCGCGCAAGCGGGTCATGCTCACCCCCACGACCACTCCCGACGGCCGCTTCGTGATCCGCATCGCCATCGGCTCCCACCGCACCCACCGCGACCGCGTGGAGATGATGCTCGAGGATGTGCGCGCGGCAGTGGCTGGGTGAGGCAGAATGCCTAGTGTCGTGTCAAGGCTGAAAGCGTGGGCACCTTGCGCCCGACGGACTTCTCCCTCACGCCGCATGCTCGCGGTACGGTCGC
>JBDTOZ010000088.1:0-12504 GCA_039932995.1 Acidobacteriota bacterium | reverse complement strand
GCGACACGCCTGATAATCCCCAATTATCGTTCCGAGACACACGTGCCCCTTCTGCCACCACCTTAAGGAGTGACGGCAGACTGCCTTTCCCTACCCACGCACAAATCTTTTTCAGCGGGCCCGCTCATGGCGGGTCCTTTCGACCTTCGTGCTGCTCCAACACGGGCGGCAAGACGTGACGCAACTCCGGCAAATTCATGTCTGTTACCGGCGCGCGGGAGCGGCAAGACCGCCATCGTGCAGACCGTTCATGTCGCGCGCAGCAGTGTAGGGACCAGAAGAAGCATGTCGGCCGCCAGCGTAGGGCCGGTCGGTGCGGCGGTGCTGTACGCATACCCCTTTTCCGGTAGCCCCGGCCGCGCCCACAACGTCCATCGACGGCTGGAACCTGAACGCCATCTGCCGTCGTTACGACATCTAGCCGTCGTGCGATTACCCGTCGACGACGTTTGACTTTCCGCGCCGCTTCCACGTGGCGACGATCGTGTGCCACTCGAACTGCCCGGCGGGACAAGACGGATCTGGCGCTGCCGGATTGGGTTTACGAGCGAGTGGAGGGCGGGGGCAGTTGGTTTCGTGAGGGGTGGTCGCGGCGGCGGATGCCGCAACCTCACTAGCGACGGATTGGTGTCGGAAACGACCGGTTCGAAGCGCTGCGCGCAAAGAGACAGCAGGTCTCGTCGACCCTTGGTCGCACGCGGATCGCGCGTCGATTCTGCTCACGATTCAGGCATAGGACGAGCTTACGCGTGTTGCTGATTCCATCAACCGCCTGTTCCAGCCAGAAGCAAAGGAACACGGCTAAGGTGCAGCGGCGGCCACGCCGCGGAAGACGTCGCGCGTTGCCCACTTCGGGGTGTCTTCGTCAAAGCGGCGGTTGTGTGCGACCCACCGGATTCTGCGGTTGAAATCGGCGCTGAACGACTCCTGGATCCGTCCGATGACTTCCTCGGCCTGAGGATCAATGACCGTGATCGATTCCAGGAATTCGGATCGTGCCAGACCGAGGGTGGCCATGTGCTGCACGAGGACGTCACCGGGAGAGAAGGAGTAGCCGATGATGAGCAGGTGGCGGCAAAGCGAAAACACCGCATGCGCTTCATCCCAGACGTCAGACCACACAGCACGATAGATCACGTCCTTCAGAAATGCCGGCGGGACCATGTCAATATCGTCCCCCGCCGACGGATATCGGGCGGCAATCGCTGCTAATGGACTGTCTGAAAGAATGGGAGCAACCGCACCTTCCCTGCTCACTCGGAAGCCCGGCGCCGCGCCCCACCAGTTGATGCTGCCGTGCAGCTTCAGATAGTGCAATGCACGCCCTGCATGTTCGCGCTGAAAGATGTTCCGGAGTCCCGTCGCGTCGTTGAACGTGTACGTCAGGTCGAGATCCGCGCGTCTCGCCACGGCAAACTCGATCAGCAGGTCATAGTTCGTGGTCACCAGCGTGGGCGCGACCATCCCCTCATCGGGCGGATGGGCCTCTCCGACCATCTGGTCGACCAACCATGAGTAGACATTCGGTGGCTCAAAGGCCGCCAGCGATGGATAACGCGGTGAGTACGCGAGCGCCAACGACAACAATCGAATCAACCGCGGATATTGATAACCGGGAACGAGTCGGGGTGGAGCACCGCCAGGCAGGTAGCTTTCCGACTGCGACCGCTCGTGACCCCAGACTCGGAAGATGTCTTCGATGTTGTCCGGATCGAATCCACGCAGCGAGTGCACTGCCGGACGCAGGCGCTCCTGTGTCTCCACGAGCCACGCTAGATCGCGGTCGACCGCTTCCAGCGCAGGCGCCGCGATGGACAAGGAAGTAAGTGCGTCGCGGGCCGCGAGCAAATGCCTCGTAAAGCCCACAGCAGTCGGCAAGCCTCCGGCAATCGAAGCTCCGGCGCCGAGGAGAATGACATCTCGAGATGGTGGCTGTGTTGCCATGCGACGACACTACCGCATCACGGCTGCGGTAGGGCGGGCCGGGGAAGCGGTCCGGAGAGAGGTCGCAAGCCACGCGCGGTAGAAGCATTTGCCATCGGGTTTCACGCCGGAGGCGTGGCGGAGATCAGCCGGGGGCAAGCGCCGAAGGCGTGCCGCCCCCGGATTCGTGCCACCCTGGAATCGACCCTGGAGGGGTCGCGGACTCCGGCACCCCTGCCGGGGTTGAAGAGATCGTCATCCGGTTCCGGGGGCAGCGCGCCTGATCGTCGCTCGCCCCCGGCTCATCTACGACACGCCTCCGGCGTTGATGAAGCGCCACCGACACGGCGTGTTTGACCTAGTGTCGTTCATGCCTAAAAAACGTGGGTGATTTGCGAGCCCCGGTGGGCTGGATGCAAGCCGCCGCGACGCAGGCGATGCGGTGTCATCGTTGAGGAGCGGCGGCGCAGCAGACGGTCCGCCGCCGCCGCAAAGCACCCATGGTTTTAGGCATGACACGACACTAGCCCGAGATGTCGCCGGCCGCGCTGAGGATTTCGCGGACCGCTTGCTCGCGCTCACGGCGGGTGATCTCCGCCAGGCGCTGAGAGACGGCTTCGACATTGCCGTTGTCCAGCAACTCGATCAGTTGGCGATCTTCGGAGAGCGGATCGGACTCGGCGACGAAGCCCGCTTCATAAACTATCGACATCTCCATCTCCTCCCATCCAGATCAAATTGAGTATCCGTCCGATAGTGTCGCAGGTCAACACTTCGGCCTGCTCGGTCGAAGTGAAATGATCTTTTCGACTACTGGTAACGATGAACACGGCGCTGGGCTTCCCCCTGTCTACGGACAGCGGAATGCTCACGGCTGAGACGTAGTTCTTCGCGTCCTCCTCCCGCACCGCACGATCGGCGGTTTTCAGAGCATCCCAGGCCTTCGTCTCTCGCAGATCGGGTGCCACGAGAATGCGATTCTCGACGGCGGCCAGACCGGCGTGCCCTTCGCCGATCGTCCATGTTCGATTGCGCTGGACGATTCCGTGGTGAGCGATCCTGGGGCCAGGCACGAGCGCGTCGCCGTCGGCACGAAACAACATGAAGTTGTACCGGTCGCCCGCCGAGAAATCGAGCAGATCTTCTCGCAACTGCTCCACAAACTGTAGAAGTCGTTTTGCGGCCGTGTCCGCGTCGCGCTTTCCCTGATGGATCTCCATTGAGAGCACGGCTGCCCATCTGGCAAGCCGTCGAAGCGCCTTGGCCGTCGCCTGCGCCCGAGCCTCGGCGTCGCGGGAGAGTGCAAGGAGCGTTGACAAGCGCGGATCGATATACCGGAGTGCATCAGCTGCCGTGCCGCTCCACTCATGATGGACCCAGTTGTCGACATGTCCCCTCCGCAACGCATCAATGAATCGCTGCTGCGCCGGGAGGTCGTCGATGAGCGGCTTCCAGTCGCCAAATCCCGGCTGTGCCCGCAGCCGCTTGTCGATCTCTGGGGCCGTCTCGTTCGGAAACTGCACGCCGAGCTCCCCCCGTTTCTCGCCGATCTTGATGGAAAGGTCGTTCATTCCTTTGTGGACGAGGACGATGGGGATCACGCCGTTTTCCGTAGCGGTTTCCCACTCCCTCCAGGTGATCGACTGACCAGCCTCGAATTCACCACCAAAACGGTAGCCGACGAGCGTGATCAGGATATGCGCGTTTTTCACGGCCTGAAGGCAAGCGACGTGCGAACTAACTCCGTGCAGTACCGGAAAGTCGGGATCATCGCTCTTCCGGACGTTGATGCCTCGCAGCCTGAGCGCTGCCGCGATCTCGTTGCGCACAGGCCTCAGATCCTCGACCGTCGAGCTCAGGAAGATCGTCAGTTCACGCGATTCAAGGGGCATCTCGGAAAGAAGAATACAGGAGCTCGATTGGGTGTCGGATGCCCGATTCCCGACGCTTGGTGGTGGTGCAGGCCCCCAACCGTCGAGGCGAACCGTATTCGGAACGGTTTAACGATGCTCGCTCACTCAGCGGCACGGTCACCTGAACGCCTGCCAAAACATCAAGACAGATTGACCGCTCTCGTCACCGTAGATGTTGAACGTGGACGGCATCGATCGAATCATCCTCTGCGGTTCGGTGAACTGAAGCGGGTCTGCCCCCCCCCTCAATGTGATCCCCCTCACACCCGCGCGTGCGGCCCATCGCTGTCCCGGCGTGCATCGCGACGAATGATGTCCGTGGAGGTCCTTCATGACCGCAACACTGATCCCACCCCTCGAAGCAACCAAGCCTTTTGCCACGCACACCATGCGCGCCGCCGTGTTTCATGGCGTGGGGGACATTCGCGTGGAAGACGTTCCGCGGCCGCAGCCGGGGCCGGGGGAGGCGCTGATCCGGGTCACGACGACGACCATCTGCGGGACGGATCTGCATATCGTGAAAGGTGAGTATCCCGTCCGTCCGGGGCTGATCATCGGACACGAGCCGGTCGGCGTCATCGCCGAGCTGGGCATCGGCGTCACCGGCTATAAGGTTGGCGAGCGCGTGCTGGTCGGCGCGATCACGCCGTGCGGACAGTGCAATGCCTGTCTGGCCGGCCACTCGTCGCAGTGTGGACACGGCAACGACTGCGAGGCCCTCGGCGGCTGGCGGTTCGGGAACACCATCGACGGCGCGCAGGCCGAGTATCTGCTTGTGCCCAGCGCGCAGGCCAACATGGCCCGGATCCCCGACGAGCTCACCGACGAGCAGGTCGTGCTCCTGGCCGACATCGCCTCCACCGGCATCAGTGGCGCCGAGTCCGGCGAAGTCACTCTCGGCGACAAGGTGGTCGTCTTCGCCCAGGGTCCCATCGGCATCTGCGCCTCCGTCGGCGCGCGCCTCCTCGGCGCGTCGCTGGTCATCGGTGTGGACGGCGATGACAACCGTCTGGCCATGGCCAAGAAGATGGGCGTCGATGTCGTGCTCGACTATCGCAAGGTGGATGTCGTCTCCGAGATCCGCCGCCTCACCGGCGGCGGCGTGGACGTGGCCATCGAGGCGCTCGGCACGCAACCGACGTTCGAGAACGCGCTGCGCTCGCTCCGCCCCGGCGGCACGCTCTCCAGCCTGGGCGTCTACTCCGGAAAACTCGAGATCCCCTATGACGCCTTCGGCGCCGGCCTGGCCGAGTACCGCATCGTCACCACGCTCTGCCCCGGCGGCAAAGAGCGCCTGCGCCGCCTCATCGAGATGGTCCGCAGCGGACGTCTCGATCTTCGCCCCCTCATCACCCACCGCTTCAAGCTCGCCGACATCGACGCCGCCTATCACCTCTTCGGCGGACGCCTCGACGGGGTGATGAAGGTGGCCATCACGCCGTAATTGGCGATGGTTGCAAAAAGGGCGCGGGCACGATGCCCGCGCCCCTTCGGCGTTCTCATCCCACTCGGTCCCGTTCCACCCCGTACCTGAGCGTGCGCGCACCCGCGCGCTCGATCATCCCGTGGCGATGCCGGCGGCGCGGTCGCGGGGATAGTGGTGAATGGCCAGGAGCAACGCGGCCAGAAGGGCGAGCGAGCCGAGCATGGCCAGGGCTGCGGTGGGAAGGGAGATCGGCTGGAGGCCGAGGAGCACGACCAGTTGGACGCCACCGAACATCACCACGATGGGGACGATGACGGACAACAGGGACGAGCGGCCTATCATCCAGAACAGGGCCGCCTGTAATGCGATCAGACCGAGGGCGGCCACCGGCATGGTGATCAACACGTGGGGCACAGCCGCCCAGGGCGGGAGAACCTCGCGGCCGAGCCATGCGCCATAGCCCAGGTAGCCGCTCAAGCTGAGGAGCATGACGCCATAGGAAAGGACGAAGGCGCCCAGGATCTTCGCGAGCCAGACCTCAGCGGCGCTTCCTCCGTAGACCAGCAGCGGCAGCAGCCCGCCGCGCAGGCGTTCGGTTTGGATGGCCCGGCTCAAGACCGTGCTTGCGTAGAAGGGCATGGCCAGGAGCGGCAGGAAGATGGCCAGGCGCGACTGCAGGAGTGCCGCGGCCGCGGAGGAATCGTGCGGAGTCTTGGCCACGAGCAACAGCACGGTCACCACGGCCGTGGCCGGGAGGTTCGCCCAGCCGGCGCGCAGTGCCTCGCGGATCTCCTTGCCGATGAGCGCGAACAAACGGGATGCCTTCATTGGACCTCCTCGGTCGACGCTTCGGCCGTCGGGTCGCTCATCGACTCGTGAAGGCGCGCGAAGTACGCGTCCTCGAGTGTCGACTCGATCGGCTGGAACTGGCGGACTCGCAATCCGGCCGCGAGCAGACGCAGCGCGATCTTGTCGGCCGGGAGGCCCTGCGGCAGACGAATGGTGGCCTGGAGACCTCCGGGGCTGAGCTCGATCGCGTCGCGGCTGGTTGACAGGGGCACGTGCGGTCGCTCCGCGGCCAGGTCTTCTCCTGCGCGGATTCCAAGAGCGTCGTGCAATTCGGCCAGCGTCACGGCCTGCTGAAAGACCACGAAGACGCCGCCGCCGGCCGCCACGCCGCGCTTGAGCTCCGCGGGTGTCCCCTCGGCCACGACACGCCCGCGATCGAGGATGATCACGCGCGAAGCCAGTTGATCGACTTCGTGGAGATCGTGCGAGGTGAGAAAGACGGAAGTCCCTTCTGCGACGAGACGGCGGAGCAGCTCGCGCAGGTGGCGCAGCGTCTCGGTGTCGATCCCGTCGAAGGGCTCGTCGAGCACGAGCAAATCCGGCGCATGGATGATGGCCCGGCCGAAGGCCAGTCGCTGCCGCAGGCCTTTCGACAGCGTCTTCGCCCGCGAGTCAGCGCGCTCGCCGAGGCCCATGAGCGCGAGGACCTCGTCGGTCCTGCGCCGCCGGTCGCCCTTGATCTCATAGAGCCGCGCATAGAGCTCGAGTGTTTCCCGCACGGTGAGCTCGGCGTGCAACGCGTGTTGATCGAACACCACGCCGAGTCGCGGGCCGATCTCTGCCATCCCCGTTCGCACGTCACGGCCGAACAAGCGCAGCTCACCGGAGTCGAGGGACACCAGCCCGAGCATTGCGCGCAGCGTGGTGGTCTTGCCGGATCCGTTGGGCCCGACGTATCCGACCATCTCTCCACGGCGAATGCACAGGTCGACGTGATCCAGGGCCTGCAACTCGCCGAAGCGCCGGCTCATGGCGCGCGCATCGACGAGCGGAACGTCGCCGCGATTCACGAGCGCCACTCTGCCCGGGCCGGGTCGTAGGAACAGATCGCGGCGTGCAACGCCGGCTGCTTCCGTTTTGCGAGATCGACCGCCGCGCAATCCGCGCAGGCGTACCGGAACTCGCAGGCCGAGCAGCCGGGAATCTCGGACTTGGTGAGTTGCCAGTACTTCTCGTGACGCCGCTCCTTGAACACCGTGCGGAGCGGCTCGAGGCCGATGTGGCCGAAAGCGCGGTCCTCGATCATCGGACAGGGACGCACGGAGAGATCGGCCGCCACGGCGATGGTTCCATTCAGACAAGGATGGCGATCGCGACGGGTGAAGAACTGCTCCGCGCCCACTTGCGGCACACGGGCCGGACCGGTGGTGGCCAGCGCGGCCGAGGGAGCGACGCCACCGTCGGGCCGCACTTCCAGGCGCTCGGAGGCATACACGCGCTGCGCCCCCAGAGTGGCCGCCCAGGCGCGGCGCTGCGCGGTCGAGGCGGGCGTGTCGCCGGAGAGCCGCATCGTGACGTTGAATGGAATGGAGCGGACCTGTGCCGAGGCGAGGCCTTGCATGGCCGCGTCGAAGGCAGAGGCGTCGCCGCAAACCCGTTCGTAATCGGCAGCGGTCTCGCCGAGGAGCACGAAGTTCAGCTTCGCGCCGGTCTCCGCGAAACGGTCCAGCACGGACGGAACCGCGGCGGTGCCATTGGTGGAGACGACGATGCCGGGAGGATTCTGGCGCCGCTGCAGGCCGCGGATCGCGTAGAGGAGCAGTTCCGGCTCGGTGAGCGGATCACCGCCGCTGAAGAACACGTAGCGAATGTCGAGTGGCTCGATCTGTTCGAGGAGACGATCGACGGCCGCCTCCGTCCAGACGGCCTGGCGGGGAATGCCGGGCCAACGCTCGCAGGAGTTGCAGCCCTGCCACACGGCACCATCCGCGGTGCCACAGCCCGCGCAGTCGAGTGCGCAATTGGAAGTGATGGAGAGCTGCAGGACTCCGATCACGAGGGGCGGCTCCACCAACCCTCCGAGGTCGAGCTTGAGCACGGGCATGAAGCGATCACGCCGCTGCGCGACGGCATACCGCCGGCCGAAGTTCTGGGAGCAGAGACGCTCGATGAAGGCCTGTACGTCCTCGGCCGCGAAGCCCTTCACTTCCTCGACGGGTACGTCCGCGACGAGTTGATCGAGGATGCTTGTCTCGGCCGGCGTGAGCGGCTGGACCCGCCGGATCATGAAGTCGTACAGCGCGCCGCCCAGAGCACCCTTCTCGAAGAACACATCCTGATGCAGAGCAAAATGACGCATGGCTCGCCTCCGTCAACGCGTGAGCAGTTGCAGCTCGGGATTGAAGAAACTGAGATCGGAGAACGCATCCGGCTGCTTCTCCAGAATCCGGTACATGGTCGACAGCGTGAGGCGGATGCCCTCCACCGTGTCGGGACAGCTCTTGTCGTTCGAGAACGTCTCGTCGGTATTGCAGGAGGCGAAGCAGCGCGCGCAGAGCTTCGTGGCGGGGCACGACCAGCAATCACCGCAGATCTTTTCGTTGTAGTCCTTGATGATTTTCTCGACCTGCCCGTAGTCGAGTCCACGGTCGACGTCGCCGATGGGCATGGTGCCGTTGATCCGCTCACAGATGTCGAACGTGCCGTCCGTGCGCACGGCCAGCTTGGAGCCGGGCACGCAGGTGTTGGTGAAGGGGAGGATGCCGAACGGGAGATTGCCCTGCCGCCGGCGCAGCAGCGCCCCGACGATGCGCATCTCGAAGTACACCCGCGCGAAGACCGGCACTTCCTTCCCGGACATTCGCGCGTCGAGGTAGAGCTGCTCGATGCGCTGGTGGCTGGCCTTGAAACGGGCCAGGTCGTCCCGGTCGAACTGCTTGTAATACAGGGTGTCGTTCTCGTTGGCCTGCGACGTCATCTGCAACGGAGGCAGCCAGTCGGCGTTCTCTTCGT
Organism: Acidobacteriota bacterium; assembly: GCA_039932995.1. GTDB lineage: Bacteria > Acidobacteriota > Thermoanaerobaculia > Gp7-AA8 > Gp7-AA8 > QHVT01. The sequence goes on along the minus strand of JBDTOZ010000088.1, from coordinate 3,441 downwards.
GGAACTGGCTCACGCGATCGAGGTCGGTCTTCCAGTCATAGACCGAGATGTGGTGGACGCGCCGGTAGTGGGGATGGCGGGTGCGCAGGTCGAGGAGGTTCTGCTTGATGCGGTCGAAGGTGCCCTTTCCGCCGGGGAAGACGCGATTGCGGTCGTGATCCTCGGCGCCGCCGTCGAGGCTCACCAGGATGTAGAAGCCCCTCTCCACGAGGAAGTCGACGATGTCGCCGCGCAGCATCGTGCCGTTCGTGGTCAGGGCGAAGACCACTTCCGCGGGCGCGTGCTCCATGGCGTACTCGGTCAGCTCGCGCAGGACCTTCTGTGCCATGAGCGGCTCGCCTCCGTAGAAGTTGATGGCCAGCTTGCGCAGCGGATTGCGGGCGATCTTCGGCGCGGCGTGCGCGAAGAAGTAGTCCAGGGCCTTGCGTCCGGTCTCGAACGTGAGGGTCTTATCCGTGCGATTGCGGGACAGTGGATAGGCCTCGGAGTAGTAGCAGTACGTGCAGCGGAGGTTGCAGTTCTCCGTGAGGACGAGCACGAGCTGGATCCAGGCGTGCTCGTCGAGCAGCGCCTCCACGTCGTTCTGCGTGAACTCGCGCATCTGTTTCCGCATCGCCTCGCCGTACTCCTGCGTGCGGTAGAAGGCGCCGAAGCGCGTCTCCCAGCGGTTGATGAAGTCCGCCGCGGATTCGAGAGCGTCCGCCGGATGCCGGCTGCTGAGCGAGGCCACCGCGGCGTCGAGCGGCGCGTCCCGATGCGCCTCCAGCAGATCGAGCGTGGCCGGTGAGGACGGAAACACCATGCCCGTGTTGTCGTCGTACAGATAGGCGCGACCCGGCTCTGCTTCGAAAGGAATGATCGTCAGCACTCGGCTCATGTGGTCCTCCAGTGGGTCAGGCGATTTTGGTGCGTCCGGCGATGTTCGCGGCGATGCTTGCGGCGGCGCCGAGGTCGGCGGGTGAGATGGAATCGGGAACGGGCAGAGGATCCACGCCCAGAATCTGGCAGGTGCGCGAGTAGGCCTGGCGGAACTTGTTCGATTGGAAGATCCCCGCGGCGGTCTCGCCACCCATCAGCAGGGCACCGGCGGCCGGACCGCCCGCGATCTCGACGGCGCGATTGAGCGAGAACAGCTCGCGATACCGTTCGCTGGAGGCGAGCATCTCCGCCTGGGTACCGGTGGCGCGGACCTGCCCGTTCTCGAAGAGCACGATCCGGTCGGCGGCCAGCACGGGACTGAGGCGGTGCGAGATCACGATGCGCGTGCGATCGCCGAACAGGCGCTCCGCTTCGCGCCACACGCGCTGCTCGGACTCACCGTCGAGCTGCGAGGTGGCTTCGTCGAAGATGACCACATCGGGCTGCTTGAGCGCGGCCCGCGCGATCGAGATTCTCTGCATCTGTCCGCCGGACAGTCGCGCTCCCCGCTCGCCCACGATCGTGTCGTAGCCGTTCGGCAGCCGCTCGATGAACTCGTGCGCGTCGGCGATGCGCGCCGCCTCGACGACTTCCTCCGCGCTCGCGTCCGGGCGGCTGAAGAGGATGTTGTTGCGCACTGTGTCGTTGAACAGAAACACGTTCTGCGACACGATGCCCACGCGGTCGCGCAGGTCCTGGAGCTTCACCTTGCGCAGATCGTGGCCGTCCACGGTGATGCTGCCTTCCTGAAGGGGATAGAGGCCGAGCAACAGCCGCACGAAGGTGGTCTTGCCCGAGCCGCTGGGTCCGACCAGCGCGACATACTCGCCCGGCGCGATCGTGAGCGACACGCCGTCGAGCGCGGACCGGGTCTGTCCCTCGTAGCGAAAGCGCAGGTCCGCCACTTCGATCCGCCCTTCGAGCTTCGGCAGGGCGGTCGTCCGCGCCGGATCGTCGTCCTCGGTGACTTCGTCGATGAGCTCCCCAAGCCGGCCCAGCCCCGCCAGTGCCGGCTGCATGCCCATGCTCAACGTTGCGAAGATCTGCAGCGGCATGACGAACTTCAGCATGTAGACCGAAAAGGCGATGTACTTGCCGACCGTCAGCGAGCCATCGAGGATGAAGCGGGAGCTGGTCCAGAGCACCGCCAGCGTGACCAGGCCCGTCACCAGCGTCATCGACTCGTTGGCCAGCATGCCCGCCACTCCCTGCACGATTCCGGTGCGGAGGAGCTTCTTGAGACTGGATGCGATCTTGGCCGTCTCGCGCTCTTCGGCTCCGTGCTCTTTGATGGTCTGCACGCCGGAGAGCGATTCCTGCAGGTGCTTCGACACGAGCGCGCCCTGTTCCATCATCGAGCGCGTGGAGGCACGCACGCCGCGTCCCTGGTAACGCGCCGCGACATACAGCAGCGGCATGGTCAGCGAGACGATGACCGTGAGCCGCCAGTCGATCCAGAGCATCAGGGCCGTGCTCAGGACCAGCTCGACGATGCCCAGGAGAGGAATGATCATGGCCGAGGAGAAGAGAATGGCGATCGAGCTCACCTCGCCCAGACGCGCCACGAGGTAGCCGGTCTGCTTGCGCTCGAAGTACGCCAGCGGGAGCTTCAGCAAACGGCGGAACAGGTCCTCGCGGATGCGCACCTGCACGGTCTGGCCGAGGACGGTGAAGTTATAGGTCGCCAGAAACGACCCGAAGGGCCGCAACAGGTACAGCAGGGCCAGACCGATCAGGAGCTTGTTGATCGTGGCCACGTCGTGGGCCGGCAAGGCACGGTCGATGATGATCATCGTCACCGCGGGCAGCACGCCGCTGATCGCGGCGACGAAGATCAACAACACCGCGGCCGCGATGGCTCGCGGCGCATGCGGCTCGAGGTAGGTCCACAGCCAGCGTGCATCGGAAGGTCGGAACTTCGCGCTGGAGCTGCGCTGCCGGAGCAGCGCCACCGCATCGCGGACATCGTGGCCAATGGCGTTCATCGTCGTTCCCTCGAAGTGTTTCTCTCAAAGTCCGGCGGCAACGACCGCGTTCGTTGCGGCACGCGGCGCGGCCGCCGGACGACATCAGCTGCTGGGAGCCTACGCGGTCGAAACACACTGGCCTCGGTGCGACCGCACCACATCCAAGGCCATGCCGACCAGCAATGCCGGCCGTGCCGGCTAGGAGGCGATGGGGCCTTCCCAGGCGCCGATGATTCCGCCGAGGGCACCAAAGGCCACCGTCGTACCGCCGGTGAGGAGGCAACCGACTCCGCAGCCGATCGCGCAGATTCCGTTGTGGCATGAGGCTTCCGCCATCATCAGATCTTCCATGGGGCTTCTCCTTTTCTCAGAGAGACTGTTGAACGATCAGGAACTTCGGGACACGTCACCCGGAGGGCTCGGGGCGACTATTCCCAGGCGCCGATGATCCCGCCGATGGCGCCGAAGGCCACCGTCGTACCGCCGGTGAGAAGGCAACCAACTCCGCAGCCGATCGCGCAGATTCCGTTGTGGCATGAGGCTTCCGCCATCATCA
>JBDTOZ010000087.1:0-5587 GCA_039932995.1 Acidobacteriota bacterium | reverse complement strand
GATCGGCTCCTCTGCCCTTCGCGGCTCTCGAGCGCGAGCGTGGCGAGAAACTCACGCGGCTCCGGCTCACTCCTCGCGAGTGCCCGGTGGACTCAAGTCCACCGCTCCACAGACTAGAGCCACCGCGGGCAGGATGCCTGCGGCCCCGGTTACTTGTCGTTCACGAGCACGATGGCCATGGCGCAGATGCCTTCGCCGCGTCCGATGAAGCCGAGGTGATCCGTCGTGGTGGCCTTCACGTTCACGTGGCCCTTCGGCAGGTCGAGCAGGGTCGCGATCGACGCCACCATCGCGTCGCGGTGCGGCGCGAGCTTTGGTTGCTGGGCGATGATGGTCACGTCGATGTTGGCGATCTCCGCCTCCATCTCCGCGAGAAGGCGCAGGGCCTCACGGACGAACTGCGAGGAGTCGGCGTTGCGCCAGCGCTCGTCGGTGGAGGGGAAGTAGTGGCCGATGTCGCCCGCGCCGGCGGCGCCGAGGAGCGCGTCGGTGATGGCGTGGAGGACGGCGTCGGCATCGGAGTGTCCGGCCAGACCGCCGCTCTCGCTGATGCGCACTCCGCCGAGGATGAGAGGTCGGGAGGGGTCGAAGGGATGGATGTCGACGCCCTGCCCGATGCGCATCATTCCTTGCTCCACTGCTGGAGGTAGGACTCCGCGATCTCCAGATCCTCGGGAACGGTGATCTTCAGGTTGCGCGGGTCGCCGGGGATGGCTTTGACGGTGTAGCCGAAGCGCGCGGCGAGGCCCGCCTCATCGGTCCCGGTGATGCCCTCGCGCTCGGCGCGGGCCATCACCTCCCGGAGAATCTCCGCGCGGAAGCACTGCGGGGTCTGCGCGGCGGCGAGCATGCCCCGGTCCAGCGTCTGCGCGACCGTGGCCTGATCCGTCATCACATGGATGGTGTCGGTGACGGGGATGACCGGCAGGGCCGCGCCGACTTCGCGGGCGGCGGCGATCACGGAGTGAAACATGGCCACGCTGAAGAGCGGCCGGACGGCATCGTGCACGGCGATGAGCTCGGCCTCATCGGCCTCGACCAGCGCGTTGATGACCGACTGCTGACGGGTCTCTCCGCCCGCGACGAACGTCACCCGATCGCTGTTCTTCACGCTGGCCAGCAGCAGCTCCGCGACCGGAACGACCACCCGGATCACGTTCTCGTCGATCAGGAAGCGCTCGATCACATGTTGGACGAGCGGCTTGCCGGCGAGCTGCTGGAACTGTTTGGGGATGCCGGAGCCGAAGCGGGAACCGGTACCGGCGGCGGGAACGATGACCACCACACTCTGCGCGCTCATCGCGCACCACGCGGATTGAGGATTGAGAATTGAGGATTGAGGATGACGAAAGCAGAGTCACGAAGCATGTTGTTCACTCCCATCCTCAATCCTCAATCCTGCATCCTCAATCCCGCGCGAGCGGCTCAGACGGCCATGATGTCCTGTTCCTTCTGCTTGAGGACGCTGGCGACTTCGTCGATGTGCTTGTCGGTCAGCTTCTGGATCTCGGCCTCGGAACGCTTTTCATCGTCCTCGGAGATGGTCTTGTCCTTGAGCAGCTTCTTGATCTTGTCGTTGCCGTCGCGACGGACCTGACGGATCGCGGTGCGCGACTCCTCGGCCATCACGTGGGCCTTCTTCACCAGGTCCTTGCGCCGCTCCTCGGTGAGCATCGGGATCGGAACGCGGATGACCTTGCCGTCGGACGCGGGATTGAACCCGAGATCCGAGGTGCGAATAGCCTTCTCGATGGTGCTGACCATCTGCTTGTCCCACGGCTCGACGACCAGCAGGGCGGGCTCGGGGACCTTGATGCTCGCGGCCTGCGCCAGCGGAGTGGGCGTGCCGTAGTAGTCGAGCACGATGCTGTCGAGCATGGCCGCGTTGGCGCGGCCGGTGCGCAGCGTTTTGAAGTGCGCATGGAGAGCTTCGATCGCCCCATGCATGCGGTGCTGCACGTCTTTGATCACATCATTGATGGCCATGTCTTCCCTCGCGATCAGCCTTCCACCGGCTCGTCCGAAACGATCGATCCCACGTCCTCGCCCATCAACGCGCGCTTGATGTTGCCCTTCTCGCGCAGAGAGAAAATATAGATCGGGATCGAGCTGCCGCGGGCCAGGTCGATGGCTGCTGCGTCCATGACTTGCAGACGCTCGGCCAGGACGCGCTGGTAGGTCACGTGCGGGAGCCGGACCGCGTTCGGATCCTTCTCCGGGTCGGCCGTGTAGATGCCGTCCACTTTGGTGGCTTTGAAGATGATGTCGCACTTCAGTTCCGCGGCGCGCAGAGCGGCGGCGGAGTCGGTGGTGAAAAAAGGGTTGCCCGTCCCGGCGGCGCAGATCACGACGTTGCCGTTCTCGAGGTGGCGGATGGCCCGCCGGCGGATGAACGGCTCGGCCACTTGGGCCATGCTGATGGCCGTGGTGACGCGGGTCTTGATCTCGCGGCGCTCCAGGGCATCCTGCAGGGCAATGCCGTTGATCACCGTGGCCAGCATGCCCATGTGATCGCCGGCCACACGGTCGATTCCCTGGGTCGCGGCGGTGACGCCGCGGAAGATGTTTCCTCCGCCGATCACGATGGCGATCTGGACACCGAGCCGGTAGACCTCCCCGATCTCGTCCGCGATGTCCGAGAGGACTTCCGGATCGATTCCGCTGCGACGCCCCCCCATCAAGGCTTCGCCGGAGAGTTTGAGAAGGATTCGTTTGTACTTGGGTGGGGTGGCTTCAGGCATGCGAGGCGGTTTATATCAGAAGCGAGTTGGCGGTTGGCGGTTGACGCTTGGCGGGAGAGCTCCTCGGTTCCCGCCAACAGCCAACTGCCAACCGCCGGCGACTCACTTCATGTAGGACGCGACTTCGGCCGCGAAGTCTTCCGTCTTTTTCTCGATGCCTTCGCCCAGTTTGTAGCGGGTGAAGCGGGTCACGAGCATCTCGCATCCCGACTCCTTGCCGCGGCGCTGGAGGTATTGGGTGACGGTGGCTTTGTCGTCCTTGATGTAAGGCTGCTCGAGGAGACAGGCTTCGCCGTAGAACTTTTCCATCTTGCCGGAGACCATCTTCTCGACGATGTTCTCGGGCTTGCCGGACTTGAGGGCGGCGTCGCGGGCGATCTCGCGCTCGGTGTCCAGGTCTTTCTCGGTCACGTCTTCACGACGGAGGAAACGCGGCTCGGTGGCGGCCACGTGCATGGCCACGTCCTTGGCCACCTCGTCGAGGTGTGTGCCAGTGGCACCGCTCTCGGCGACGACCTCCACCATGACGCCGATCTTGCCGCCGCCGTGGATGTAGGTGCCGATGACCGCGCTCTCCTGCGCCTGGTAGCGCGCGAAGCGGCGGATGGAGATGTTCTCCTTGATGGAGGCGATCTGCTCGGCCACTTTCTGGGAGACGGTCTCGTCGCTGCCCGGCCAGTTCTCAGCCAGGAACTCCTCGACGGTCTCGGCCTTGCTCTGGCCAATGGCCTTGGCCACGTCGCCGGCGAAGCGCTGGAAAACCTCATTGCGGCCGACGAAGTCAGTCTCGCAGTTGACCTCGACGAGCACGCCGGTATTGTTCTCGACGCGCGCGGCGATGGCGCCTTCCGCGGTGACGCGTCCGGCCTTCTTGCCTGCAGCCGCGAGACCCTTCTTGCGAAGGATCACCGTGGCCTGCTCCATGTCTCCATCGGCCTCGGTGAGCGCGCTCTTGACATCGGCAAAGCCGGCCCCGGTGCGCTCGCGAAGCTCCTTGATCATGGCGGGAGTGATAGTCATTTCAAACCTCGATTTGTGTGAGTTGTGGGGCGCCGTTCATTCAGCGCCAGAGCTGTTGCTAGGTTCCTAGTTCCTAGTTGCTGGTTGTCTTCGGTTCAGCGCGGCACCGCAGACAACCAGCAACGAGCAACCAGGAACGCGAGCAGCGGGCAGCAACGTCGTGAGGACGGACGCTCCATCGCGCCCGCCCTCGAAACGTCAGACGGCCGGAGCGGCCGCTGTCTGCATCTCTTCTTCGGCGGTGAGCTCGGCCGGAGGCAGCGCCTCGGCCGTAGGCAGCGCCTCGGCCGTAGGCAGAGCCTCGGGCGCGGGCTCGCCCTTGTCTTCGACCCCGATGTAGCGCTCCTCGGCGAGGTTGTAGCCCTCGAGGACGGCGTCGGCGATCTTCTGCGTGAACAGACGGATCGCGCGGATGGCGTCATCGTTGCCCGGAATGACGTAGTCGATGTCTTCCGGATCGCAATTCGTGTCCACGATGGCCACGACCGGGATGCCCAGCTTCTTCGCTTCCTTGACCGCGATGTACTCCTTCTTCGGATCGATCACGAAGAGCGCGTCCGGAAGACCGTCCATCTCGCGGATGCCGATGAGATTCTTCTGGAGCTTGTCGCGCTCTTTGTCGAGAGAAGCGCGCTCCTTCTTGGACATCTCCTTCTCGGTATCGTTCAGGAGCGACTCGATTTCCTTGAGGCGCTCGATCGACTTCCGGACGGTGGTGAAGTTGGTCAGGGTGCCGCCCAGCCAGCGGTTGTTCACGTAGAACATGCCGCAACGGTTGGCCTCTTCGAGGATGGCATCCTGCGCCTGGCGCTTGGTGCCGATGAACAGAATGCGTTTCCCCCCGGACGCGAGGCCCGAGATGAATGCGGAAGCTTCCTTAAAGAGCTTGAGCGTCTTCTGCAGGTCAATGATGTAGATCCCGTTGCGCTTGCCGAAGATGTACTTCTTCATCTTCGGATTCCAGCGCTTGGTCTGATGACCGAAGTGAACGCCAGCTTCCAAAAGCTCTTTCATTGTGATTGAGACCGCCAAGTGAACCCTCCTTTACCTTTGAACATGAATTGAGAACCACGACAAAACAAAAAGACAGGAGCGAGGAGACGCTCCTGTCTTCGACTGAACTCTAGAGATGCGGAAACATGGGAGCCAAATCAGCGCTTGGAGAACTGGAAACGCGCCCGGGCGCCCTTCTGTCCGTACTTCTTGCGCTCCTTCATGCGCGGGTCGCGCGTGAGGAGGCCGGCCTTCTTGAGGCGCTTGCGGAGCTCGACGTTGTAGACCTGCAGGGCGCGGGAGATGCCGTGCCGGATGGCACCGGCCTGACCGCTCGGGCCGCCGCCGTCGACGGTCACGACGATGTCGAACTTGTCGACCGTCTCCGTCAGCGACAGAGGCTGCTTGATGATCATCTTCAACACTTCGTTGCCGAAGTAGTTGTCCATCGAGCGCCGGTTGATGGTGATCGCGCCCGCGCCCGGACGGAGATGCACGCGTGCCGTCGAGGTCTTCCGTCTTCCCGTTCCGTAGTATTCGACCAAAGCCAAGGAATCCTCCTGTGATTACTCGCCGACCTGCAGCGCCTCAGGCATCTGGGCCTGATGACGGTGCTTCGTGCCGCGATAAACCTTCAATTTCTTCAGCATTTTGCGGCCGATCTTGTTCTTCGGCAGCATGCCCCAGACCGCTTCCTCGATCATGTGCTCGGGCTTTTCGGCCCGCACGAACCGCGCCGCCTTCTCTTTGAGGCCGCCCGGATAGAGGGAGTGGTTGCGGTAGATCTTGTCCGTCTCTTTCTTACCCGTGAGACGGATCTTCTCGGCGTTGAG
>JBDTOZ010000086.1:0-3224 GCA_039932995.1 Acidobacteriota bacterium | reverse complement strand
CAGAGGGTGTGGCAGGCGGCGTGGAAGGAGGCGTGGTCGGCGGTGTGGCGGGCGGTGTGGTCGGCGGTGTGGCAGGAGGCATGGTCGGAGGAGTGCCCAGTCCGGAATCGATCACCGTTCCGGCGGAAGCTCCGCGAATCGTGGACGAGCGCTCCGCGGATGCGCCCCGTGATGAAGCGGCGCGGGAACGCGCCGCGGCAACGTCCTCTCGGACTGCGGCGATGGTCGCACCGCCGCCCCCACCGCCACCTCCTGTCGTCCCGATCCTCCGCGAGGGGAAGACTGCCGTCGGCTGGACGCGGCAGGAGAAGCCCTCCCGGCAGACCATCGCGGACCTCGAGCAGAAGCTCCAAGCCAACCCGCGCGACCGCGAGCTCTATAACCAGCTCGGCGAGGCGCTGGCCGCGCTCGGCGAATGGAACGCGCTGCGCGGCGTTGCACTTCGCTGGCAGCCGTACGATCCGGAGAATCCACAGGTGTACGAGGTGCTGGGAATGGCGGCCGCGCAACTGGGCCGCGAGCCCGAGGCCGCGCGCGCCTACGCGTCGCTCATCGAAGTCGCACCCGGCAAGACGGAGCTCCTGCAGCGCGCGGGCCTGCTGCTGCTGCAGATCCGCCACGGCCGCCTTGCGGAGGCACCCTTGCGCCGTGCGCTGGAACTGCGTCCCGACCGGGCCAACGCTTACCGGTCCCTGGCGCTGCTCCTTTGGCGCGACGGCCGGATCGAAGAGGCCGCCCGCGTGCTCGAGTCCGCGACGCAACAGGACTTCCCCGGCTGGTACGGCAACGTGCAACGGGTCATTCATGAAGAGCTGGCCTACGTGTATCGGGCCTGGATCGCGAAGGACGAATCGCGGCGCAGAGAGATCGAGCAGCGTGCGCGCGAGCACGATGCCGATCTGGACAGGACGGACGCGCTGCGCATCACGCTGGTGTGGGAAACCGACGCGAACGACGTCGACCTGCACGTGGTCGATCCGGCCGGCGAAGAGGTTTACTACTCGCACAAGGACAGCCGCTCCGGCCTTCAGCTCTACGAGGACATCACCCAGGGCCTGGGACCGGAAGTGATTCGCACGTCCCGCCTCGATCGCGGCACGTACCACATCGGCGTCCGCTACTTCGCGGCCGGCCCGATGGGCATCAGCCGCGGCCTGGTGGTCGTTCTGCGCAACGACCAGGTGGAGATCCTGCCGTTCCGCCTGGTGCAGGGCGGCGGAGAGATCCGGTACGTGGGGGCGGTGACGGTGAAGTAGGTTTGCGTTCGCGCGTGGGTAGGGCCGGTTCACCACAGAGGCACAGAGACACAGAGACACAGAGATGTAGCTGCAACCAAACCGCCGTAAGGCGGCGGAACGCCGGCGTCTCGCCGGCTGGCCGGGGGGCGTCCTCGCCCCCGCGCCCCCCGCCCGCCTTCACTCCGCCATCTTGCGAATGAATTTGGCGTCGATGCCGTGGATGCGCATCGAGATGAGCTTCTCCACCGGAACCTTCGCGTAGCCGGCCTGCTCCAGCTCGCGGATGAACTCGGGGGTGACCCGGTGGATGCGCATGGAGATCAGCTCGTCGGCGGTGAGCTTGTCGTAACCGAGCTTGCGCAGGTTGGCAACGAGCTCGCCGGTGACGCCGTGAATGCGGAAGGAGACCAGGTCGCCGTGATCGAGACTTCCGTAGCCGAGCTTGCGCATCTCCTCGGCGAATTGGGGAGTCGCGCCGTGAATGCGGCTGGACTGCAGCTCGTCCAAGGTCAGGTCCCATCCCGCCGCGCGCATCTCGCGGACGTACTCAGGAGTGACTTTGTGAATGCGCGTGGCCACCAGCTCGTCGTGGGTGATGTCCCGGAAGCCGAGCGAGCGCATCTCCCGGATGTACTCGGGGGTGATGTCGAAGATGCGCATGGTCAGGTAGTCCTCGAGCTTGACCCGGTATCCCTCGGCGATCATGGTCTTGATGAAGGCGGTGGAGACATCGTGCAGGGCCAGCGTGAAGAGCGAGTCTTCTTCATCGTGCTTCTCGCGGCGGTCGAGTGTGAACTCGATGCCCAGCGCACGCACAAGGTCGATGTAGCCGCGGTTTGCCGTGAAGGTGAACTGTCCCGCTCCGTTGCCGTTGCGGAACGTCCCTTCGAAGGCCAGCACGCCGGCTTCGCGGCGCATCTCGAAATTCACCGGCGTCATCGTGGCCGCGCGAATTTGAGCGGAGGTGAGCCCCGAGAACGAGGAGACCGCCATCGTCGATCCGTTCTGGTGCATGCGACCGCGGGTGATGCTCAGGTACATGCGCTCGGGCCGTTTTTCGTCGAGTGAGGCCGTCCACGCGCCATCGAGGGCCGCCGCGGAGAGAGTGGCGAAGAGAGACACTGCCAGCATCAGTGGGGCGAAGCGTTTCATCGATTTCTCCTCGGACGTCGGTGCGTCCGTCGTCGCTTGGTTGTCACGGTGCGCGCCCGCGAACAGCATCCGCGATCGGCGACCGAATCCGCCGCCGCGGTACGCACGGTGGGAAGAAAAGGGGAGGCAGCCGGCGTGACCGGCTGCCGGACTCAATCCTTCTTGCGGTACTGCTCCATGTCGCGGATGAAGTCGTCGTCGATCCCGGACCCGGCCAGACGGGTGAGCTCGTGGGCCGACAGGTTGGTGTAGCCCGCCTTGGCCAGACGCTTGACGAAGTCGGCCGTGACTCCGACGGCGCGCAGACTGGACGCTTCTCTGGCGGAGGTGATCTTCACTCCGGCGTCGCGCATCTCACGGAGCCAGGCGCCGGTGACCCCCAGGGCCCGAAGGCTGGTGGCGTCCTGAGCGCTCTTGATCTCGAACCCGGCGGACCTGATCTCCTGCACGTACTCCGGCGTGACCCCGACGGCGCGGAGGCTGGTGGCTTCGCTGGTGGTCTTGATCGTGAACCCGGCCGCGCGCATCGCCTTCACGTAGTCCGGCGTGACGCCGACCGCGCTGAGACTGGTGGCTTCGTGAGCGGTCTTGACTTCGAATCCGGCCGCGCGCATCTGCTGGATGAACTCGGGGGTCACCCCGACGGCGCGCATGCCGCTGGCGTCGCGGGCGGTCTTCACTTCGAACCCTGCGTCGCGGAGCTGCTTCACGTACTCGGCCGTGACGCCGACCGCGCGCAGGCTGGTGGCCTCGCGGGCCGTCTTCACTTCGAAACCGGCGTCGCGCATCTCGCGCAGGAACTCGGGCGTGACCCCGACCGCGCTCATGCTCGTC
>JBDTOZ010000085.1:0-6160 GCA_039932995.1 Acidobacteriota bacterium | reverse complement strand
GCAAGAGCCTGGCAGGCTAAAGCCTACCGCTCCACAGACACGCCTCCCTCCCGACCATCGCGTGACGTGGCCAACACTCCGCGTGTTCCCCACGCAACCGATTCCGGTCCGGCTCGTGCACAATGGCGCGCCCATGTTGGAGATGTCTTCGCGCCGCCGCTGGTTCGTCACGATTGGCGTGATGACCGGCATGCTTCTCGCCGCACTCGAGGCCACCGTGGTCGGGACGGCCATGCCCACGATCGTTTCCACGCTCGGAGGCCTCGGTCATTACAGTTGGGTGTTCTCCGCCTACCTGCTCACCTCGACCGTGACCGTGCCCGTCTGGGGCAAGCTCTCCGACCTGTTCGGGCGCCGGCCTCTCTTTCAAATCGGGGTGGCGGTGTTCCTGATCGGCTCCGCCGCCTGCGGCCTCGCGCAGTCGATGACGCAGCTCATCGGCGCGAGGGCCTTGCAGGGCCTGGGCGCCGGCGCTCTGGTGCCCCTGGCCATGACCATCATCGGCGACATCTTCACGCTGCAGGAGCGGGCCAGGATGCAAGGGCTTTTCAGCGGCGTGTGGGGAATCTCCAGCATCTTCGGTCCGCTGGTGGGTGGCTTCATCACCGATCAGTTGTCGTGGCGATGGGTGTTTCTGATCAACCTGCCGATCGGCATCGCCGCGGCAATCATCATCGGAGTGGCCCTGAAAGAGCCGGTCCGGCGCGAAGCACCGTCCATCGATTACCTCGGTGCCATCGTCCTGACCGGAGCCTGCACCCTGCTCCTGCTCGTCCTTGGGGAAACGCGCTCCCCGCGCACCCTCCCCCTGGTCGCGCTCGTGGCGGCATTGCTGTACTGGTTCGTGCGCATCGAGAAGCGAGCCCGCGATCCGATCGTGCCGCTGGCGCTCTTTCGAAATCGCGTCATCAGCGTGGCCGTGGTCATCGGGTTCCTCGCAGGCATCGCCATGTTCGCCGCGATCACGTTCGTGCCGCTCCTGGCGCAGGGCGTCCTCGGCGCGACGGCCACCCAGGCCGGCTCGTTCCTCACGCCGCTCATGCTGTCGTGGGTGCTCATGTCGATCGTGGGAGGACGGCTGCTGATCCGTTTCGGCACACGCGTGCTCGTGCTGACCGGCCTGCTGCTGATGCTGGCCGGCTTCGGCGCGCTGGCCACCTTCACGCGCGACACGCCGCGACCGCTGATGATCGTCGAGCTGATCTTCATCGGCGCGGGACTGGGACTGGTCATGCTGACGCTGCTGATCGCCTCCCAGCACTCCGTTTCCCGCGACCAACTCGGCATCACTACCTCACTCAATCAGTTCTCGCGCTCCATTGGAGGGGCGATGGGTGTAGCCATCCTGGGGGCGCTGCTGGCCGCCGGTCTGGCCGCCTATTCACAGGATCCCAATGCGCTCGTGAACCCGGAAGCCCGCGCGCACATCGCGCCGGCCGAGCTCGCGAAGTTGCAGGGAGCGTTGCAAGGCACTCTACGCAACATCTTCGCGGCCAGCGCCACGGTCGTCGGACTGGCTTTCCTGACCGCGTTCGCTCTTCCCGGCGGCAGGTTGACGGGCCAGACTCATCCCGAGCGCATGGTCATGGCAGAGATGACCACCATCGACGCGGAAAACGAACCGGAGTGCTGAGGCCGATTTCGCGGCGGCACGCGTGAGGTCAGCCGATCGCGTGCTCGCTCGGCTTCTGGGTCGCTGAATCGCGCTGCACGCATTCATCGATCGCGCGAATCAGTTCTTTCATCTCGAAGGGCTTGCGAATGAGCCGGAAGACCTGACCCTCGGCCACCCCACGCAGATCCTGATTGCTCGCGGCCGTCAGGACGATGACACACTGAGACGCTTTCTCCGGGTACGCCGCATCCATGTACCGAAGCACGTCGAAGCCGCTGGCCACGGGCATCATCAGGTCGAGCAGGATCGCGTCATAACGCTCGCCGCTCAGCCGGGTGATGGCTTCTTCGCCATTGCGCGCAAAGTCCGCGGCATACCCGGCACGCGCGAGGATCGCCGCCAGCAACAGGCGGATCGCTTCGTCGTCCTCCGCGACCAGAATCCTTGCCGGCTGGAGTGACATCGGTCGGGAGTATTTCACATCTGTCGCAAAATGAGTCCCCGTCTCTTGCGGATGCCATTCCCTGTCATCGAGGCGGCACGACCGGCCTCACGCGCTTGGCATATTCATAGTCCACGCCCTTGATGCGTCCGTCGGCATCGTAGAGAAGTGCGGTCTTCTCCATGCCGGAGTCTTGATCGACGCGCCAGCGGAACTCGATGCGAGCGTCAGCGGGACCTCGTTGCTTCAGCTTCATGCCGGCGAGCATACGCGTGAGGAAATGCCGTTGTGCCGCGAGTGCTGTGCTTTACGCCGAATTTACATCCCCTTCCAGTCCTCCCCACACCGGCCCTCCAGAATTCGCCGTCATGAAGCACGCCCGAGCTGTCTCTGCGCTCCTGCTCTCCCTCACCCTCGCCGCCTGCGGCGGGCGCGAGCGGCAAGCCACGGCCCCCGGTGGAGATCAACCCCGGTCCTCCCGCTCCAAGCCGTTGACCATCAAGGGCTCGGACACGATGGTCATCCTCGGACAGCGCCTGGCCGAGGAGTACATGAAGAAGGATCCGAGCGCCGTCGTGCAGGTCAACGGTGGAGGCAGCGGCACGGGCATCGCGGCGCTGATCAACGGCACCGCCGACCTCGCGCAGTCCTCCCGCACCATGAAGGACGAGGAGAAGCAGAAGGTCGCGCAGAGCCGGGGCGCGGCAGTGGTCGAGTACCCGGTCGCCCTCGACGCCCTCGGCCTCTTCGTCCATCAGGACAACCCGGTCCAGCACCTGACCGTGGCCCAGATCAAAGACATCTTCCAGGGCAAAGTCACGAACTGGAGCCAGGTCGGCGGAGCCAACGCTCCCATCGTGATGTACGGCCGCGAGAGCTCCTCCGGTACCTACGACTACTTCCGCGAGCACGTCCTGGCCAAAGGCGACTTCGCCCCGGCGGTGCAGACCCTGCAGGGAACCGCGGCGATCATCAACGCCGTCGGTGCCGACAAGAACGGCATTGGCTACGGCGGCATCGCTTACGCGAAGAACGTCCGGCCGTTGGCGGTCCAGGCCGCGGGAGGAGCTGCGGTCGCGCCGTCCGAGGCGACCGTTGCCGACGGCTCGTATCCGCTGAGCCGCAAGCTCTTCTTTTACTATCCGGCCAACGCGCCGGAGCGCGTCACGAAGTTCGCACAGTGGGCCGTGACGCCCGAAGCCCAGGCGCTGGTCACTGAAGTCGGATACTTCCCGCTCAGCACCGGGCAATGAGTCGCGCGCGCTCCGTCCGCAACACCCTGATGCAGGCCGTCTTCTCCACGGCGGGCTGGGTGGCGATCGCGTTCATCGCGCTGATCTTCGTCTTCACCTTCAAGGAGACGCGGGGAGTGCTGGACGCCCCTCATCTGCGCGCATTCTTCCTTGCAGATCCTCCGGTGTGGCAACCGACCTCCGACGTCCCCAAGCTCTCGCTCATTCCGATCATCCTGGGCACGCTCAAGGCAACGGTGGTCGGGCTCCTCTTTGCCTGTCCGGTGGGAGTGGCGGCGGCGCTGTTCACCTCGGAGTTTGCCTCGAAGCGCATGCGCGAAGTGATCAAGCCGGTCATCGAATTGCTGGCCGGAATCCCCTCGGTGGTCATGGGCTTCTTCGCGCTGGTGATCCTGGCCACCTGGATCCAGAAGGCATTCGGTCTGACCTACCGCCTCAACGCCATCAACGCCGGCCTGGCCCTCGGATTCGCACTGGTGCCCATCATCTTCACCATCTCGGAGGACGGACTGGCCGCCGTGCCGCGCTCGTACCGCGAGGCTTCGTTCGCGCTCGGGGCCTCCAACTTCCAGACCGCGTGGAAGGTCGTGCTTCCCGCGGCCGCCCCGGCGGTGTTCGCCTCGTTCGTGCTCGCCTTCGGCCGCGCGGTGGGCGAGACCATGATCCTGCTCATGGCCGGCGGCAACGCGGCCATCACGTCGCTCTCGCTGCTGGATCCGTTGCGCACGCTCTCCGCAACCATCGCCGCGGAGATGGGAGAAGTGGTCGTGGGGAGCGAGCACTACGCCACGTTGTTCTTCATGGGCACGCTGCTGTTCGTGATCACGTTCGTCAGCAACACGTTCGGGCAGTGGGTGATCCGGCGCATGCGCGTGCGCATGCAGGGAGCCGCGGCGTGAAGCGCGTGGGCGACCGGGTGGCGGTGTCGGTGCTCGGGCTCAGCGTCGTGCTGATCCTGGGCATCCTGCTGATCATCCTCGGGAACATCGTCTTCCATGGTTTGAGGCAAGTGACGTGGGAGTTCGTGACGCAGCCACCCCGGGACGGACTCACGGCCGGCGGGATCATGCCGGCCATCGTCGGGACGGCGGCGTTGGTCATCCTGATGTCGGTGGTGGCGGTGCCCCTCGGCGTGGCCACGGCGGTCTACCTGCACGAGTACACGCCCGCCGAAGGACTGAACCTGGCCTGGCGTCGCTTCCGTGCGTCGAAAGGACGGCCGGGACGGAAGCGACTCTTCTTCCGCGCGCTGTCGGCGCTCCTGGCCACGGTGACGCGCAGCGCGGTCGCAAACCTGGCCGGGGTGCCGTCGATCGTCTTCGGCCTGTTCGGCCTCGGTTTTTTCATCCAGTTCATCGGCCGGGGAATCGACCGCGCCACCCAACCCCCGGGCGAAGTGCTCTGGGGCCAGGGCTCTCTGCTCTGGGCGGCCTGCACCTTGGCGTTGCTCACCCTGCCGACCGTGATCGTGGCCACGGAAGAAGCCCTGCGCACCGTGCCGCAGGATCTCCGCGAGGCTTCGCTGGCGCTGGGTGCGACGCAGTGGGAGACCATCCGGCGCGTGGTTCTCCCGAGCTCGCTCTCGGGCATCCTCACCGGCGCGATCCTGGGGATCTCGCGCGGCGCGGGAGAAGTCGCACCGATCCTGTTCACCGGCGCCGCATACTCGCTTCCGTACCTGCCCACACGAATCACCGATCAATTCATGCATCTCGGCTATCACGTGCTCATCCTCTCCACGCAATCGCCGGACGTCGAAGCGACCAAGCCGCTCCTCTACGGCACGGTGTTCGTCCTGTTGGGACTGACGTTCCTTCTCAACCTGGCCGGAGTGGTGATCCGTACACGCACCCGTTCGAGGCTTCAGCGATGACGACAATGGAAATCGTGAGCCCTGCCTCCCCTCCGCGCGCCGTCGAGACGCCGGCGCCGGCCGCGAAGATCGAAGTCCGCAACTTCAACTTCTACTACGGCGAGTCGAAGGTGCTGCACGGCATCGACCTGGACATCCCGGAGAAGCAGGTCACTGCGCTCATCGGACCGTCTGGCTGCGGCAAGTCGACCTTCCTGCGGTCCATCAACCGGATGAACGACATCATCCCGGGCGCGCGCGCCGAGGGACGAATCACCATTGCCGGTCGCGACGTTTACGCGCCGGGCATCGACGTGGTGTCGCTGCGGCGGAGCGTGGGCATGGTCTTCCAGAAGTCCAACCCGTTCCCGAAGACGATCTACGAGAACATCGCCTACGGCTTGCGCATCGCCGGGACGAACGACAGGCGCACGCTGGACGAGACCGTCGAGCGCTCGCTGCAGCGTGCAGCGCTCTGGGACGAAGTGAAGGACCGTCTCGGCGCGAGCGCGCTGGCCCTGTCCGGCGGCCAGCAGCAGCGCCTCTGCATCGCGCGCGCCCTGGCGGTCGATCCGGAGATCCTGCTGATGGACGAGCCGGCCTCCGCGCTCGATCCGATCGCCACGCAGAAGATCGAAGAGCTGGTATACGAACTCAAGGACAACTACACGATCGTCATCGTCACGCACAACATGCAGCAAGCCGCGCGCGTCTCCGACCGCACCGCCTTCTTCATGCTCGGTAAGCTGGTCGAAGTCGGCGGAACGAAGACGATCTTCATGACGCCCAGGGAGAAGCTGACCGAGGATTACATTACGGGAAGGTTCGGGTGAGGTTGTTGCTGGTTGCTGGTTGCTGGTTGTCTGAGGTGTTCGGCGCGGACACAAGCCACTCACAATCAGAAACGCTTCGCCGTGGATGGCGCTGACACGAACCGCGTTCCGTGCGATCAACCTCAGACAACCAGCAACCTCAGACAACCAGCAACCAGCAACCAG
>JBDTOZ010000084.1:0-21444 GCA_039932995.1 Acidobacteriota bacterium | reverse complement strand
CGCGGCCCATCAACTATCGTGAAAACCGCACCATCAATTATCGTGAGGCCTCTCACGACCCGAGAAGGGCTGAGCGTCGCCGACGAGTGCTCAGGAGTCGGAGCTTCTCAGTAGTACCTGTGAAGGTGGGGAACTCATCCCGGAGGACCCACTGGAGGGAAGAGAGAAGCCGGGTCATGGAACCGTCATGGGAAACACGAACGAGACTCCGAACTTGGACAGCGTGTCAACGACACAGAAGCGGATAGCAGAACTGGCGAGCAAGCTCCCAGGCAAACCGATTCTCACGCTCGCCCATCACATCGACATGGCTCTGCTGCGGGACGCATATTCGATAACTCGGAAGGATGGTTCACCGGGAGTTGATGGCGTCGTTGCCGAGGAGTACGAACAAGAATTGGAGAAGAACCTGCAGCGACTGCTCGATCAGTTCAAGAGCGGCACGTACAAGGCTCCGCCGGTTCGAAGGGCGTACATTCCGAAGGCTGATGGTGGCCAGCGACCACTCGGTATCCCGACCTTTGAGGACAAGATCCTGCAACGGGCCGTGACCACGATCGTGGAAGCGGTATACGAGCAGGACTTTCTGCCGACGTCGTACGGATATCGGCCGAGGATCGGAGCGCTGCATGCGCTGCGTGATCTGCGGCAGGAACTGATGGCGATTGGAGGTGGGTGGGTGCTTGAAGCGGACATCCGGTCGTTCTTCGACAAGATGGTCCACGGACACCTGAGAAGGTTTCTCGACCAGAGGGTGCGGGACGGAGTGATCCGCCGCATGATCGACAAATGGCTCAAGGCAGGCGTGATGGAGGAGGGACGGATTCACTTTCCGGAAGATGGATCACCGCAGGGAGGTGTGATCTCGCCACTGTTGGCGAACATCTATCTGCACGAAGTGCTGGACGTGTGGTTCGAAACGATTGTGAAGCCTCGCCTGCGAGGTCGAGCACGACTGATCCGCTACGCCGACGACTTCGTGATCTGCTTCGAGCGTGAAGACGATGCGCGACGGGTTGCTGAGGTATTGCCGAAGCGATTCGCCAAGTACGGACTCACGCTGCATCCCGACAAGACACGACTGTTCCAATTCCACAAACCGGACGGAAGCGACAAAGAGAACCCTCCGACGTTCGGCTTTCTTGGCTTCACGCACTATTGGGCGATGCAACCTGAGGGCGATCGCGCAATTCTATCGGTGCGTGTGCAATGCCTGGCGTTACTGGCTGAGTCGTCGATCGCAGCGGGCCTCGATTCGTTGGCTGGACTTTGAGCTCGAGGAGCGTTTCCAACTCCCCCGGCCTCGCATCGTCCACCAATGGGTCTAACGACCTCGCAGCGAATCCATGATCCGAAGAGCCGGATGCGGGAAACCCGCACGTCCGGATCTGTGGGGGGCCGGGCGGGCAACCGCTCGGTCTACCCGACCTGCGTTTCTGCCTTTGAGTTGTGCCATCATGGCGTCGCGGACCGCGCGGCTGAACCCGGGTCCGTTTGGAAGAATCTCGACACCGGAGCCTGAACGGATGGACCAGCACACCGAAGCGGCTCTTCGCCAGGTTGGCTACACCATGCGCGGGATCACGGATGAATGCCTTGTGGCCGTTCGCGGCGGCCCGGCTTGGACGATCGACGTGGCGGCGAAGCCCGTGACAGTGGCTCCGGCTGTCAAACGGGCCGCCAAGCTGGAGCTGCATATCGATGCCGCGCTCATCGAGCGATTTGCCCCCGTGCCAGCTACCGTGGCATAGAGTCCTGGATTGATTCCGGACGGATCACCGTTTCGGGCGATGAGGAGACGGTGGAACGTTTCCGGCGGCGCATGCAAGCGGGCGGTGTGTCCAGTGGACTCTATGCCGAACTGTTGGACTGGATCCACGACTCGCGCTTCGTGTTCATGAATCACGGGTTTGCGGAGCTCGACCAAAACGAGGACTTTCACTGGCTCAAAGACGAAGACGCGCCGTGGCGCTATTCCATCAACTTGGTACGGCACGTGATCGAGGGCGTGGATCTGTCTGGGAAACGTGTGCTTGACGTGGGCTGCGGCCGTGGTGGCACCTGCTCCTATCTTCGCCGCTACCATGGACCGGCGCACGTCGTGGGTCTCGACTTGGTTGCCGCCAGCATCGAATTCTGCCGCATCGCCCACCCGCTGAACGGACTCGAGTTCATCGAAGGAGACGCCCAGAACCTGCCCTTCGAGGATGGTTCCTTCGACGTGGTCACCAATATCGAGTCCTCCCACTGTTATCCCAGCTTAGCCCGCTTCTTTGCCGAAGTGCGGCGGGTGCTGAAACCCGGCGGTGTGTTCTGCTACACCGACAACATGGACCCCCGGGCCGACAATCGTCACGACCAACTGCTTCAAGCCGCCGGCGGTATCATCACCACCCAGCGTGACATTACCCGGCAGGTTGCCGAAGGTTCCAGCCGCTGGCAGCGACTCGTGGGCTCCGATTTCATGAACGAGATGATTGACGAGGACGGCTCCAATGCGGCCTTCGTCGCGGGCTTGACGAGCAAGCTCATGGTCGTCGACCGCGTGTACCAAAGCCGCGCCCTGGTCTATCGTTCCTGGCGCGTACGGTTTGCTCCCTGAACCAGGGCCTCTACCCAGGAGAGGAGTTGAGCATCCGCTCCATAAGGACGCCGGTCGCGAGAGCAAGAGAAGTGGGCCGTCTTTCCCCCAATCATGGCAGGCCGCTGGTTGGCACGGGACCGTCGCGGCGGGCTCCGGTTCCTCGGTGGGTCAGACCGTCGTACGCGCAAGTGCGCGCGACCCGCCATCCTTCCGGATCACCGTGTCCGGATATTCTCCATATTGACTTCGTGTGGTGGTGTTGGGAAAATGCCCACATCCAGCCTTCAGGAAAAGTGGCGCAACCGCCAAAACGGCGGGAGCAGCAGTACTACGTAACCGAGAGGGCGAAGCGCTGTCGAGGCAACGCCAACCGTTCCTTCCGCACGTGCAGAACCTCGTGTGATGAACACGGGAGAGGGGAGAGGCTCAGGCCAGCGCGCCTGGACGATTGCCGATGGGAACCGCACAGATAACAATCCCAATCGCCGTGCGGGATCACAGATGCAACGTTCGTCTTTGCAGCTGATGCAGATCAACCATCATCTCTACGGTTGACGCAACATTTGACCTTCCGTCTGGTGCAGATGTCTGCTCCATCGGCACAGCACTCTGGCAATCCGCGCGCCCGGCGCAGCGGCTTCGTCGATCCATCCCTCATTAAAATGTGCCGTAGCGTCGATGTGCAAGCGGGCGTTGTGCTGAGAACTTCCGTGAGAAACGGAGCTACGGAGCAAAAATGGATGTCTTGATTCAAGAACCGAAAAAGCCCCTGTGGCGGCGCAAATGGATGGCCCTGCCGGTCCTGGGAATTCCGATCGCGGTGCTGATTGCGAACAGCAGCTTTGGCAATGCCGACTCCGTGGTCGATAAAGATCGGGTGAGCATTGCCGAGGTGCAGCGGGGTGAGTTTCTGGTCCAGGTGCGCGGCGCCGGAGTGCTGACGTCAAAGCATAATCAGGTGATCGCCGTCAATGTGGAGGGCCGCGTCGAGCGAATCGAGCTCGAGGCCGGTGCCGAGGTCAGGAAAGGCGACATCCTGGCTCGTATCGCCAATCCGAAGCTCCATGAACAGTTGTCGGAAATGCGCTGGGAGCTCGAGGCGCTGAGGAAGGAAAACCATGCCGACGCGGTGGTCTTGCGCGCCGAACTGGCCGGCCTGCGAGCGGATTCAAGAGACGCCAGGTCCAACTACGAGCTTGCCAGGATGAGGGTCGAGGCCGAGCAGACCCTGCTCGACCGCGGCATTGCGTCGCGGCTCAGTTTCGAGCAAACCAAGCTCGCCGCCCAGCAGCAAAAAGAACGCATCGAGTCGTCGAACGAGGCTGTGCGGATGATGGAGGAGCGGCTGGCGGCCATGCTCGATGCGCATCAGGCGCGCACCAGCAAGATGAACAACGGCTTGAGCTCGATTCAGCAACAGGTGGACGACTTGCTGGTGCGGGCGCCAATCGACGGTGTCGTGCAGCAAATGGCGCTGAAGCTCGGTCAGGCCGTGACCGCAGGGACTGAGGTCGCCCGCATTGCCCCGCATGACAACCTGGTGGCAATCTTGGACATCCAGGATTACCAGGCCGGCGACATCCGCGTCGGTCAAGCCGTTCATATCGACGGGCACGGCAGCGCGATTCAGGGCCGAGTGGTGCGCATCGAACCTACCGTGAACAACGGTGTGGTCAAGGCCGAAGTGGAGATTCTGGGCACCCTGCCGCCCGATCTGCGTGCCAATCAGAGCATCGAAGGTGTGATCGACGTCGCTCAGCGCCCGAATGCACTGTTCGTGGCCCGCCCGCAGCTGGCAAAGGGGCATGGTCGTACCGTGGTCTTCCGCCTCGATGGCGATACCGCGATCCGCACGCCCGTGGATTTCGGCCTGGTGTCGACACGCCATATCGAAGTGTTGTCCGGGCTGAAAGCGGGCGATCGCATCATCGTTTCAGACTCCGCGGCCTGGGGAAAGTACGAACGCGTTCAAGTGAAATAGGGACCATTCATGACGAAATCGACGCCACTGATTCAACTGGAAGGTGTTCAGAAGTCTTTCTTCAGCGAAACGGTAGAGACGCGTGCTCTGCACGGAATCGACCTGACCATCGATCAGGGTGAATATGTCACGCTGTCCGGTCCTTCCGGCTGCGGCAAGTCGACGCTGTTGTCCTTGCTCGGTCTGCTCGACGTATGGAACGCCGGCCGCTACATCCTGGACGGCCACGACGTCACTTCCCTCGGCCGCGAACAGCGTGCCCGTATCCGCAACCGCGAGATCGGCTTTGTGTTCCAGTCGTTTCATCTGATCAGCGACATGACGGTAGAAGAGAACGTAGCCCTGCCTTTGACCTACCGCAGCGATCTCGGCAAGACCGAACGCGGCCAGAGGGTGGCCGAAGCCCTGGAAAAGGTGGAAATGTCACACCGGGCCCGGCATTTCCCGGCACAGCTTTCCGGCGGGCAGCAGCAGCGCGTGGCGGTGGCACGTGCGGTGGCCGGCCGGCCGTCGCTGCTGCTGGCCGACGAGCCAACCGGCAATCTCGATTCCAAGAATGCCGATGCGGTGGTCGACCTCCTCGAGCAACTGCATCGGGAAGGCTCGACGATCTGCATGGTCACGCACAACCCCGATACGGCGGCGCGGGCGCCGCGTCAGATTTCTCTGTTCGACGGCGCCATCGTCGCGGATCTTCGGCGCTCTATCGATCGCCCTCGACTCACCGAGCGCCTGCTCGTGACGAATTGAGGAGTTGGCCCATGTTTTCCCTGGACGATCTGAAATACGCATTTCGCCTGCTGAAGAAGCAACCAGTCTTCAGCTTGCTGGCCATTGGCGTGCTGGCCGGGGGCCTCGCCGTCAGCTTGTACACGTTCGCGCTGCTGCAGACGGCCCTATACAAGGATCTGCCACTGCCCGATGGTGAGCGTGTGATCACCGTGCGTCCGAAAACCGAGACCGGCGATGGAATGTTCACGTTCGAGGTCCAGCAGATGCGCACGCGGCTCGCGCGGGTGGAAGAGCTGGGTGTGTATCGCGTCAGCTCGGTGACGTTGAAAGAGCAGGACGTCAGTCGCACCGTGGATGCAACACTGGCGGAATGGAACATCTTCGAGTTCACGCGCACGTTGCCATTGCAGGGGCGCGGCCTGGCGCCCGCGGACAGCGCTGACGGTGCCGAACCGGTGATGGTGATCGGGTATGCTCTCTGGCAATCCCATTTTGCGGGCGACCCCAAGATCCTCGAGCGGGTCGTACACGTGGATAACATCCCGCGACGCATCGTCGGAGTCATGCCTGACGGCTATGCATTTCCGGTTCGCTCAAAGCTCTGGCTTCCACTCTCCCAACGCGAACTGAATGCGCCGGCGTATGCCGGCGGTGGGGGCTTGGCCGGGGTGGTCTCCGTTTACGGCCGTTTGCCCTCGGGGGTGACGACCGAGGAAGCAGCGGAAGAGCTCAATGTGCTGCTGCGTGACGTGCGTCAACAGCATCCGCGTCCGGAGAAGGAAGGTTATCGGTACGACGCGGTGGAGGTCATGACGTTTCAGCGCGCCGATCTCGGTGACGGGGGCGTCGTACTCTTCGCCGTCTTGAATCTCGTCGCGCAGGCCATTCTCATCCTGGCCTGCGCCAATGTCGGCAATATGCTGTTGGCGCGCACGAATGAACGTTCGGCCGAGATTGCGGTGCGGGTGGCCCTTGGCGCGCCGCGCCGGCGGCTGATCGCGCAGATGACACTGGAGAGCGTGATCATCTGCGTGCTGGGTGGCGGCATCGCGCTGCTGCTGGCGTCCTGGTGGCTCAGGGGAACGGACCGCGTACTCCACTCACTCAACCCGAGCCTGCCGTACTGGATGCATTGGGGACTGGACGGCCAGGCCATCGCCGCTTCCGCGGGTTTCGTGCTGCTGGCCGTGCTGCTGGTGGCCGCGCTCCCGATTCTCAGCGCCAGTGGCGTTCAGAGCGCCAGCCTGCTGCGCGAGGGCACACGTGGAGCGCAGGGCAGGGCCAGTGGCCGCATTTCGCGGTTTCTGGTGACCCTGCAGATCGTGTTGATTTCAGTGGTGATGGTGGCTGGTGGCGCACTGACGGTCATTGCCAAGCGATTTGTCAACGTCGATTTCGGGATCAACGCGGACCGTCTGCTGTTCCTGGAAGCGTATTCTGATTTAGAGAAGATCCCGGCCGCGACGCTGGATAAGGAGCTCCGAATCCTCGATCAGCGGATGCTGGCGGAGCTGCGCGCCGAAAGCACGGTCGAAGCCGTGATGATGTGGACGCAGGCCGGCGATGCCAACTTGGCGATCGACACTGCTGCTTCGGATGCTGTTGGCCAGTTCCAGGCATCCGTGGTCGTGAGCTCCGATGCGCCAGTACAGCTCGCAGCCAAAGTGCTGGAAGGCCGCTATTTCGATCATCGCGAAACCGTGGCCGGTGCCAGATCGGTGTTGGTCAGCAAGACGCTGGCGGATACGTACTGGCCGGGTGCGTCGGCAATCGGCCGCAGGGTCTACTTCCTCACCGCCAGCGGAAATCGGGGCCTGCCGCTGACGGTCGTTGGTGTGGTCAGCGATGTTCTCGACCGTGGCCGGGTTCTGCAGGTCGACCGTCGCGCCTACACCACTGTCGTGATTCCGCCGAACGGGGACACGTACAAATCCCCCGGCGAGTTTCTGGTGCGCCATCGAGGAAATGAAGAGGAAACGCGGCGCGCTCTGCAACGCATCGTCGAACGGCAGGGTGCCACGCTCTCGCGGCCGATCGTGCCCTATGCCGAGGAGCTCGAGAATGCGATCCGCCTGGCGAGCGCGATGACGAAGGCCTTCCAGGCGGCGGGATCGTTCGCGATGTTGCTGGGTCTTACCGGCATCTATGGACTCTGCCGCAACGACGTGGTCCGGCGCACGCAGGAAATCGGTCTGCGCCGCGCCGTTGGCGCCCCGGAGCGCTCCATCGTGCAGCTGCTCCTGCGTCAAAGCGTCCGCCGCCTGATGATCGGTCTGCTGCTGGGCGCCGGTCTCTCCGCGGTCGCGCTGTTCGCGCTGCTGAAATTCGCGGCGTTAGGGGTTCCGACGATTCTCGTGATCGGCCTGTCCGTAGTGGCCACGATCAGCCTGCTCGTTGTTTCCGCGTCCTATTTTTCGACACGGGGCGTGTTGCGCGCGGAACCCTCAGAGGGCTTGCGCTATGAATGAGGCAGTGGCCGTTGCCGACCTGTCCACGGTCGACCGCGCGGATCTGCAGGCCGTGAACGGCAGGCCGCTGGTGTTGCCGGTCGATCAGAACGGGACGAAGACCGTCGATTGGGCTGAGCGAAACCGGGAGCACGTCGAGCGTCTCTTGCAGGCCAATGGCGCTCTGCTGATCCGCGGACTGAAGTTCGTCGGCAGTCAGCAGTTCGGCTCCGTGCTGGCCACTCTGTTCGGCTCGGAGCTGTTGCAGTACGTGTACCGTTCCACGCCGCGCATCGAGCTGCGCGGCAACGTCTACACGGCCACCGAGTACCATCACGATCTGCGCATCCCACAGCACAACGAGAATGCGTATGGCAACTGTTGGGCGATGCGTCTCGGTTTTCTGTGTACCCTGCCGGCCGAG
The DNA here is from genome assembly GCA_039932995.1 of Acidobacteriota bacterium. GTDB lineage: Bacteria > Acidobacteriota > Thermoanaerobaculia > Gp7-AA8 > Gp7-AA8 > QHVT01. Next base: position 13,276 of record JBDTOZ010000084.1, on the reverse strand, counting down.
ACAGGCGGCGCCACACCCATCTGTGACAGCGCAACTGTCTATGCGCAGATTCCGGACGCAGTGCGGGACCGTTTCGAGCGGACCGGCGTGCTCTACGTGCGCAACTATTCGGAGATCGACCTGCACTGGAGCGAAGTGTTCCAGACCAAGGATCGTGCGGTCGTCGAACAGTTCTGTCGCGCCAACCGCCTGGACTGCGTGTGGCTGGATGGCGATCGCCTCAGAACCCGCCAGATCAACCAGGCCAGCGCGGTGCATCCGGTGACCGGTGCCAGGGTCTGGTTCAATCAGGCCCATCTGTTTCACGTATCCAGTCTCGAACCGGAGATCCAGGGTCAGTTGCTCAGCGTATTGCCGGAGGTCGACCTGCCGCGCAACACCTACTATGGCGACGGCGCACCGATCGAAGCGGAGACGCTGCGGCAGATCCGGGAGGTCTATGCGCGCAACCTGTTCTCTTTCGAGTGGCAGAGGAACGATCTGTTGCTGCTCGACAACATGCTGTACTCACATGGCCGCGAACCGTATTCCGGCAATCGGCAGGTGCTGGTCGGAATGGCGCGGCCCATCGATGCCGATCGAGTGGAGACCCTCCCATGAATGCCCGACTCATCATCGCGGATCACAGGAAGGCCAGTAATCCCTGGCTGGTGCGGCAGGCCCGAGCATCCGCCGTCGAACAGCGGCTTTTCTGCTTTCCCTATGCCGGCGGCGGCGCGCAAGTGTTCCAGGGGTGGAGTGACTGGCTGCCGCCTTCGATCGAAGTGGTGGCCATCCAGGCGCCCGGGAAGGGTACCCGCCTGCTGGAGCCGCCGTGTGCCAGCGTTCATGCGCTGTGTGACGAGCTGCTGGCTGCCATGTCGCCTTTGCTCCGCGACAAGCCGTTCAGCTTCTTCGGACATAGCAACGGTGCGTTGGTTGCATTTGAACTGTCCTGTCGTTTGCAGGCCCGTGGGTTGCCCCAGCCCCGGCAGTTGTTGTTGTCGGCCAGCCCTGCACCGTGGACCCGGGACTTCGAACGGCCGTTTTCCACGATGACGGATCTCGAATTCAAGGACGCGTTGAAAGAGCTCAAGGGCACTCCGCCGGAGATCCTGGATCAGAAAGACCTGTTCGACCTGCTTCTCCCCGGGTTGCGTGCAGATTTTTCCATGCCGGAGACCTATCAATTCGGCTGGCAGCAGAAGTTGATGATTCAGACGCATGTCTTCTATGGCGAGTACGACGAGATCACGGAGCAGCAAATCCTGTCATGGCAGGACCATGTCAGCGAGGCGCTGACATTCCAGAAGATCGCCGGAGGCCATTTCTTCATTCACAGCCATGTCGAGGAGTTGACCACCGCGATCAGCGGCCGGTTGACATCGACCAGGGATCTTCGAGCTCGACCTGAGATGATGAACGCTCAACGCTGAGCGGCAAGCTTCCTTCCTGCATGCGCGCATGGGCCTTTGCGTGCAAACCACAGACAACTAAGAGTCTTTTCGCCGCTGAGTCGGATGGACGAAGCAGGTCCGGCCGACTGGCACATACCCTGGGGTGTGCCGCGGGAGCAACGAGAGCGCCATCAATGAACGACGACAAAAGCTGGTTTCTGAGAGAAGACGTGTATGTGGATCCACTGATCAACAACTGGTACGCCTGGGCGAACCTCGTTGCACCGATCACCTACTCCATGTACATGACCCGAACGCATCGACGCTTGATGAGCTCCTTCGTCAAGAATGCGGAGTTGCACATTCTGGCCCACCAGGATCCGGCGCTGGCGGGTGGCGGTGAGTTTGTGGACTGCTCGATGGAGCAGGTGGATCAGGTCAAGGCGCTTTTGAGCCGCTACGACTCCGAGTTTGCCATCTACGGGCAGCTTGCCAACGCGGTCAAGGAGCTGGACACCCTCGTCAAGCAGCACAAGAGCGGTGAGACCATCGAGCCGCTCTACGAAAGAATACCGGATCTGCTCAAGGGCTATGTCGAGCTGTTCATGGACCTCTATCATCAGCCTTCGTACCGCCTGATCGAGGGCCTGCTCTACAGGAGCCCGTATTACAACGAACAGCTGCAGTCCGTCTCGTTCGGGATTCTCGCGCATGTCAAGGGCCGGCCTTTCGTGCTCAGCACGCCGCGCCTCCCCGACGCCGAGCACCTGCACGTCAGATTGCCGTTCCGGTCGCAGTGGCTGGACAGGCTTTTTCGAACGCGCACCGCTCCCGTTTCCCGGAATGACATCGATCGTCTGTTCGAGGGCGTGGCGATGGAGGGCGGTCTGGCTCCGCGGGACCTGTTCACCACGGCCAGACCTGCATCCAGCCATTCAGCCGTGGGCAGCGGGGTCAGGCTGCAGTACATGGGCCATGCCGGATTCCTCATCGAAAGCGCGGAGTGTTCCATTCTCATCGACCCGGTTCTGGCCAACCGCACGGCGGAGAATGCCGGCCAGACGTATGCCCATGCGGATCTTCCGGAAAAGATCGACTATCTGTGCATCACGCACAATCATGCCGACCATATCAACATCGAGTCGCTGCTGCAGATCAGGCATAAAGTCGAAAAGGTGCTGGTACCGAAGAACAACGGCGGCACCCTGGCCGACCCCTCCCTGCGTCTGCTGCTCCGAGAGATCGGCTTCAACGTCATGGAAGTGGACGACGTCGATGAGATTCCGGTTCCATCCGGCAGGATCATCAGCATTCCCTTCCTGGGCGAGCATGGAGATCTGAACATTCGCAGCAAGTCGGCGTGGTTCTTCGAGCTGGACGGCAAGAAGATCTACGCCGGTGCCGATTCCTCCAATCTGGAACCGCGCATGTACCGGTTCCTGCATGAGATCACCGGCGATCTGGACGTGCTGGCGATCGGGATGGAATGCGTTGGTGCCCCTTATACGTGGCTCTATGGCGCACTCACCACGGAGATCATCGCCAAGAACATCAAGGAGTCGCGGCGCTTGAACGGCTCCGACTTTGCGAAGGCTGCGATGATGGCGGAGTCCTTCCGCCCAAAGAACATGCTGATCTACGCGTTGGGCATGGAGCCCTGGTACCGATACTTCATGGGCCTGGAGTACTCCGACGATTCGGAGCAGATGGTGCAGTCGGCGAAAATGGTCGAGCACTGCAAGAGCGTCAATCTGCCCGTGGAAAGACTGTGCGGAAAGTACACGCTGGCGTTGTAACGGCGTGACGCGACGCCGCGCGAAGAATTTCGATAAAGGACGAATGCACGCTTGGCGAATTCATTTCCGATCTTGACACGCTTCGCCGGCTTTGTCGTGCTGCCGCTGATGATCGTCGGCGCGGGCTCCTGGTATGACATGCGGCGCTCCTTGCCGAAGGCGAACATTCAATTGAATGCCGCCGGTCGCGGGCCCGTGCAGATCGTGCGCGACGATCACGGTGTTCCGTTCGTTTCGGCGACGCGTGACGAGGATGTCTACTTCGCCATGGGTTATGTACACGCGCAGGATCGCATGTGGCAACTCGAGTATCAGCGGCGCATGGTGCAGGGCAGGCTGAGCGAAGTGATGGGCGGGAAAGCCCTGTACCAGGATGCCTGGATGCGCACGTTGGGTATTCACCGTTCGGCCCGCTCCGCATGGGATGGACTGAGCGAGCCGGCGAAGAGATCCCTGACAGCCTATGCGGACGGCATCAACGCATGGCTCAGTGAAAAACACCCCCTGCCCATCGAGTTCCGGTTGCTCGATGTCGAGCCGGAGCCTTGGACGCCGATCGACTCCCTGGGATGGAGCAAGGTCTTCGCGCTGAATCTCGCGGGCAATCTCGACAATGAGATCGCAAAGTACGTTGCGCGACGGATCCTGAGCCCGGAGCAGACGCGTTCCTTCTTCTCCGGGGACGACGGCGCTCCTTCGCTGGCAAGCACTCCGGCGGCGGATCGGGCCCGTGTGGCGAGCTTGGCCGGCCTGGGGCACCTGCAGCGAAGACTTGAACGGGAGCTGAAGATCGGCGGCCAGTACGCGGGCAGCAATGCCTGGGCGGTCTCGGGAAAGCTGACCAGGGACGGTACGGCCATTCTCGCCAATGACCCGCACCTCGGACTGCTGATGCCTTCAGTCTGGTATCCGGTGGTTCAGCAGGGGAAACGCCTGCGTGCTTCAGGCATGACCCTCGTGGGGCTGCCGGTGGTCATCTTTGGCCAGAACCGGAACATTGCCTGGGGCGGCACGAGCCTGATGGCGGACGTGCAGGACTTGTGCTTCGAGAGGATCGACGACCAGGGAAGTCGCTACCTCGCTGGAGGAACCTGGGAAAAGATCGAAACCACCGTCGAGCACATCCCGGTGGCTTCGGATTTTCCGTCGGCTTTGCACAAGGCCGTCAATCCCGTGCGCATGGAGGTTCGCAGAACGCGCAATGGCCCGATGATCAGCGACGTCAACGGCAACATCGGTCAACCGGTGTCGCTTCGCTGGACGGCCCTTGCGGAGGGCGACAGAAGTTACGAGACCTTCTACCAATTGAGCTACGCGGAGGACTGGAGCTCGTTTCGGGCGACGTTCCGCGACTACGTTGCTCCTGCCCTGAACATGCTGTACGCCGACAAGAGTGGGAACATCGGCCGTCTCGTCGTCGGTCACATTCCGGTCAGACAGAGTGGCGACGGCTCTCTGCCGGTTCCGGGTTGGGACGAGGTGTACGCGTGGAAAGGCGTCATTCCGTTTGACGACTTGCCGATCCTCTTCAATCCGGAGCAGGGCTACATCGTATCCGCCAACGACAAGTCCGTCGATGACGACTACGCCTATTTCATCTCGGATGACTGGGCGCCCCCGGAACGGGCCGCGAGAATCGAGAGTCTGCTGCGTGCAGCGCTGGCGCGGTCGGGACGCATCAGCCCCGATGACAGCAAGTCCATTCAGGCCGATGTGGTCAGTTTGTCCGCCAGAAAGCTGCTGCCCGTGCTGACACCCATGAAGGCCAAGGATGATCGGCAGCAGCAGGCTCTCGATCTTTTGCGGGCCTGGGATGGAACGATGGACAAGGAGAGCGTGGCGGCGTCGATCTTCAACGGGTGGAGGAGATCTCTCGGCAGTGAATTGTTCGCGACGGCCGTTCCTGAAGATATCTCGCGTGCCGGCCAAACCGCCTATCTGACGGAGGTGCTGAATGGCGCCCCAATCGACGTCCTCTACAGGGCACTGACCGATCCCGGGGAGACCTGGTGTTTCCGAAATGCGCAGGCGCGGTCGCGCCGGTGCGAGACCATACTCTCCAGCACCCTCGACACCGCCTTGGACGAGCTGGAGAAGCTCACCGACAGCGACCCCGATTCCTGGAAGTGGGGATCGATTCATAAGACCACCTACAAACACCAGCCGTTCGGCCAGGTGAAGGGCCTTTCCTCCATATTCGGCCGAAAGGTGGCGAGTGGAGGAGGTCAGGATACGGTCGCGGTCTCAGCGTATGCCTTCGATGCCTCCGATGGATACCTGGGCACACTAGGCTCCGGGTTCCGGCAGATCATACAGCTGGGCCGGGGAAGCAGCTCTCACGTGTACATGAACTCGACGGGGCAATCCGCCAACGTCTTCAGCAGGCACTATGCGGACATGGTCGCCCCGTTCGAAAGGGCCGAGTACTACACATTGAACCCTTCTGTAAGCACTGAAAAGCTGGACCGATGAAGAAGACGAAGCAGGTCCGGACCGTGGCCGGCAACGGAGAGGCCTCCTCTGCAAGTACGCCGAACCGCAGGAAGAAGCGCGGCGGGAGCCTGGGTTTGCTGTCGACCTTTGGGCGCTTCGCACCCAACACGGTGTTTGCGTCCGTGATCCTCGGCGCATTCTCCGGCGCCCTCTATTCGCTGGCGATTCCGCTCATTCTCACGTCGATCAAGCGGACAGATGACGGTCTCGTCTACACCGAGTCGGCGGTCCAGCGCGTGTGGTTCTTCGACGTCTCGAACATCGAGATGGCCACGTTCTTCCTGGCCTTCTGTGTACTGATCCTGTTGACACGCGCTCTCGCGGGGATTCTGTTGATGCGCGTCTCCATGGACCTCACCTCCAGTCTGAGAAGGCGACTGTACGATCGCGTGGCCCGTGCACCCTACCCGGTGATCGAAGGGTTCGGGCAGGCGAAGCTGAGGTTGGCGGTGACCGATGACGTGCGCAGGCTCATCGGCGGAGCGGAGATCCTGCCCCAACTGCTGGTCAATGGTGTGATGCTGATCGGTATCTTCGGGTTCCTTGCGTATCTGAATCAGCACGTGTTTTTCTTCGTGCTGAAGGCCATCGCCTTTGGTGTGGTTACGTTCCAGATCCCGGTCTATTTCGCCCGCCAGGACTTCAAGCGTGCCCGCCAGATCTACGATTCGCTGGAACAGGGCATCCGCGGCCTGATCCTGGGCGTGAAGGAACTGCAACTGGACCGCGGAAAACGCACCAGGTATTTCCGTGACGTGCTGGTGAAGAACGAGCGAGCGCTGATCAGGACGGAGAAGCGAGCGCTCACGACGCTGATGGCCGCCAACAGCTATGGCGATCTGCTGTTCTTCTTCGTCATCGGCGTGATCGCCTTCGTCTTCACGAACTACCACTCCGTCGCTCCGGACGAGTTGGCCGGCATCGTCCTGGTATTGCTCTACGTCACGGGCCCGGTGGCCATGATTCTCAGCGCCGTCCCCAGGATGTCCGTGGCGGCCGTCTCTCTACGGAAGATCGAAGAGATCTTCGGCGAGCTTCCCGAGCAAATGGGAGAGGATCATCCGCTGACCACGCGGGAATGGCAGAAGATCTCCTTCCGGGACACCTGCTATGTGCATCGAAGTGATGGGCATCGCGAAGGCTTTACCGTGGGTCCGGTCAGCTTCGAGATCCGTACGGCCTCGATCACGTTCATCGTCGGCGGCAACGGCTCCGGAAAGTCGACGCTGGGCAAGATGCTGTCTCTGCACTACCTGCCTTCCGGCGGATCGATTGCCTTCGACTCACAGGAGCTCGACGAGGGGTGTGTCGACGACTTCCGCCAGGATGTCGCGGCAATCTTCTCGGACTACTATCTCTTCGACCGGTTGCTGTGCGACTTCGACGAGAAGAAGTTGCAGATGACCGAGCGCTATCTGAGTGAGCTCGGCCTCCAGCACAAGGTCGCCGTCAAGGACGGGATCTTCTCCACCACGGAGCTATCGGACGGCCAGCGCAAGCGTCTGGCCCTGGTCGTTTCGCTCGTCGACGACAAGAAGCTCTATCTGTTCGACGAGTGGGCCGCCGATCAGGATCCCGCCTTCAAGAAGATCTTCTATTTCAAGGTCGTGCCCGAGCTGAAGGCACAAGGCAAGGCGGTCGTTGTCGTGAGCCACGACGATCGCTATTTCCATGTGGCGGACCAGGTGTTGGTCATGGAGGACGGGAAAATGATCGAGTGTCGCGTAGCCGAGCCCGCCCCTGGCGCTACCGGCCCGGAGGCGGGCTCGTTTGCCCGTCAGCAGGCTGCAGTCGAGATGGTGCAAGCCGTATAGAACGGAGTGAAAATGAGCCCCGAATCTCTGCAAGAGCACACGGCCGCGGGGGAGCCCCGGCGGGTGGGAACGGCGGTGGAGCTGCAACGATGCCGGCGAACAGCGCGATGATCCCGAGAGTGACCCCAGAGCAGTTCGCGGAGAGTTACTTTTCCAGGAAGATCCCGGCGATCGTCACGGATGCCACCTCGGAGTGGGGCATGTCCGGTCGCTGGTCTCCGGAATACCTCACTTCATTGATTGGAAGCAGGCCCGTGACTGTGAGTATCTCGGCGGAAGGCAAGTTCAGTTACGACCCTTCGGGCAAAGCGACCAGCGACAGCTTCTCGGAAGAAAGCATGATTTTCGCTGAGGCGGCCCGCCAGATCGCAGGAGAGGACTGTGGTCGCCGGCTGTACGTCATGCAGCAGTCCATTCCCCTTCAGTTTCCGGAGCTCATGAGAGAGATTCGAGTTCCGCATTGGATCTCCAACGTCCGAGAAACCTCGATCAACCTCTGGTTCGGCCGGAACAGCGTGACGCCCTTGCATTACGACGCCACGAACAACTTTTTTGCGCAGCAGTACGGCGAGAAGCACTTCACGATCTTTGCGCCCGACGATACAGCGCACCTGTACCCACATCCGATCGACTCCAGGATGCCGCACTTGTCGTCGGTCGACGTGGACAGCCCCGATCTGCGCGCGCACCCGCGCTACAGTCAGGCGGCGCCGATCCGTTTCACCGTCAAGGCCGGCGAGCTGCTCTTCTTGCCGGCGTTCTGGTGGCACCAGGTTCGCTCGCCGCACGTATCCACCTCAGTGAGTATCTGGTGGATGCCCGATCTCCAGCAGTACGTGCAGTCACCGAATGGTCCGCGGAAACTCTATCGGCAGTATGAGACGGATCGGTTGTCCTCACTGAGGGCGACACTATTGGCCTCGAATGGTCTGGGATTTTCTTCTGCTGCAGCTCTCGTGCTGAGCGCGGGACGAAGATGGGCGGCCTGTTTGCTCGCCCTGGCTGCGGTTGACGAGCGCCTCGGAAGCCTGTGCAGCAAGCACGGCATTCCGAAAACCCCCGGATGCAACCTGCACCAGCTTGCGGCGGACCTGAGAGACACGCTCAGGAACCTCGTCCGAGCTGGGGCTCCCGCGAACAGTCTGCCTCAGGCAACTGCTTTGGAGGTCATCATCGCGCTGGCCGGCCGCGCAGCCCGAGGTGATGACGCGCAGTTTTCGACGGAGGAGATCAGCAACATGATCAAGCTTGCGTCGACCGTCGAGCAGAGGGACTGATCCGCAAGGGATTGAAGAATGGCCACCCCTTCTGTTGAAGAAGCCTGCTGGTTTCCTCTGTCGGTTGCGCAGCGCAGCCGCTGCTTCGCCTATGAGCTGGAGCCTCGGAACCGCGGCAATCACAACAACGTCTTCGTTGCCCGGCTCCAGGGCGCCGCCGACGCGGCTGCCATCGAAATGGCGCTGCACGGTCTGATCGCCCGTCACCCGATGCTGCGTGCGGAAGTGTCCATCGAGCACGGGCAGCGGATTCTTGCGGAGATGCCGTTCACGCTGGACGTCGTCGACGCCGCGGGCATGACCCCGGGCGCGCTGCGCGCAAGAGTGCAGGCGGACGCATGGTCGCCCTTTCTTCGCGACGGCCACGCGGGCCCCGGTCCGCTCCTGCGCTCCTGCTTGTATGTCACCGGTGCGACCGAGGCCGTATTTCTGCTGGCGCTCGATCACATGATCTGCGACGGCTGGTCGTATTGGCATCTGCTCGAGGAGCTTGGCGCGGGATTGTCGGGGGTTGAGACACCACCCAATGCGTCGGCCACGGCTACATATCGCGATTATGTGTCGTGGCAGCACGAGCTCATCCACGGCTCCAGGGGTGCAAAGCAGTTGGCCCATTGGAAGAAGGTGCTGGCCGGAGACGACGTATGTCTGCGCCTGCCGTTCGATCGCCGGCGCCCTGCCCAGTCGAGCAACGGACAGGGTTTCGTCACACGCAGGCTGGGCAAGCCGTTGAAAGAACGCCTGCAGTCCGGCTCGGCCGATGAAGGCGCCACTCTGTACAACTCCCTGCTGGTGGCGCTGCAGATGCTCCTGCACCGGTACACCGGGCAGGACCGCATCGTCATCGGCGCGGCGGTTCCCGGCCGAAGTCAGGCGGCCTGGAAGAGCGTGGTCGGTGATTTCGCCAACGTGCTCGCCATCCGCGCGGACTTCGACGCGCAGCCGACGGCACGCACGATGCTGCGCAATTGCAAGGGTGCGTTGCTGTCGGCGCTGCGCAATCAGGATTACCCGTTCCCCCGCCTGGTCGAGGAAATGGGCGTCGCGTACGGCGACGAGAACCCGCTTTACCAGGTCTCGTTCGTGTTTCAGAAGCCGCGGCAGGCCGGTACGCTGGCCCGTCTCTGGAATGACCACAATTCCGATCAGGACGCGCCGCGCTGGGGCGAGCTGACGCTACAGCCGTTCCCGATTGGGCAGCGCGTCGGTCAGGACAGTCGTATTGCCCTGACGTTGCACGCCGTCGAGATCGACGATGACGCGCGTTGCGATCTTGCATACGACGGAGACGTCTTCGATGCGGCCACCGTGGAGCGCATGGCCGATCACTTCATGGCGCTGCTCGAGGGGATCGCAGCGGATCCTGAGCGGACGGCGCAGCAATGTCCGCTGCTGTCAGCTTCGGAGCGCCGGCAACTGCTGGTCGATTTCAATGCCACGGCGCTCGACCATCCCCTTGGCGATGACAATGACGATCACAATGACGAGCTCATTCACGAGCTGTTCGAGCAGAAGGCGGCCGAACAGCCTGACACGGTGGCGATCGTCTTCGAAGACCAAAGGCTGACGTACGCAGAGCTCAATGCGCGTGCCAATCAGCTCGCCCATGAGCTGATCGCGCTCGGCGTACGGCCTGACGACCGCGTGGCGATCTGCGCCGAGCGTAGTCTGGAGATGGTCGTTGGCCTGCTCGGTATTCTCAAAGCCGGCGGCGCATACGTCCCGCTGGACCCGGCCTATCCTGTCGACCGCCTGCAGTCCATGCTGCGCGATGCGCAACCCAAGGTTCTGCTGACGCAGCAGGCGATGCGACAAGCACTGCTCGCGGCCGAGTTGCCGGCGCTGTTCCTCGACGGCGACGCATTCGGGGCGGGCCCCATGACGAACCCGGACCCGCGCTCTCTGGGGCTCACCGTCCGCAACCTCGCGTATGTGATCTACACCTCGGGCTCGACGGGCATGCCGAAAGGCGTGATGATCGAGCAACGTTCCGTGGTCAATCTATGGAAGGCGCTCGAACGCCTCCACTTCGTCGATGCAGGAGTCAGCGCTCGGATAGGACTGAACGCTTCGATCAGTTTCGACGGCTCGCTGAAATCGCTTCTGCAACTGCTGTCCGGGCATTGCGTCGTGGTCTTCCCGCAGAATGTCCGCGCCGACGCCGAGGCGTTCCTGCGCTACGCCCAAGCGCAAGCGCTGGATGCCTTCGACTGCACGCCTGCACAGCTCGCGTTGTTACTGCAGGCCGGTCTCGCAGATGAAGAGGCCGCCTATCGGCCGAAAGCCGTGCTGGTCGGCGGCGAGCGCATCGGCGTGCCCCTGTGGCAATCGCTCAAAGCCGTCCAATCCACGCGATTCTTCAATGTGTACGGACCGACGGAATGCACAGTGGACGCGACGGCGTGCGCCCTCCACGAGGCCGGAGGACGACCGGTCATCGGCCGGCCGTTGAGCAACGTCACGGTCTATATCCTCGACGCGCATGGTGAGCCGGTGCCGCTGGGTGTCCAAGGCGAGCTTTACATCGGCGGTGTCCAGGTTGCACGCGGCTATCTGAATCGTCGGGAACTGACCGCCGAACGCTTCCTGCGCGATCCTTTCCGTGCGGGTCCGAACGCGCGCATGTACAAGACCGGCGATCTCGGTCGCTGGCTGCCCGACGGCAATATCGAATACTTGGGACGCAACGACTCCCAGGTGAAGATCCGCGGCTACCGCGTCGAGCTCGGTGAGATCGAGGTGCAGCTCGCTCAGTGCGCGGGTGTGCGGGAAGCCGTGGTCATGGCCCGCGAAGACGTGGCCGGCGACAAGCGTGTGGTTGCATATCTGGTCCCCCAGGACGGCGCCTCACTCGAAGCCGCCGCACTGCGCGTCGCGTTGCAGCTGCAACTGCCCGAGTACATGCTGCCGTCCGCGTTCGTCCTGCTCGAGGCATTGCCCCTGACGCCGAACGGCAAGCTCGATCGCAAAGCGCTGCCCGCTCCGGAGACGAGCGCGCTGATCACGCGCGAGTACGAGGCGCCTGAAGGCGAAATCGAGCAGACCCTGGCTACCCTCTGGCAGGATCTGCTGCGCGTCGAGCAGGTCGGCCGCCACGACCGGTTCTTCGAGCTTGGCGGTCACTCATTGCTCGCAATGCAAGTGACCTCGCACATGAGGGCGGCGTTCGGCGTCGAGCTCCCGCTGCGCCAGGTGTTTGCGAATTCGACCCTGAGCGCGCTGGCCGAGATGGTGCGCGCGGCGGGGGCGAGCGCGATGGGCCGCATTCAGCGTGCTGGCCGCAAAGAGCCGCTGCCCCTGTCACTGGCCCAACAGCGCCTGTGGTTTCTCGATCAGCTCGACAAGGCAGCGAGTGCGGCTTATCACCAACCGGCCGCGCTGCGGCTGCGCGGTCGCCTCCATGTGGCCGCCCTGCGGGCCGCGTTGGACCGGCTCATTGCGCGACATGAGAGCCTGCGTACCTCGTTCATCGCCGTTGACGGCGTGCCATACCAGCAGATCGCTTCGGAAGACTGCGGGTTTGCGCTCGTCTGCGAAGACTTGAGCGCCCTGCCGGCCGGCGAACGCGCAGCGGCAATCGCAGAGTCGACGGCCGATGAAGCACGTGCGCCATTCGACCTGAGCACCGGCCCATTGACCCGCGGCCGTCTGCTGCGCCTCGGCGAGGATGAGCATGTACTGCTGGTGACCCAGCACCACATTGTCACGGACGGTTGGTCGATCGACGTCATGGTGCGCGAATTCGCCGCACTGTACACCGCGTTTCTCGAGGGCCTGAGCGATCCGCTGCCACCGCTGGAGATCCAATACGCGGATTACGCGCAATGGCAGCGCGGCTGGCTGCAAGGCCAGGAACTGACCCGGCAGGTCGAGTTCTGGAGGAACCACCTCGTGGGAGCGCCGGCGCTGCTGGAACTGCCGCTGGACCGGCCGCGGCCCGCGGTGCAAAGCCACGCCGGCAGCACCGTGCCGGTCGAGCTGTCGCCGGAACTGACCGCGAATCTACGGGAGCTTTCCCAGCGTCACGGCGTGACGCTGTTCATGACGCTACTTTCCGTCTGGGGCTCGCTGCTGTCACGGCTCTCTGGGCAAGATGACATCGTCATCGGCACACCGGTCGCGAACCGTCAGCGGCGTGAAGTCGAAAATCTGATCGGCTTCTTCGTCAACATGCTGGCGGTACGGCTTCGGTTCGAGGGCAAGTCCAGTGTTGCGGCACTGCTCGCACGAGTGAAAGAGACGACGCTCGCGGCGTTCGGCCATCAGGAACTGCCCTTCGAACAAGTGGTCGAGACGGTGCAGCCGCGGCGCAGTCTGAATCACAGTCCACTGACACAGGTGACCTTTACTTGGAACAACCTCCAGCGCGCCCAGGTGGATGGCAGCATGCTGCAACTGCCCGGCCTGACGGTGGAGACAGTACACCGTGCACACGAAACCACCCAGGTCGATCTGCAGCTGCTGCTGGACGATGCCGGGGATGTCATCAGCGGCGTGCTGGTTTATGCGCGGGACCTGTT
>JBDTOZ010000083.1:0-9344 GCA_039932995.1 Acidobacteriota bacterium | reverse complement strand
GCATGAACGGGGAGCATTACAAAGTGTTCGAGTGGATGAAGTGAAATCGCGCCTGACGCGGTAAGCCAATGGAGCGCCGGCGTCCCGCCGGCTGGCCCGCAGGCGTCTCGCCTGCGAGTGAAAAAACGCAGCATCGAACACCTCGCCGCAGCGCTCCGGCCAGCGTGATCTTTCTGCAACACCTCCTCGACCGGCACTCTCCGCGCGCAGCCTTCGGGAGATACTCCGGCCCATGCGCCGCATCCTGCTGCTTCTCGCACTGACCACGTCCGCCTTCGCGCTGCCGCCGAATGTGGTGAAGACGGACTCCTTTCGGGGGATCGATCAGTACCGGTTGAAGTCGAATGACATGACCCTGCTGCTGGTGCCCGATCACACCTCGCCCGTGGTCACGTTCATGGTCGTCTACCACGTCGGCTCGCGGAACGAGGCGCCGGGGAACACCGGCTCGGCGCACTTGCTCGAGCACATGATCTTCAACAAGTCGACGGAGAACTTTGGCAAGGCCAAAGGGCACAAGACCTTTCAGGAAGTGCTCTACGAGGCCGGTGCCGATTTCGGCTCGACGAACATGACCACGTGGTACGACCGGATGAACGGCTACTCGACGCTCCCCACCGACAAGCTGGAGCTGGCCATGCGCATCGAGGCGGACCGTCTCGACCGCGCCCTCATCCTCGACAGCGAGCGGCAGTCCGAGATGTCCGTGGTCCGCAACGAGTACGAGATCGGCGAGAACAATCCGTGGCAGGCGCTCTGGAATGCCACCGTGGCCGCGGCCATCCAGGCCCATCCCTATCACTGGTCCACCATCGGCTATCGCTCCGACATCGAGGGCGTGACCACCGAGAAACTGCGCGAGCACTACAAGAACTTCTTCCACCCCAACAACGCCGAAGCCATTCTCGTCGGCGACTTCGACCCGGAGACGGCGCTGGCGCTGTTCGACCGTGAATTCGGTTCGTTCAAGAAGAGCGAGCAACCCATCCCGCAGGTCATCACGGTCGAGCCTCCCCAGGAAGGGGAGCGGCGGGCCATCGTGCAGCGGCCGGGCACGGTGGGGATGGTCATGCTCGGCTACATCCGCCCGGGCGCGAAGCATCCCGACTTCATGCCGCTGGAGGTGCTCACCTCCATCCTGGCCGACGGCGTGAACGCGCGTCTCTACCGCGCCCTTGTGGAGACCGGTCTCGCCACGAACGTGCAGGCCAACAACTTCACGCTGAAGGATCCGTATCCGATCCTCGTCGATGCCTCTCTGGCACAGGGCCGGACCCATGAGGAAGTGGAGAAGGCGCTGAAGGCCGCGCTCGCGGAGATCGTCGCCAAAGGCGTGACGGCGGAGGAAGTGAAGCGCGCGCAGCAGCAGATCGAGGTGGCGGTCATCCGCAGCCGCGATGGCACCTACAACTTCGCCTCGAACCTCGGCGAGGCCGTGGCCTCGACGGACTGGAAGTGGTTCCTCACCTACATCGAGAACATCAAGGCCGTCACCCCCGCCGACGTGCAGCGTGTTGCGGCCACCTATCTCGTCCCCGAGCACGCCACCGTCGGCTGGTTCGTGCCGGGAGAGAAAAAGCCCAACGCTCCGCCGGTGATCGCCACCGCCCCGCCCGCCCGCGCCGGCGCGGCCGAGACGTCCCCGGCCCCGGTTTCGCAGCGCGCCAGCGGAACGTTCGCCCAGCGCACCACGCGCAAGGTGTTGAAGAACGGCATCGTCCTGGACGTGGTGGAGAATCACTCCGTGCCGACCGTGGCCGTGCGCGGCATCGTCTTCGCCGGCGACAACGCTGCCCCGGCGAACCAGCCGGCGCTGCCCGCCCTCACGGCGAAGATGCTTCAGCGCGGCACGAAGGCGCGCACGAAAGAACAGATCGGTGCGCAGCTCGACGACGTCGGCGCGGCTCGCGCGTACAACTCCCTGGCCACCGAGACGGCCATCAACGCGAACGGGATGTCGCGCGATCTTGCGCTGCTGCTGGGCGTATTGGCCGAGGAGCTGAAGACCCCCGCGTTCTCCGAGGAGGAGCTGGCCAAGGCGAAGAAAGAGCTGGAGAACGACTACCTCCGCGCGGATGACAACACGCAGGCGCGCGCGCTGGAGCGCCTCAGTCAGCTCGTGTATCGCGCGGGCCATCCGCACCTGGGTGTGGGCCGCGAGAAACTGGTGGCCAGCGTCAACGCCGCGACGACCGCCGACCTGCGCGCGTTCCACCGCGCGCGCTACAGCGGCGCCGGCCTGATCCTGGCCATCGTCGGAGATGTCGATACCGCCAAGACCATCGCCCTGGTGGAGAAAGCCCTGGGCGACCTCCCGAAAGGCGAGCGCATCTCCTACGCCTCCATCGCCCGCACCGAGCCCGCGCCGAAGGGGACGCGCGAAGTGGTGACCATGCGCGGCAAGGCCAACATGAACATCGTCATGGGAACCGCCAGCGGCCTGCGCCGCACCGACCCCGACTACGAGGCCGCCCTCATCGCCAACGCCGCCCTCGGTCAGAACTCCCTCTCCTCACGCATCGGCAAACGCGTGCGCGATACCGAAGGACTCTCGTACAACCTCTTCTCCCGCTACGGCAGCACGGACGTCCTGGATGGCTTCTGGTACGTCAACGTGAACGTGGCCCCACAGAACCTGGCCAAGGCTCTGAAGTCCACCACCGAAGAGATCGAGAAGTTCGGCAAGGAAGGCGTGACCGCCGAAGAAGTGGCCGCGCAACAGAGCTTCTTCGCCGGCAATTACCAGGTCGGCCTCGGCTCCAACGCCGGAATCGCCGGAGCCCTGGTGACCGCCGAAAAATTCGGCTACGGCCCCAAATACCTCGACGAGTTCCCGGCCCGCATCAAAGCCGTGACCCAAGACCAAGTCAACGCCGCCATCAAAAAACACTTCTTCCCGGACCGGCTGCACCTGATCGTGGCAGGAGATCTGGACGCGTTGCCGCAGTAGGCGCCGGTTCACCACAGAGGCACAGAGACACAGAGGGCCACAGAGTTTTTGAAAGAGATACGGACGATTGCCCGGCGCCGGTGCATGACGGTCGCCGAGTGGGTTCGAGGAGCGCTTCGAGCAGCAAAGGTGGAGGAACCGGCCGCGGATCCCCGTCGCAAACTGCAGGCCCTTCGCGCAGCAACGGCGCACTCGTTTCCGACCGCGGACATCGAGGAGATGCTCGCCCAGATCGAGCGAGGCTACTCGGAAGAACCTGCGTGATCTTGGCTTCAGCTTGATCGTGGGCACCTGCATCGAAATTCTTCGCGCGGCCACAACTGTCATCCTGAGCGGGTGGCGGGTGGGTGTGAAGGATCCCCTGCCGATGCACGACACTCGCTCCGTCGGCGGGGGATCCGTAGGTGGAGAGTCAATGTGCCCTCCAGCAAAAACGAGAGTAGCTTGTTCCCGTCCCAAGCGATCGCTTCGGTCGGGTAGATCTTGTTGATCCTATGCCGCTGGTTCAGCGTGTCGGCGCTCGGTCGGACCGAATGATGTAGTCGACGAGCGAGAATGGGGGGAAGGTCACAGCCGCGCGCAGGTCCGGAGGGAGGCTGTCGCGGCTGCGATGCCACTCTTCCCAGTATGCAGGCAGGGGACTGAGCTTGCGACTCAGGTCGCGTTCGAATGGATTCGCCGCTGCCAACGACGACGCGAGCTCCCGAGGGGAGGCGGGCCGTTGCAACAGGAGCTTCCTGCCGTTCCAGAGTGAAGAGCCCGCGGCCGGACGCGCGTAGGCGCCCCGCGTCCGGCCGGCCATCTTGTTGGGAGGCAGCGTCACGTAGACGAAGGAAGAGACGGCGCCATCATCGTGTGTCTCGAGAGGCACCGCGGGTCGTTGCTCGCCGGTGTTGTCGAAGAAGCCGACCCGATATCCCTCCTTCAGAACCCAAAACTCAGGACTGCGCTTGTCGATGTAAGCGTCCGGCGAGGCCATTCTCGGACCCCACCGGTGAATCGTGAACCGCCCGGCCGGGTCGGTCACGACCTCCGACGCGCGGAAGAGACTGGGCGCCCAGCTCTCGACGCGCGCATCGACCTGTCGCCAGATCGCCACGACGATGGCGCCGGCAATGGGCTGTCCTGTATCCGCATCGACGACCGTCGCGTCGCGGATGACGCCCGCGGGACTGACTCATTACGCCGCGCCGGCCGGCTTCGTCACGCTGGGCTGGAAAGGCGATCACGTCCCGCCGAACACACTGTTCGGCTGCCATCTGGTGAAGCGATGAAACAGATATCACTCCGCGAGTCCATGCCATTCGAACCAATTTTGCCTCGGAGCGACCGCACGCGCCCAAGGCTAGGCCAACCAGCGCCGCCGGCCGTGCCGGCCGCGCCCAAGGCCAGGACAAGGAGCGGTGCCGGCCGTGCCGGCAGGAGGAAGCCATGACACGAATCCGATTGGAGGTTTGAACGTGAACACGAAATCCTACCCACTGCAGCCGGGGCAATGGTTCCCGGAGATCACGCGCAAGCAGTACGTGGTGTGGCACGGCACGGCCGGCCGTACGCGGGCCACGCCGAGCGGCAGCCGCCCGGGACGGGCCACGACGTCCATCGACGGGTGGAACCTCAACGCCGATCGCGTCGGTGCGCCGTACCTGGTGGACCGCGACGGCACGATCTACCAGACCTTCGACGACAGCGGGTGGATCTACCACCTCGGTCTCAAAGGCACCTACGGCCGCTACGACCGCCCCTCGGTGGCCATCGAGCTGGCGAACGAGCTGGCCTTGAGCCGCGAGGAAGACCGCTACTACGCCTTCGGCATGGAGACGCCCACCACGATCTATTCGGGCGTCGTCCTCGCGCAGAAGTGGCGCGGGTTCGACTACTTTGCCCAACTCGACGAAGTCCAGGTGGACGCGGCCATCGCCCTGACCCTGGACATCTGCCGCCGCCACGCCATCGACCCGGTGTTCTACCAACCGTCCACGCGCTACGACTTCCCCCGCTGCTTCGACGTAGCCACCATCGTCTGCCACTCGAACTGCCGCAAGGACAAGACCGACCTCTGCCTCGCGAAGTGGGTCTACGACAAGATCGAAGCCGCCGGAATCCGGCTGGGGAGGTGAAGGAGGGGCAGATCCTCCCGGCGGACGATCCCGCGCTGAGAGCAACGTCGCGAGGAGCTTCAGTGGGTGATTCCTGGAGCGCCGTCCGTCCCGGCGGCTGGCGTGGTGGCGTCCCGCGCCGCCACCTGAATCCCGTGAGGGGCGCGGGCATCTTGCCCGCGCCTTGCGTGCCCAAGCTCAGACGTTCGTCGCCAAAGTAACACTGACAGGTAGGGAAAAATGGCTGGAGAGCACTCCTTGACTGAAAGTTACCCAAAACGGAAACGCCGACACAGTAAGGGGAGGGCCTATGGCCTCATGGCGCGCCATGATCGCGGTTCTGGTGTTTCCGACTTGCGCTTACGCGTGGAGCGGAAGAGAACATGCTTGGATCGGGTCGGAAGCCTACGCAGCGGCCTGCCGCGCCGTGGCGGCTGGAATGCAATCGTTGCCGGCTGATGAAAACCGTACTTCGCGCTATCAAGTTGCCTGCCGAGCCGTGCCCCCGACGCCTGGCGTTAGCGACGAATACACGTTGCAGGGCCTTTTCGGTGATTGGTCGGCAATAGCCGGCGATCATTCCGATGAGCCGACGCAGTTGACAGATTTGATGTTATCGGACGTGGTGGCCGACTATCGAAAGTTCGCGCGACGGGCGATGACGAACTATCGACACTTTCATCCCGCCGTGACCGCCTCCTGGCGCGGCCGTCACTTGCAGGCAGTCGATGCTGTTGTGAATGCATCCTCCACATCAGGCCCACGGTTGCAGGAAGCATATGAGAGCGCACTTGCGTACGAAGCGTTTGCCCAACACTATCTCCAAGACTCGTTCGCGGCAGGTCATATGGGTTTCAATCGTGTCGCGTCAAGCAACGCCGCCGCGCTTTCCTATCACAATCGCGCCAGCAAGTCGGGGCGGTGCGTAGCAAATCTCCGGGGCGAGGTATGGCACACATATGGTGACGATCACCTGGCCGAAACAAAAGAAACGTGGTCGCATGTCTTGGAGTCTTCCAGCTTGTCGCTCGCGCACTTCATCGCGGCATTTGTAGATGGAATGGCAGACGATAAGACGCTAGATACGATCGCTGCAACTCTGCCGGCCTTCGTCAAGGAGACCGGCTCACCATCCCAGGCGGGCTGTGAGTTCGACGGCCATTTCGTGTCCTTGCGCGGAGTCAATATGCCCGCCCAGACGGCCACAACGTGGGACGTGTGGTTCGTCCGTGATGCGACGGCATATTATGAGAAGCCGACGATGTCGGGAATCATGGTTGGTGGATCAATGGAACTTGCTCCCATTAACATCGGATACAGGACGATTCAAAATCGCGTTCAGGTCGGAATCGGCAGAACCTATTCCGAGAGTGGAGGCCACGCGCTGCTGTTTGATACTCAATACCTCTGGCAAGTGGGATCGAGCGCGAAGGGGCTGATCACCCATGAGGTTGGCCTGGGTGAGGGCGATTATTGGATTCCCCATGCATTTGAAATGCTCCATATACGCGCCATCTATAATATGAATGTGGAGGCGGGCGGCACATACATGCGCATCCATGTCGCTTTGGCACGAAGCAGTTTTAGATGGGGACCCTATGTGGGGATTGGCTTCGGCAGCGTCAGACGCGCGAGTCGATAGGGCCCGCGCGCAGGGCTCACAGTTTGTCTTCATCCCGCCGAAGCAAGTAGTTCCCACGCTTTCCCTCAGTCGATCAGCATCGCATCAGTCGGGCGGTTTCTGTCGGCCAGCGTCGCGATTTCAAACGTAGCCGCTCCTATTTTCATCGGCCGGGTTCTCTATCCGTCGACCGCTTTCGCCCTCACGCGTGGCCTGGGAATGACCCCATCGGCTGTAGGGGCGCACTGGCGCGACGACACTCTGCTACCCGGTTCATCGTTGGTCGGAGTTTTGACGGTTTCTCTAGATCACGGAGCGTCAATCGGGGAAAGACAAGCCTCGTTGCAGGGAGGGTTTGGTTTGGTTAAAGTTAGGGCTAGGTTGAGCCCATGCTGGGAACTTTGGTTTTAGGGACCTCTCATCCCAAAGGGAACCCACCAGGAGGTCACCATGCGACGCGTGAGGATACCCGCAGTTCTACTCGTTACTTTCGTTTGCTCTCTCATTTCCTGCGCCGAGCAAGGCGCGCACCTTCGTGCCCAGCCGGTGATGTTCATGGAGACGCCGTCGGATGGCACACAGCGGACGTTGACAATAACTTTGCCACCGTTGGAGGAGGTTGACGCCACGCCAGCGCAACCGAGAAGGGCCGGCGTACAAGTGTCGTCACTAGGTGATTTCGAGGTTCCGGCTGCCACCCCCACGCTGGAGACTTCGGTCCGTGCCGCCGGTGGAGCTACTGCGTCCGGACAACTCGACATCAAGTGTGTTCGGTTACCGTCCCTGCTGAAGAAACGTGACCATGAGCCGAGCAGGAGCCGTGAGGCGGCCGACGCGACCAAAGAACTGCCGACCTCGCAATGCCTCTACATGTCTGCAGACATGCAGAGAATTTTTGAGCAGCCCATAAGGAATCGACCCGAGCGCAATCGCATCGTCTTCTTGCTGATGGACATTAGCGATGCAAACTGCGCAACGTTTTTGCACCGGTTCTACGCCACAAAGGCCGGCTGGGATGCTGCGCACGGCACGGGTAAGGATATCGCCACGGCGGTCGCTGCCGGCACCGCGGCGATGGCCTCTGGGTTCTCAGCTGCCGTCGGCCTCTTCAATCTTGCCGGTGGCACCGCAATAGAGAACATCGATAAGTCGTTCTACTCGGAAAAGGCGCTCCAGGCGATTACGGCTTCGATCAAATCGCTTCGGGCTTCTTCCAAAAAGCGCCTCCTCGATGCGAGCGATAAAGGTATCGGCACTTACTCTTATTTCGAAGCTCTCAACGACCTCCAGAACTACGATCACGACTGCTCTCTGCAGCGAGGAGTCGAGCAGTTGGCTGAGCTTGCGAATAACGCGAGTATCGTGGCGGAAGCCAAGCTCAATGACACTCGTACCAGCAATGTGGCGGAGTTGAAGCGGGATCTCGAATCTGCAAGAACCGAACGTGACGAGGCGGTTCGACTTAGAACCGAATCCCAGCAGCAGTTGATACAAGCCAAGGACGACGCCGAGAGACAGGCGCTTCAGGCGCAAATTCGCACCCTGACTGAGCAGGTCAAGAAGGCGACCGGTGATGTCGATAAACTTCGGGCAGCGTTGCCTACGGGCGACGCGGCCAAGAAGGAACCCTCATCGCCGGTGGACGTAAAGCCATCGGAGCCCGGCGGTCAACAATGAACCAAGTGTGATCGCGCACCTTGTTGAGGCTAGAGACGCGATCAGGCGACCACGAAGTCCCTACTGCAGCTCGAAGGCCACGGTCACTCCGCACTCGACCGTGTGCACGCCAGGCTCGATGGTCAGGCCACCCAGCACGCCGCCTTCCACTCCGGAGCGGTGTTTCAATTCGAAGGGTGAGGAGCTGCCGTCGGTGACGGCAATCACTCGACCCAGGCCTCGGGAGGAGAGTTGGGCGAGTTTCGTGGCTTTGGCCTTGGCGTCACCGAACGCTTCCGTGAGGCAACGATCCTGAACGACCTTCTCGTCATCCACTCCGAACTCGGGCCCCTCGGATCTCGTTGGCTCCTGAATCGATCGCGGCGTCGAGGAGCGCCCCCACGTCGGCCACCTGTCTGGAGGAGACTCCGACCGTGTTCGACACCTCGTAGCCGGTACGCACGCCCTCTCTCTCGACGGGACGCAGGTCGAACCTGGAGGTCTTGATCTGTTCCGGCCGCACGCCCTTGGTCTTCAGGATGGCCACGATCCTGGCCACTTTGGCCTTGTTCTCATCGACGATCTTCCGCACGGTGGGGCCGCTCGTGGAGACGCCCAGATCGATCGACACCACGTCCGGCGCCAGCGCCACCGAGCCGGTCCCGCTGACGATGATCACATTCTGTCCAGCGACGAGAACCTGCGTTTCCGTGAGCGGGGGAGGAGGGGGCGGAGGGGCGCTGACGCCCTGTCCGTGCATGACGAGCGAGGTCAAGAGAGACAGAGCCACGGCGGAAAGTGTCGGCTTCATACGGGTACTCTAGCGCTCCCTATCGAGCATCACATCTGAAGTTTCATTGCCTGAGGACGCTCCGGCGAGCCTCTGTGGAGCGGTGGACTTTTAGTCCACCGGTGACGCGCGAAGGCGCGTCGAACAATCTAGCCCCGGGCTCGGCCCGGGGAAAACGAGATTCGATTCTAAACGCGGCCGCGAAGGCGGTCGCCACAATGTCGCGCC
>JBDTOZ010000082.1:0-1876 GCA_039932995.1 Acidobacteriota bacterium | reverse complement strand
GACTCGAAGACTCGAAGACTAGAAAATGACCGTCACAGGATTTCTCACCGACTCCACCCTCTGCATCGGATGCAAGGCGTGTGAAGTGGCGTGCAAAGAGTGGAACGACGTTCCCAGCGACGGCTACACGTTCTCGGGCAACTCCTACGACAACACGGTGGGCCTGGGGCATTCGACGTGGCGTCACGTGAAGTTCGTCGAGCACGACACCACCATCGGCTCGGGCGGGAACGCGCCACAGGTGATGACGTGGCTGTTCTCGTCCGACGTGTGCAAGCACTGCGAGAACGCGGGCTGTCTGGAGGCCTGTCCCACCGGCTCGATCATCCGCACCGAGTTCGGAGGCGTGTACATCCAGCCCGACATCTGCAACGGCTGCGGGTATTGCGTGGTGACCTGTCCGTTCGGAGTGGTCGACCGCCGTCCGACGGATGGGCGAGCCTTCAAGTGCACGTTCTGCTACGACCGTCAGAAAGAAGGCTTGCAGCCCGCGTGCGCCACCGCCTGTCCCACAGGCTCCATCCTGTTCGGCGATCTCGAGGAGATGGAGCGTGTGGCCGATCTGCGCATCGCCAAGCTTCACGATGCGGGGATGACCGACGCCAAAATCTGGAACCCGAAGGAGACCTCGGTCGGGGGCACGCACTCGGTCTTCATCGTGCGCGGGGACGAGCGCCAATACAACCTGCCGCGTGCCCCCGAGGTCCCGACGACGCTGTTGCGCCCGGCGTGGAGCGCGGCCGGCGCCGCGGCGGCGGCGATCGCGGTTGGCGCGTTGCTGTCGTTCGCGTTCGGCGGCAAGGGGAGCAGGAAATTGAAAATTGAAAATTGAAAATTGGAAAAGTGAAAGGCCAACTCGTGCAGTTTTTCGGCTTCGATTCCGAAGGAGCGATAGGCGCGTTGTCGTTCGCGTTCGGCGGCGAGAGAAGAGGCGGAATTGAAGATTGAAAAACTCAGGACGCGTTGGCCTTTCACTTTTTCAATTTTCAATTTTCAATTTTCAATTCGAAGGAGCCAGGATTGCCCTCTTACTACGACCTCCCGTTACTCAAGCCGCCGGTCTGGACGTGGGAAGTGCCGGCGTACTTTTTTGTCGGGGGCGCGGCGGGGGCGTCGGCGGTGCTGGCGTTGACTGCGCAGATCGGGGGCGCCGACGCCAGTCTGGTGCGCGATGCTCGCTGGATCGCCGCTGCCGGGGCGGTGCTCTCCGCTCCGCTGCTCATCGCGGACCTCGGCCGGCCGGAGCGCTTTCTGAACATGCTGCGCGTCTTCAAACCGCAGTCTCCGATGTCCGTCGGCGCCTGGACCGTGGCCGTCTTCGGAGGTGCCACCACGGCGGCCCTGGTGATGCCCGGCAAGCCGCTTCGCGATGCCGCGGCCACCGTGGCCGCCCTGACCGGTCTGGTGATGTCGACCTATACAGGAGTGCTCCTCGGCGCGACCGCCAATCCCGTCTGGAAGGAACATGTGCGGACGCTGCCCGCGCACTTTGGTGCGTCGGCTCTCGGATCCGCGGTGGCCCTGCTGGAGTTGCGCGGTCACCGCGATGCGTCGCTGCAGGCCCTCGGCCTCGGCGCCGCTCTGTTCGAGTCGACCGCCGGGTTCGCCCTGCAGAAGCACGACACCATCGCCAGCGTGCTTGCCGGCCCGGTGCCCTTTCTGCTGCGACTCCTCGGCAAACGCAAAGCCGCCGCCGCGGCCACCCTGGCCGGTTCGCTGCTCACCCGCTTCGCCTGGGTCGCCGCAGGAAAGGCCAGTGCAATGGACGTCGAAAAAGTGTTGTGAGGACGCACCGACGGAGCGACTGCACGTGCCCAGGGCAGGAGTCTGCGCGGTAGAAGCATTTTGCCATCGGGTTTCACGCCGGAGGCGTGGC
>JBDTOZ010000081.1:0-1596 GCA_039932995.1 Acidobacteriota bacterium | reverse complement strand
CGCCAAGGCACTCCGGTAAGGGGCCGCGGGCATCCTGCCCGCGGTGGACTTTGTTTTGTGAATGAGCCCGCGTGAGCGGGTGACACGTTACTCCTGTGCTCCCAGACTGGCGGCCAGGAACGATGGATCGTTGGTGGTGTTGTCGGTGAGTGTGGCGTAGGCGCCGATGAGGCCGGGACCGGACGGCTTGATGCGAATGAGGGCGGCCGCCGGTGCGGTCAATCCGCGCGCGGCGAAGATGTTGTTGATCTGCATGCCGCCTGCCGCCGGGAGGGTGACCTGGAACGAGTCGATGGTCGTGCCATGGTCGTCGACGATCTCGATGCGCACGTTGGTGGTCTGACTGCTGGGGAAGGGAGAGAGCTCCACGAGGCCGATGTTGGCTCGGAATCCGGCGCCGCCCACCACACCGAGGATCTCCAGGGACTCGCCGGACGCCGCGGACTGGAAGCTGTTGAGCGGCGGAATGAGACAGCCCAGGGTGCCGCCGTTCTCGAGGAGGTTGTAGGTGCGTGACGTGACACGTACGCCTTCGCCATCGCCGCCGTTGGATTGGTAGCGCAGCCGGGCCAGGCCGGTCATCTGGAACAGGCGTGGAAGCACGTCGCGAATGACGCGGTCCTCGTTGGGCAGCAGCGTGAACGTGACCGACTTGGGAGGCTGGCTGGTGTCCCACTGCTTGGCCTCGAGGGTCACGTTCTGCACGGTCGAGGAGAGGTTGAGCAGATAGATGTCGCTGCGGAACTTCGAGTTGTTCGCGCCGTCGAGATGGCCGACCACGGGAATGGTGCGCACCAGCGGCGACGGCAGATCGGGGGGGAAGTAGGTGGGATCGTTGGTGATGTTGTCGATGGCCACCACGGCCGGAATGACGAACCCGCGCGTCGGACGGACGACCAGACCGCCCTCCTGGTTGCTGGTCAGGTTGAGGATGCTGTCGAGGTTGATCTGCAGCACCCCGCTGCCGGCCGTCGCGAGAGAAACGTCCGAGGCGCCGATCTCTCCCGAAATCCCGTAGGCCTGCACGCGCGCCCCCGCCGTCAATCCACGCGGGGCGGTGACCAGGATGTTCGTGCGGAAACCGGCCCCGGGAAATGCTCCCGCGAACGAGAGCGGGAACCGGCTGCCGGCGGCGGTGAAGGAATCGAGGGCGGCCATGCTGAACCCGAACGTGCCCTGGCCGGCGCTCGTGTAGGTGCGCCCCGTCGCCGAGACGCCGACGGACGGCTCGATGTGCAGCGATCCGCCGCCGGTCTCGAGACCGAACAGCTCGAAGAGCGCGTCTTCGATGACGCGAATCTCCCGCGGCGCCAGGGTGATCTTCTTCGTGAGCAGGTCCGCCGATTCACTGGGTTCGTTCAGCGATGCGAATTTGAAAGTGACGTCCTGGGACTCGTTCGTCGGGTTGTAGACGACGACGTCACTCTTCCAGTAGGAGTTGAAGGCTCCGGGCAATCGGGCCACGCCCGGCAGCACGAGCTCCTGCTTGAACGAGGAACGAACGACGCCCCACTCCTGCACGACGTCTCCACCCCCGGAGATCGGCGGAGAGGTTCGACTGATCGGCGCCGTGCCGCTTCCCGAATTGAAGATGAA
>JBDTOZ010000080.1:0-2432 GCA_039932995.1 Acidobacteriota bacterium | reverse complement strand
GGCGCGGTCACCGGCGGGAGCGAGATGCATCGCACTGGTGATACCGTCAGCGGCCATGAATCGCAAGCACGAAACACTTCTCGACGAGATCGCGCAGCAGGCCATGGCCGATCAGGGACTCCTGCCGGCGTTCGAGCCTGCCGTCCAGCGGCAGCTCGACGGGATCGATGCGCCGGCCCGCGACGACGATGCCCAGGTTCGCGATTTGCGCGATCTGCCCTGGTGCTCGATCGACAACGACGACTCCCGCGATCTCGACCAGCTCACCTGGGCCGAGGACCGCGGCGACGGCGACACGCGCATCCTCATCGCGGTCGCGGACGTCGATGCTCTGGTGCGCAAGGGCACACCCATCGACGCGCACGCCCGCACGAACACCACCTCCGTCTACACGGCGGCAAAGGTCTTCCCGATGCTGCCGGAGAAACTCTCCACCGACCTCACGTCGCTCAACGAGGGCGAAGACCGCCTGGCCATGGTCATCGACATCACCATCCACGAGGACGGTTCCGTTGCGCAGGAGAGCGTCTATCGCGCACTCGTCCACAACAAGGCCAAGCTCGCCTATGACCGCGTTGCGGCCTGGCTGGACGGCAAGGACGAGGAGCCGGAGAAGGTCAGTCGCGTGGAAGGCCTGGCCGAGAACCTCCGCCTGCAGGACGGCGTCGCGGACCGCATGCGGCAGCTCCGCCACGAGCACGGCGCGCTCGACCTGGAGACCATCGAGGCCCGGCCGGTCTTCGTCGACGGACAGGTCGTCGACCTGAAACAGGCCAGCCGCAACAATGCCCGCCTGCTCATCGAGG
This sequence comes from Acidobacteriota bacterium, assembly GCA_039932995.1. GTDB lineage: Bacteria > Acidobacteriota > Thermoanaerobaculia > Gp7-AA8 > Gp7-AA8 > QHVT01. The sequence continues at coordinate 1,626 of JBDTOZ010000080.1, read as the reverse complement.
ACTTCATGATCGCCGCGAACGGCACGACGGCGCGCTTTCTCTCAGGCAAGGGGTTCCCCAGCATCCGCCGCGTGGTGCGCTCCCCGGAGCGCTGGGACCGCATCGAGAAGATCGCCGAGGAGCTCGGGGAGCGGTTGCCTCCCGATCCGGATGCGGTGGCCCTCGAGCAGTTCCTCACCCGTCAGCGGAAACGCGATCCGATCCGTTTTCCCGATCTGTCCCTCTCGATCGTGAAGGCCATGGGCGCCGGCGAATATGTCGTGGAGGAGCCGGGAGACCAGCCCACCGGCCACTTCGGGCTGGCCGTGAAGGACTATACGCACTCCACGGCTCCCAACCGCCGCTACCCCGACCTGATCACGCACCGTCTCGTGAAAGCCGCCCTGCAGGGCAGGAAGCTCCCGTACACCATCGATGAGCTCGACGAACTGGCCGCACATTGCACCGGGCAGGAGGACGCCGCCAACAAGGTCGAGCGCATGGTCCGCAAGGCCGCGGCCGCGTTGATGCTCACCGGCCGCAAAGGGGAGCACTTCGACGGCATCGTCACCGGAGCCTCGGCCAAAGGAACCTGGGTGCGCATTTTCCATCCGCCCATCGAAGGAAAGCTCGTGCGCGGCTTCCAGGGCCTCGACATCGGCGACCGCGTTCGCGTGAAACTCCTCGACACCGATCCGGAGCGCGGTTTCATCGACTTCGGACGCGGGTGATCACCCCCGAGGGGACGTTTCACCACAGAGGCACAGAGACACGGAGAAAGACAGATTTTCACGACGCCGCCTACGGCGGCTTTGGTTGTGGCTACGCTGTCTCTGTGTCTCTGTGCCTCTGTGGTGAACGTCCCCCGGGGGGCGCCACGCGCACGTTGTCGATGAGGCGCGTCCGTCCGATGCGCACGGCGCCGGCCAGCAGCACTTCGCGTGAGAAGTCTCGCGGGGGCTCGAACGTGGACGGATCGACGACGACGAGGTAGTCGACGTCCACCCCTCCCTCCTCGGCGATGACGCCATGCATCAGCGTTTCGATCGCAGTCACATCGCCGGCGCCCTGCGTGATCGCGTCCTCGCCGGCCCGCAGTGCCCGATGGAGAACCGGGGCCTTCGCGCGCTCGGGTGCGGAGAGATACGTATTGCGCGAAGACATGGCCAGCCGGTCGTGCTCGCGCAGGGTCTCGCCGAACACCAGGCGTACGGGGATGTTCAGGTCCCGCACCATCTGCTCGATCACGGCACACTGTTGCGCATCCTTGCGTCCAAACGCGGCCAGGTCCGGTTGCACGATGTGGAACAGCTTCGCCACCACTGTGGCCACGCCGCTGAAGTGTCCCGGACGACGCTGCCCTTCCAGCGGTTCGGCCACCCCTCCCACCACCACCGAGGTGGCGCTCCCGAACGGATACATCACCTCCACCGGAGGCAGGAACAGGAGATCGACGCCGGCACGCTCGAGCAGCTCGCGATCGCGCTGCTCGTCGCGCGGGTAACGCGTGAAGTCGTCGTTCGGGCCGAACTGCGTCGGATTGACGAAGATCGAGACGGCGATGAACGTGGCCCCCGCCCGGCGCGCCACCTCGATCAGCGAGAGGTGCCCCTCATGCAGGAATCCCATCGTGGGAACGAAACCGAC
>JBDTOZ010000079.1:0-2787 GCA_039932995.1 Acidobacteriota bacterium | reverse complement strand
ACCGACGAAGGCGGTCAGGAGAAAGAACCAGGGGCTGACCCAGGCCCCCAGGGCCAGCGAGATCAGGGTCACCAGGCCGGCGATGAGACGGAGGGAACGTTCGACAGTCATGAGAATCTCCTTGCTGGCGAGCACTATATGACCATATACTCATATAGTCAAGTCGTGCCGATCATGAAGGCTCGGCGAGAGAGGAGACGGTAAGATGAAGTCCATGGCAGCCACCAAGCGCAAGCGCGAGGCGTTGTCGGATCAGGCCATCGCCCTGGTGGCGGCCCGCTTTCGCATCCTCGGAGAGCCCGTGCGCATTGCCCTTCTGCAGGCGTTGCAGGAAGGCGAACGGAACGTGACCGAGCTCGTCTCCGGCGTCGGCTCCACCCAGCCCAACGTCTCCAAACACCTGCGCATCCTCCAGGACGCGGGGCTGGTGGGACGGCGGCAGGAGGGCAACACCGTCTACTACTCGATCACCGACCCGACCGTCTTCGACCTCTGCGATACCGTTTGCCGCAGCGTCGGCGCCCGGCTCCTGCAGCACGCCACCCTCGCCGAAGAGCTGCGTCACCGGCGGCGGTGAGGGTTTACGCCTCGGCCCGAAGGCCGAGGGCCCTTGTTACTTCGTCAGCCGGTCCAGGTTCCGCTTGAACACTTCCGTGTTCGGATCGTTGCGCTCCTTCCCCTTGGTCCATGCGCGCTCGTAGCTCTCCCGGGCGCGGTCCGTGTCGCCGGCGTGCTCGTAACTCTCGCCCAGCGAGTCATAGACGTTCGGGGAATCGGGATAGGCCTCGCTGTTGGCTTTGAACACTGCGATGGCTTCGGCGTGATGCCCGGCCTGGAGCAGGCTGTAGCCGATTCGATTGGCGGTGGCCTCGGGGATGGCGATCGTGTAGCCGGCGCGCTCGGTGAGCGCCGCGTAATGCGCTTTGGCGCGCGGGTAGACCGTCCGCGGATCGGCGGCCGGGTCGAGCGCGAAGCGCCAGGGCGCGAAGATCTTGCGCAGCCCGAGGTAATGACTGGGCATGACCACCGAGCCGTGGTCTTCATCGGCGAAGGACTGCAGCGTCCACTCCAGCCCCTTGGGCGCGCTCTTCTCCAACAATGTGCGCAGAGCGGCCAGCTCGCGATCGAGCTCTGGGCCTTCGTTGCCCACCGTGACGACGAGGGTCCGATTGAGCTCCTTGTTCGACTTCACGAGCTCGGTCATGCTCCGCAGGACGTAATGGTTGTCCCAGGTGAGCGTGGGACTCACGGCCAGAACGGCGTTGAACAGCTTCGGCTTCGACGCGAACACATGCATGGCGAACAGGCCGCCGAAGGAGTGGCCGGCAAAGACGCGATAGGGCAGCGTGCGATACCGGCTCTCTACGAGAGGGATCACTTCCGTCTCGAGGAACTGCAGGAACTTGCCGGCTCCACCGCTGGTCGGCGCGCGGAACCGCTGCGTTCCGAACATGGACTCTTCCACGTGCGTAGGCGTGAGGTCGCGCGTGCGATCCGTGTTCAGAATCCCCACGGCGATGGCCTCGGGCATCCGTCCCTCGCGCGCCAGGAAGTCCATCGTCGCGGCCGTGTGCTCGAGCTGGCGATCGCCGTCGGTCAGGTAGAGCACCGGATAGCGGGCACCGCCCGCGGCATACGACGCCGGCGTCCGCACGAGGATCGTGCGCGTCTCGCCCAGGACCTTCGACTCGATGGTGATGACCGTTGGCTCGATGGCCGCGAGCGGCAGGGCCAGGACGAACGTCAGAACGAGCAGAAAGCGTCGCATGCGACGGATCTTAGCCGCGAGCAGCGCGGGAGTTCTGTCACTCCTGTGACGGAACGGGTCCGAACCGGCGAACCCTCGGCGCGATGAGCCCCGCCTTCGTCTGCGACGTACGGAAGGCCGACATGCAGTTGATGCCGATCTCATACGGCACATAACAGTTTGCATGAAGGTCTTTTGCGGTCGTGGAGCCGCATCCTCGCCGCACTTTCCTTCCCACCGTACAATGCTGCGCGAGGTCCACTCCACATGTTGAAATCACGGGTCGCGCTTTGCGCTGCCGCTCTCCTCTTCTCCATTACGCTGACCGCACAGGGCGCGAACTTGAAGCTGGTGCCGGGCGAATATGAGACGGAAGGGGGATGGGGCAACCTGGTCCTGAAGCAAGGGAAGGGCGGTGTGCTCTTCTTCAGCATCGAATCGGTCGGCGCCAATGGGCACAGCTGTTCGGTCGAAGGGGAACTGCACGGAGGCAAGGCCACTCTGGAAGGATCGTCCGAGGACGAGCCGTGCCTGGTGACCCTGATGCCGCTGGCGGAAGGGATCGAGGTGCAGGCCGACTCCTGCCGTGACTATTGCGGGGCACGGGCGGGTTTCGACGGAACCTACCTGCCGTTGCCGCCGGCGTGTACGGCGAAAGCGATCGCCGCGACGCGCAAGACGTTCAAGCAACTCTACGACGCGCGCAAGTTCACCGCCGCGCGCGCGAAGCTCGAGCCCCTGCTGACTGTTTGCGAGCGCTCACTCGATCCGTGGACGGACGGATGGATTCGCAATGACGTCGCCGTGACGCTGCACAAGCTCGGAGACCTGGCGGGCTGTCGTGCCGTGCTGGAGCCGTGGGTCGAAGAGGCGGAACGGACCGACGACGAGCTTGCCCAGAACCTCCCTCCCGCGGACGCGGAGATGCGCGCGCCCATCGTGCGGGCCACGAGGACGAACCTCCGGCTCTGCCGCAAAAAGTAAGGGCTAGCCGGCACGGCCGGCAGCGCTGGTTGGCATAGCCTTAGGCACGTACGGCA
>JBDTOZ010000078.1:0-2590 GCA_039932995.1 Acidobacteriota bacterium | reverse complement strand
GAAGACGCACTCAGACCGAGAGCAGTTCGGAGATGGTCTTGATCAGGTGGGAGGATTGGATGGGCTTGGAGATGTAGGCGTTGGCGCCGAGGGCCAGGCCACGCTCGCGATCCTCTTCGGCCCCCTCGGTGGTGATGATGATGATGGGGATGTTTTTGAGCTGAGCGTTCTGGCGGACCAGGGAGACCAGCTTGAGGCCGTCCATCACCGGCATGTTGATGTCGGTGAGGATCAGGTCGATCTTCTCCGGGCCGGACAGCTTCTTGAGCGCGTCCACGCCATCGACGGCTTCGATGATCTTCGCGTTCTTGAATCGCTTCAGCGAAAACGAGATCAACTGCCGCATGGTCGGCGAGTCCTCGACGACCAGAAAATTCGCGTTCTCCATGCCCACGAGTGTTCAGCCCTCTCTAAGTACTCAACCGGACGTTGTGAGCAGATCGAGGAAGCTCTGAATGGTGTTCAGCTTCCGCTCGGACTGCGAATAGAGCTTCGACGAGAAGATGGCCGTCGCCGCGTGCGCGGCGAGCAGCGAGAACAGCTCGTAATCGACCGCGGAAAAGGCGTCCTTCTGTTGCAGCAGACGATAGATGACGATCAGACCGATGACGTGCTCTTTGATCTTGAGGGGGACGGCCGCCAGCGGCTTGTCGATGGTGACCGCGCCACCCTCGACATCCTGGTTGACGTAGTAGCTCTCCCCCGTCTTGGCCACGGTACCGAGCACGCCTTCGCCCAGCCGCGTTGAGATCTTGGCCAGCCCGGGCATGACGTCCTCGCCCTCGAAGGCGATGGTCTTGAGCTCGTTGGTCTTCTCGTCCAAGAGGAGGATCCCGAAGGCCTCCGCGCCGATGAGGTTGATCACGATCTCCTGGACGATCTGAATCACTTCGCGGAAGTCGAGGGTCGAGTGCAACTGGTAGCTGGCCACGTAGAGGTTGGCCAGGTTGTTGTTCTGCTCTTCGATCTCGATGTAGCGGTTGGCGAAGTCCTTGTTCTCTTCCTCGACCTCGCGGAAACGCTGCTGGATGCGGCGATTCTCCTCGGTGAGCTGCGCGATCTGTTCCTTCAGCCGCTGCGCCTCTTCGGGCGCAATCCCCTCGGTCTCGATGGAGGCAATCCGGTAGCGGAGACGCTGGTTTTCACGGAGCAGTTCCTCCGTGAACTCCTTGCCCTTGTTGAAGATCTCCAGGAACTTCTCAGCCCTCTGTTCTTCGCTCATTTCTCTCGGACCTGCGCAGACGGCGAGAGAGTAGCACAGGAAACGCGGCGAGTCTCCGGTTGCGATCTTTCCCCAACTCACCCCTGGCAGAATCGCTTGAGCGCGCGCGGAATCTCGTAGAGCGACAGCACTTCGTCGATGGCCCCGGTCTTGATGGCTTCGGCGGGCATCCCGAAGATGATTGCGCTCTCGATGGATTCGGCGATGGTCCGGCCCCCGTTGGCGCGGACCACGCGCATGGCCTCGGCTCCGTCGTCGCCCATGCCGGTCATGATCACGGCCACCAGCCGCTCGCGGCAGGCCTCACTGGCGCTGCGAAAGAGCCGGTCCACCGAGGGAGAGTAGAGATCACTGCCCGTGGCCGCGAACACCCGCGCCTGCAGCCCTTCCGGCACACGACGCACTTCGCTCTGCATCCCTCCCGGCGCGACGTAGACCGTGCCGGGAACGAGGATCTCCCCATGAGACGCTTCTTTCACTTCGAAAGGCGTGAGCTTGTTCACCCGCTCCGCGAAGAGGCGCGTGAACGTGGGAGGCATGTGTTGCGCGACGAAGAATGCCACCGGCAGGAGCGGCAGTCCTTGAAAGACGTGTTGGAGTGCGGGAGGACCGCCGGTGGAGCAGCCGATCACGATCAGGTCGGCCGGGCAGTTCCCGGTGGGGATCGCCGGCGCGGGAGGAACCGACTCCTCCTCTTCCACACGCCGTCGCAGGTTCTCCATGCTCAGGTCCGCGATCTGGAGGACTTTGGCGATGAGGTCGCGCTGGATCTCCTCGAGCCGCGGAGAGACGCGCCCTCCGGGCTTGCCGATGAAATCCAGGGCTCCCAGCTCGAGGGCTTTGAAGACGCTACGATCGCTCGATTTCGACGAGACGGCGATCACGGGTGTCGGCAGACTGGCCATCAGCCACCGCAGGAATGCGAAGCCGTCCATGATCGGCATCTCCAGGTCGAGCGTGACCACGTCCGGCCGATGTTTCATGACCTGCTTGATCCCATCCTCGCCGTTGACCGCCGTCGCCACGACCTTGATGCGCGGATCGGTCTCCAGCATCCGCGTCAGCGTGACGCGGTTGTACGCGGAGTCGTCTATGACCAAAGCGCGGACGGTAGGCACCGCGGGCATTCTATTCGGTTGGAGGTCGGCTTCCCTCGTCGGGCCGCCTGTCTTCGAGTCGCCTGTCTTCGAGTCGCCTGCCTTCGAGTCGCCTATCTTCGAGTCGCCTATCTTCGAGTCGTCGAGTCTTCAAGTCGTCGAGTCGTCGAGCCGAGGAGTCTCATGGGTTCATAGGCTCACAGTCTCATAGAGGCTCGTGGCACATGCACCTATGAGACTGTGAGCCTCGACGACTCGACGACTCGACGAC
>JBDTOZ010000077.1:0-14288 GCA_039932995.1 Acidobacteriota bacterium | reverse complement strand
GTAGCTCTTTCAGCGATCGGCGCGTTCAACCGAGGGATTCACCACAGAGGCACAGAGACGCAGAGGAGGCTTTGCACCCAAAGTCGGCAGTGAGCAGTTCGCAGGAGACCCAACCGCCCACGGGAACATCAACGTCCTGCCGACTGCGAACTACCGACTCTTATGTGCAAAACCTCTGTGTCTCTGTGTCTCTGTGGTGAACGGTTCCCTGCCTTAGAGGAGCTCGCTCTCCGCGAAGAAGAACGCGATCTCGGTGTTGGCGTTCTCGTCGGAGTCGGAGCCGTGGATGGCGTTCTGTTCGATCGACTCGCCGAAGTCCTTGCGGATCGTGCCGGCATCGGCCTTCACAGGATCGGTGGCGCCCATGAGCTTGCGGAGGCTGGCCACCGCGTTGTCTCCTTCGAGCGCGGCCACGTAGACAGGGCCGGAGGTCATGTACTCGACGAGGCTGCCGTAGAACGGACGCGCGCTATGGACGGCGTAGAAGGCTTCGGCCTGGCGCTGCGAGAGGGCGATCTTCTTGACGCCCAGGACGCGAAAGCCCGTTTCCTCGATGCGGCTGATGATCTTTCCGAAGTTTCCCTTGCGCACGGAGTCCGGCTTGATGATGGTGAACGTACGATTGGACATCTGGTTCCTCTTTTGTCTCTGGCGATTGTGCGCGGACGATGAAGGGTCGTCTGATCCGCAGCAGCCGAGGCCAACGTCTCGGGCACCGGTCCCATTCCGAGACTGCGGGATGAGCGTCAGAGCGGCGCGGCGCGAAGGACCTCCGCGCGGCCGGGGGCGGTCGCTTCGACGTAGTCGAGCGGGAGGTAGAGGGTGAAGGTGGAGCCTGTGCCGGGTTTGGACTGCACTTCGATGCGGCCATGGTGCAGCTCGACGAAGTTGCGGGTCAGGGACAAGCCCAGCCCCGTTCCCTTGCGCGCGCGCCGGCCGTCCTCGGTCTGATAGAACTCGTCGAAAATGCGCTGCAGCTCGTCGGCCGGAATGCCGATGCCCTGGTCCGTGACGTCGATGCGCACCGTGTCGATCTCCAGGGGCGAGTCCGCGGCCGCCGTGCGCTTGCAGGTGATGGCCACCAGGCTGTCCGGCGGGGAGAACTTCACGGCATTGGAAAGGAGATTGAACAGGATCTGCTTGAGACGGCCCTCGTCCAGCCGGACCTCGGGCAGGGCGCCATCGATCTTCGACACGATCTGCACGCGGGCCTGGGCCGAGACCCCTTTCATGACCCGCTCCACCGCGGCGATGGTCTCGTGCAGATCGAACAGGTCCGCGCGCAGCTCCATCTTTCCGGCCTCGATCTTCGAGAGGTCGAGGATGTCGTTGATCAGCTCCAGGAGGTGATTTCCTGCCGTGTGGATGTTTTCGAGGAAGCGGTGCAGCCGCGGCGAGATCGCACCGCGGGTGGCCTCGAAGAGCACGCTGGAGAAACCGATGATGGAGTTCAGCGGCGTGCGCAGCTCGTGGGACATGTTGGCCAGGAACTGGTTCTTGGAGCGGTCCGCGGCCAGCAGGCGCAGGTTGGCCTCTCGCAATTCGTTGGTGCGCTCGGTGACGCGCTGCTCGAGGGCGTACGTCAAGCCCTCCAGGTCGCGGTAGAGGTAGGCGTTTTCGATGGCCACCGCGGCCTGATTGGCGATGGCCGTCAGCAGGATCAGATCGTCCGCAGTGAAGGCGTTCTTGCGGCGGCTCTCCACGGCGATCACGCCGATCACCCGGTCGCGTGCGATCATCGGTACGCCCAGCCACGACTCGGACTGCTTGGTGTCCTTCACCGACTTCACCCCGAAACGCCGCTCCTCGGCGGTGCTCCCGAGGAGGAGAGGCTGGTGATGGTTCACCACCCACGAGTTCAGACCCTCACCGAGCGGCAGCCGCTCTTTCGGAAGCAGCGCGCCGTCGCGCACGTCCAGCTCGAAGGCCAGCTCGGTGGTGTTCTCGTCGAGGAGGGCGATGCTGAACCAGGAGCAGTCGATGGCTGTGCGGCACTCGGTGTAGATGGCCGTCAGCAGCTCGTCCTTGGTGGTGCGCAGGGAGATGGTCTTGCCGATGTTCGTGAGCGAGGCCAGGCGGCTGAGCAGGTCGTTGGTCTTCGACCGCGTCAGCGCGAGCTTGCGGGCGATGTAGTTGGCCACCGTTCCGGTGAAGGCGAGGGCGACCACGCCGCCCCAGCCCATGGTGGGGAAGGAGAGCGACGTCACCACCGCGTACGGAAGCGCCACGAAAGAAATGCCCGCGTCGACGAGGTAGAGCTTGAAGATCTTCTCGATGGAGTAGCCATACGCGCGCTGGGGCCAGAACATCAGCAGACTGTTCATGACGATGAGCGCGGCGCCTCCGGCGATGATGCGCGTCGCGCTGGCGGGCGTGGAGTCCATGACCGGAAAGCGGCCACCGAGATACTCGTAGACGGTGGAGGCCACGACGACGGGGATGCCGTAGGTGCCGAAGAGGCCGAAGGCCTTGACGTAGTCGGTGACCGGATCCTGCCGGGCGATCCTGGCCGGACCGATCTGCAGGAGCGAGAGGAGCCGCGTGCCGAGCGAAACTCCCACCGCGATCCACGACGACAACACCATTCCGAGCAGCGGAAACATGGCCATGTACGCGGTGATGACCAGGGCCACGTAGACGAGGTTGGTGAGCTCGAATTTGAGCAGAGCCAGGGCGGTGGCAAAGACGACGAAGATGGCGATCAGGATCGGCGCGTCACTGCCGAGGGTCCGCAGCACGGCCGCGGTCTGATCGTGACGCAGCCAGGTGAGCCAGACCATGACCAGCAGTCCAGCCAGGCCTTGAATGAGGAAGACCGTGATGACACGTCTCCGCGCAGCTTGCGGATCGACGAGGTCCATGGGATTGCGTGATGGTACACCCACGCCGGGCCGGGCCGGGCCGGTACGGCTGCGCTGGTTGGCCTAGCCTTGGGCACGTGCGGTCGCTCCGTCGGTGCGTCCTCGCGAAAACATACTGGTGCGCAGGCTCCCAGGCCTTGTTGGACGTGCGGTCGGCTGAGGCAACCTTGCGCGGGGTCGGGAGGGAGGCGTGCCTGTGGAGCGGTAGGCTTTAGCCTGCCAGGCTCTTGCGAGACACTCCCCTCTGCCGTCGCGGCGGCGTCACAGGACGCGGCTCCCGACACGGACGTCCCGAGTGCCTCACCCCGGCTTCGGCGCACGCGTCGCGAGTGCCCGGTGGACTAAAGTCCACCGCTCCACAAAGGCTCCCCGGCGTCAGGCGCGGAGCGCGACTGGTGGGGCATCGCGTGTGATGAGCTCGTCGCGATGGTTGCCTTCGACGTGGACGCCATGGGCGACGATGCAGCGATCGAGTGTGCCGTCGATCGTGCAGTCGTCCCAGACGATGCTGTCGCGCACCTCGCCGTGGAGGACGGTGCGCTCGCCGAGGATGGAGCGGGACGAGGCACCGCGCGCGGAGTGGTGGACGAGGGAGTCGCCTTCGACGTGCGAGCCGTCCGGCGGCGTGAGCTCACCGCGGACCATGGCCTCGAGCATCGCCTGCGACGCGGAGAGGTAGCGTTGTGGGGTGCCGATGTCGAACCAGAGCGGCTCTTCGTCGATCACGCCGCCGAGGGTCTCGGTGCCTGCGGCCAGGAGCGGCTGATAGACGCGGTCGACGATTCCGAACTCCTCCTCCTCGGGCAGGTGCCGGAAGATCCGTGAGTGGATGAAGTGCGAGCCTGCGAACATCAGCGCGTCCCCGCGACCGCTGCCGAAACCGGTCACCTGTCCGCCATCGAGATAGACCGGAGTGAAGCGGTCGTGTGTGGGCGGGTGGCGCAGGGTGAGCGCCGCCAGGTTGTCGCCGAGGGCCTCGCGGAGCGCGGACCAGCGCGGGAACTGCACGGTGTCGCCGTTCACCAGGAAGAAGGCTTCGTCGTGCTCGAGCAGGGAGCGCACTCTGCGGATCGCGCCGCCTGTACCGAGGATCTGTTCTTCGAAGGAGAAATGCAGCTCCGCCTGAGCGGTGTATTGGGCACGCAGATACCGCTCGATCGGCTCAGGAAGGTGATGGAGGTTGATCACCAGCTCGCGCACGTCCGCGGCCAGGAACGATTCCACCGCCCAGGCCACCAGGGGCCGGTTGCACAGCGGCACCATCGGCTTGGGCAGGGTATACGTGACGGGGCGCAAACGCGTGCCGAAGCCGGCCGCGAGGATCATGCCTTTCATATGGTGGTCATCCGATGGTCGCTCATGTGTTGTTGCTGTGTTGCTGGTTGCTGGTTGCTGGTTGCTGGTGGTTGTTCGCAAGAAGTGCGTCCGGCCGGCGCTGGCCGCCAGCAACCAGCAACACAGCAACCAGCAACCGAAAGGCGGGCCTACGGCAACTGCTCCGGAGGAAACACCATGTTCTCGGGCAGATCGGCGCGGGTGCGCCGGTGCTGGCGGTAGAGGTCGGCGTAACTCTGGCGGATGCCCTGCTCGGCGTTCATGCCCAGCTCCTCGGCCAGGGAGCGGATCAGGTCCAGGGCGCCTTCGATCTCGAAGTAGTCGCCGATGGGAGTGCGGTCCAGGACCACTTCCACGTCGCGGACGCGCCATACCTCGCGGTATTTCTGATAGCGGAAGACCGGCTTGTAGCCGAGGGAGTCGAAGAGCTGGATGGCCAGCTCGAAGCTCTCCACGCCGGTCTGCACTTCCTCGCGCGTCTTGACCGTCCCGTCGAACGCCACCGGCCCCTTGTAGGTGGCCAGGGCGTAACGGCCGAATTTGCGGACGCGGAGCAGCACCCCTTTGGTGCGCAGCTCGCCGCGCTTGTCGAGGACGATGTTGTCCTCGAAGGTCTCCGCGTAGAGACGCTGCGCGCCGATCTCGTGCAGCTTGCGGACGAGCGCGTTGCGATCTTTCAGCGCGAATTTGATCTCGATCTCTTGAGCCATGTTGGAAGAGTGCAGGATGAAGGGTGACGGAGTCGTCAGAAAGTTTCCGCGCTATCCATCATCCATCATCCTTGGACCTTCCGCCTTCATCTTGCCGCAGTACCTCCACGCCCGGCAGCGATTCGCCCGCGATGAACTCGAGGCTGGCGCCGCCGCCGGTGGAGATGTGTGTGATCTTGTCCGCGAAGCCGGAGGCCTTGATGGCTTCGACCGACTCGCCGCCGCCCACGACGGTGATGGCTCCGGCTTCACCCGCGAGAGCCACCGCCTTGGCCATGGCCATCGTTCCTTTCGCGAAGGCCGGCTTTTCGAAGACGCCCATGGGGCCGTTCCAGAAGATGAGCTTCGCGTCGCGGAGCTCGGCCTCGAACATGGTGATGGTCTTCGGACCGATGTCGAAGGCCTTCTCGTTCTCCGCGAAGCCGTCCGCGACGTCGGCTTCCTCGTCGATCGCGGTCGGGTTGTCGAGCGAGTCGGCCGTGACCATGTCGGCGGGCAGGAGGATCCCGGCGCGGTGATCGCCCTCCATGATCCGGCGCGCGACGTCGAGTGAGTCGTGGTCGACGAGCGAGCCGCCCATCGGGACTCCGCGCGCGGCCAGGAAGGTGTTGGCCATGCCGCCGCCGATGAGGATGGTGTCGGCAAGCTTGACCAGCGCTTCCAGCGGCTCGATCTTGCCGGCGATCTTCGCGCCGCCCATGAGCGCGACGAACGGCCGCTCCTCGATGTTGGTGACTTTCTGCAGGAACTCGAGCTCGCGCACGAGCAGGAATCCGCCCGCGCTGTGGCCGGCGTCGAACAGCTTCGGCAGCGCCTCGATGGAGCCGTGAGCCCGATGGCAGGCGCCGAACGCGTCGTTGACGTAGACGTCCGCGAGCTTGCGCAGCTCCGCGGCGAACGCCGGATCGTTCTTCTCCTCACCCGCGTGGAAGCGAAGGTTCTCGAGCAGAAGCACCTGGCCGCCCTGTAGTGCCGCGGCTTTGGCTTCGGCCTCCGGACCGACGCAGTCGCCGGCCCACTGCACGTCCATGCCGAGGAGCTCGGCCAGTTTTTCGCGGACCGGAGCGAGCGAGTCCTTTTCGTTGCGAGCACCCTTCGGCCGGCCCAGATGGCTGGCGATGACGATGGCCGCAGCGCGCTCCAGCAGAAAGCGCAACGTGGGCAGGGTTTCTTCGATGCGTGTGGCGTCGGTGATGCGTGAGCCTTCCAGCGGCACGTTGTAGTCGACGCGGTAGAAGACGCGCGAGCCCTGGCGGATGGGGAGGCTCTCAATGTTGCGAATGGTGATCATGATTGCCGGAAAGGCTGAGGATGAAGATGAAGGATGAACACTGCGGGAGAGGCGTCCGGAGCGAAGCACCCTTCCGCCTTCATCCTTCCTTCTTCCCTCACCGCGTCGCCAGCGCCTCCTTCTTGACCCGGGCCACGTGGACGATCAGGTCGAGGATGCGGTTCGAGTAGCCCCACTCGTTGTCGTACCACGCCAGGATCTTGTGCATCTGCGGATTGACGGAGCGGGTGAAGGTCGTATCGACGATGGACGAGTGGGGATTGTGGTTGAAGTCGACCGAGACCAGTTGCTCGTCCGAGTAGTCGAGGATGCCTTTCAGGTCGCCGTGTGCGGCGTCGCGAAGGACCTGGTTGATCTCGTCGACGCCGGTCGGCTTCTCGGTGTGGAAGGTGAGGTCGACCAGGGAGACGTTCGGCGTGGGGACTCGGACGGAAATGCCATCGAACTTCCCTTTCAGCTCCGGCAGGACCAGGCCCACGGCCTGCGCCGCGCCCGTGCTGGTGGGGATCATGGAGAGCGCCGCGGCCCGCCCGCGACGGAGGTCCTTGTGCGGGAGGTCGAGGATCTCCTGGTCGTTCGTGTAGGAGTGGATGGTGGTCATGATGCCCATGGTGATGCCGAACCGCTGATGGAGCACCTTGGCCACGGGCGCCAGACAGTTGGTCGTGCACGAGGCGTTGGAGATGATCTGGTGCTTGGACGGGTCGTATTCGCCGTCGTTCACGCCGATGCAGAAGGTGGCGTCGGCGTCCTTGGAGGGGGCGGAGATGATCACGGTCTCGACGCCCTTCTTGAGGTGCCGCGAGGCCTTGTCCCGGGTGGTGAAGCGTCCTGAGGACTCGACCACGATCTCCACGCCCAGGTCGCCCCAGGGGATGTCGGCCGGATCGGGGTTGGAGAAGACGCGCATCTCCTTGCCGTCGATGACGATGCTGTTCTCGGTGTGGCGCACCTCGTTGGGGATGGTCCGATGCACCGAGTCGTACTTGAGCAGATAGGCCAGCGTCTCCGGACCGGTGAGGTCGTTCGCAGCCACGAATTCAATGTCGTACTTCCTCTCGAGTGCAGCCCGGACGACGTTGCGCCCGATGCGACCGAACCCGTTCACTCCTACCTTGACCATGAGACCAGCCTCCCCACTTCGTCGCCGAGCTGTTGAGCGTTGGAGCCCCTGAGGAGCTCAGCCGCTCAACCGCTCAGCCACTCAACTAGTATATCGACGTGAATCCGACTGCGAAGTCCGTGCACGTCACGCCTCTGTCGTGGGATGGCCAGACGCTTTCTCTCCTGGACCAGCGTCTGCTGCCCGGCGAGGAGAGGTGGATCGCCTGCCGGACGGCGTCGGAAGTGGCTGACGCCATCCGCACGATGGTCGTGCGCGGAGCACCGGCCATCGGGGTGTCCGCGGCCTACGGAATGGCCATGGCCGCCGCGCGCGGCGAGGATCTCCAGGCTGCGGCGACGGTTCTCAAGGCGGCGCGGCCCACGGCCGTGAACCTGGCCTGGGCCGTCGACCGGCTCCTGGGCTGCGGGGATGAGCCCGGCGCGATGCGCGAGGAGGCCGAGCGCATTCACCGTGACGATGTAGCGAACAATCAGCGCATGGGCCGCTTCGGCGCCGAGCTCCTCGGCCCGAGCTCGACCATCCTCACGCACTGCAACGCCGGCGCGTTGGCCACGGCCGGCTACGGCACGGCCCTGGGCGTGATCCGCGCCGCCATCGAGAGCGGCCGGCGTGTGGCCGTCTTCGCCGACGAGACCCGCCCCTACCTGCAGGGCGCCCGGCTCACCGCCTGGGAGTTGCAGCGCGATGGCATCGACGTCACGCTCATCACCGACAACATGGCCGGGCACTTTTTTCAGCAGGGTCAGTTCGACGCCGTGATCGTCGGCGCCGACCGGATCGCGGCCAACGGAGACGCCGCCAACAAGATCGGGACCTACACCGTGGCCGTCCTGGCGCACGCGCACGGGGTGCCGTTTTACGTGGCAGCGCCTCTCTCCACGATCGATCCGGCCTGCCCCGATGGGAGCTTTATCCCGATCGAGGAGCGCAGTGCGCAGGAAGTCACCGACATCAACGGCTCGCGGGTGGCTCCAGCGGGCATCGGCGTGCGGCATCCCGCGTTCGACGTCACGCCGGCACGGCTCATCACCGCCATCATCACCGAGCGAGGCGTGCTGCGGCCGCCATATGGGGAGGCAATACGCAACGTATTCAACGATTGATCGCGGCGGTCTGGCTCGGCAGCGCTGTCTTTCTGATGCTGGCGGCGTCGGCCGCTTTTCGCGCGGCGCCGGACGCCACGGCGGCGGCGGACGTCGTGGGAGCCATGCTCACACGCTGGCACTACATCGCCCTGACGGCGCCGCTGGTCCTGTTTGCGTTCGAGTTGCGGCAGGTGCGGCGCCTGATCCTGGCCGTGCTCTTCACGGGCGTGATGCTCGCCGCCGCGCAGGTGTTCGCCGATCTGCAGATCCGCGCCATTCGCGCGTCGTCGTTGATTCCCGTGTCGGCCCTCGACCGCACCAACCCGCTGCGCCAGCGTTTTGGTGCCCTGCACGGCGCCTCGATGATGCTGCTCCTGCTCCAGGCTCTGGCCGCGGCGATCGTCGTCGCGGCGAGAGAGAAGAAGATCGAACCGGAGGAGAGTCCCCGCATGACGAACAGGAACGAACCGGACGACACCACTGTCTACAAAGTCATCATCAACACCGAGGAGCAGTACTCGATCTGGCCCGCGGATCGCGAGATTCCCCTGGGTTGGAGCGAGGCCGGGTTCCAAGGCGGCAAACGGGAGTGCCTCGCGCACATCGAGGAGGTGTGGACGGACATGCGCCCCCTCAGCCTTCGCAAGAAGATGGCCGAGACGGACACGAGCGGCGGCGGTCCATAGGCCGCAGGGAGCCTCTGTGGAGCGGTGGACTTTAGTCCTCCGGGCACTCGCGACGCGCGTGCCGAAGCCGCGTGAGGCGCTCGGGACGGCCGTGCCGACAGCCTCGCTCCGTGACGCCGCCACGACGGCAGAGGGGAAGTGTCTCGCAAGAGCCTGGCAGGCTAAAGCCTACCGCTCCACAGGAACGCCGCCCTCCCGACCCGTGCGTGATCCCGATCTTCGGAACGGCAGCGTTTTCTCAATTCCGGCGGGTGGGTCGTTCAGTTTGCTACACTTGCCCACCGCATCAGCACAGCAAGGGACGGGGGAGCCACGGACATGAAGGCCTGGGAATACAAGATCATCAACGTCCGGTCGGAGAATTACTCGATGGATCCGCGCCGCGCCGAGGAGTTGAACCGGCTCGGCGATGACGGTTGGGAGCTGGTCAGCATCACCTCCATCAACTTCAAGACCGGAGCAACCGATCACATCGGCATGGTCTTCAAGCGCGAGAAACAAGTGACTGCGACCTAGCGTTTGCGCTTGACGCGAGCAAGTGTTGCTGGTGACTGGTTGCTGGTTGTCTGTGGATTCGCTCCGAGAATAGGCGAATCACGATCAACCACCAGAAACCAGAAACCAGAAACCAGAAACGAGTCACCAGCAACCAGTCACCAGCAACCAGTCACCAGCAACCAGTCACCAGCAACCAGTCACCAGTAACCAGGAACCCTCCGAAGGACTTTGATATCTTCGCCAGCCCATGGCGGAACGCGTTCCCCTCATCCTGATCGTCATCGACGGCTTCGGCTGCCGTAAGGAAGCTGAATACAACGCCATCGCGCAGGCGGACACGCCGCGCTTCGACGCCCTCTGGAAGGATGCGCCCTGGACGACGCTGGAGGCCTCGGCTCTCGCGGTGGGTTTGCCCGTGGGGCAGATGGGAAACTCAGAGGTCGGGCACCTGAACATCGGTGCGGGACGCGTCGTCGATCAGGACATCGTGCGCATCTCCAAGTCCATCGCTCACCATGAGCTCGAGACCAATCCGGCCTTCGTCGAAGCGGTCAAAGGCTCCCGCGCCATCCATCTGGCCGGTCTCCTTTCCGACGGAGGAGTGCATTCTCTGCAGGAGCATCTGCATGGACTGATCGACGCGGCCATCGCCCTTGGCGCCCAACACGTCTTTCTGCACGCCATCCTTGATGGCCGCGACACTCCTCCGAAGTCGGCGGAGAAGTATCTGGGCGATCTGCTCGCGCACATCCACGACAAGCCGCAGGCGCAGTTGGCCACCGTGATCGGACGCTACTTCACGATGGACCGCGACCAGCGGTGGGATCGCGTGCAACGCGGCTACGACCTCCTGACCCTCGGCGTCGGAACCGGGACCAAAGACGCGTTGGAGACCTTGCGCCGTTTCTACGAGCAGGGCCTCACCGACGAGTTCATGGAGCCGATGTCTGTGCTCTCGGCGGACGGCGCACATCGCGGGCGGGTGGAGGAGGGGGACGCGCTGCTCTTCTTCAACTTCCGCGCGGATCGCATGCGCCAGATCGTCACGGCCTTCAAGGACGAGACGTTCGACGGCTTCGCCCGGGCCGTTCATCCCAACGTGCGGCTGGTGACGATGAACCGCTACCACGAGAAGTTCGAGCTGCCCGTGCTCTATGCGCCGCCTCAGGTGCGGAACAACCTCGGCGAGGTTCTGTCGCGCGCCGGCCTGACCCAGCTACGCATCGCGGAGACGGAAAAGTACGCGCATGTGACGTTCTTCTTCAACGGCGGGAGCGACACGCAGTTCCCGGGCGAGGACCGCATCCTGGTCCCTTCTCCGAAGGTGGCCACCTACGACAAGAAGCCGGCCATGTCCGTGTTCGAAGTGACGGACAAGGTCGTCGAGGCCATCGCCTCGAACAAGTACGACGTGATCATCATGAACATCGCCAATCCGGACATGGTCGGCCATACCGGAATGATGGCTGCGGCCGTCGAGGCGGTACACGACACCGACATGGCCGTGGGCCGGATTCTCGAGGCGATGGAGAAGGCCGGTGGCGTGGCTCTCATCACCGCCGACCACGGCAACGCCGAGCTGATGTTCGACCGGCAGACCGGACAGCCGCACACCGCACATACGATGAACGCCGTGCCGCTCATCCTGGTGGATGCAAAGAAGCGGTACGGCGCCCTCCGTGGCGGCGGCGCACTGTCGAACGTGGCCCCGACCATCCTGGCCATCCTCGGGATCGAACAGCCAGCCGAGATGACTGCCCAGTCTCTGCTCGTGCCCGATCCGGTCGTGGTGGCGTGATGGGAAGTGGTCTGGCCCACGGAGCGCCGGCGTCCCGCCGGCTGGCGCGCAGGCGTCCTCGCCTGCGCGTGCGCCTCGGAGCGACGACCACGCCATTCGCGAGAGCGGTGATTCCTACGTTCGGAATGTTTCCCCCACCCGGCGGCGAGGACGCCACCGGGCCAGCCGGCGAGACGCCGGCGTTCCGCTCGGGTGTGCACGACACGTACGCCAGCCCGCGTTCCACTCGCGCGCGAGGTGCACAGTGAGCCGCCATCTCTACCTGGTCCGGCACGGGGAGACCGTGCACAACGTGGCACGCATCACCCAGGGGTGGAGCGACAGCGATCTCTCCGAGGTGGGGCGTGGGCAGGTGCAGCAGCTCGCGGAACGGCTGGCCGGGTTGAAGCCGACCGCGCTCTACTCTTCTCCCCTCGGCCGGGCGATGGCAACCGCGCGGATCATTGCCGCGGCGACCGGGTTGGAGATCGTGCCGCTGGAGGGACTCCGGGAGATGAACTACGGACAGTGGGAAGGGCGCGCCTTTCTCGACATCCGCAGCGAAGACGAGGATCTCTACCGGCGATGGATCGCGGACGAGCACTGTCCCTGTCCGGAAGGGGAGTCACACGCCGACGTGCGACGGCGATTCGCGTCCGCGCTGGAGAGCGTGAATTCCGAACGTGCCGTCGTGGTTGCGCACGGAACGGCCATTCGCATCGGCGCCATGGGCCTGCTCGGGCTGCCGGTCATGTCCGCGCTCCACTTTGCTCAGGACAATGCCGCCATGAACCTGTTCGTGCTCCGCGGCGACGGGAAGTGGATCCTGAAGTACTGGAACGACAACACACACTGTCAAAACCTTCCGCTTCCGGAGACGAAATGATCCTCGAAGACATTCACCTGCAACTCATCGAGACGCTCAAAAGCCGTACGCTTGCCCTGTTCGGGCATGCCGTCGACCGGGTGGTGCTGCAGGCGCCTCCGAAGCTGAGCATGGGCGATCTGGCCACGCCGATCGCGCTGGAGCTGGCCAAGGCGCTCAAGCGCAAGCCACGTGAGATCGCCGAGCAGCTCGCCGCCGGGATGCACCTGCCGCCGCTGGTGGCCTCCGTGTCGATCGAGGGAGCGGGCTATCTCAACTTCCGGCTCGACCGCGGGGCCTTCACGGTGGAGCACTTCCGCACCGTGATGGCGCCGCCTCCGCCGTCCGGTGAGCGGGTGATCGTCGAGCACACGAACATCAATCCCAACAAAGCGGCGCACATCGGCCACCTCCGCAATTCCGTGCTGGGCGATACCTACGTGCGCTGCTCCAAGTGGCTGGGCGATCACGTCGAGACGCAGAACTACATCGACGACACCGGCGTGCAGGTGGCGGACGTGGTGGTGGCATTCGAGCGTCTGGAGGAAAAGACGCTGGCGGAGGTGCGGCAGCTCATCGAGACGGAGGAGCGCTTCGATTACCACTGCTGGGACGTCTATTCGAAGATGGCCCAGTACTACGCCGATCATCCGGAGTCGAAGGAGTGGCGGCGCGAGACGTTGCACCGCATCGAGAACCAGGAGGGCGACACCGCACTCATGGCCGCCGAGATCGCCCGGGCCGTCGTGAAGCGGCACCTGGAGACGATGCTCAGGCTCGGAATCCGGTACGACCTTCTGCCGAAGGAGAGCGACATCATCCACCTCCACTTCTGGGATCGCGCCTTCGAGCTGCTGAAGGCCACGGGCGCGCTGGTGCAGGAGACCGAGGGGAAGCACAAGGACTGCTGGGTGATGAAGCTCGACGAGTCGGAGGAGTTCGCCGGCATGAACGAGCCCGACAAGATCCTGGTGCGCTCGAACGGCACGGTCACGTACACCGGCAAGGACATCGCGTATCAGCTCTGGAAGCTGGGGAAGCTGGATCGGACGTTCCAGTACCGGGAGTTTCCGTTCGAGTATCTGCTGTGGGAGACCACGCACGAGAACGACGGGCATCCGGAGGCGCCGAAGTTCGGCGGCGCCTCGCGCGTGGTGAACGTCATCGACTCGCGGCAGGCGTACCTCCAGAAGGTGGTCAAGGAAGGCGTGCGCAAAGTGGCCGGGGAGAAAGCCGCCGAGGCTTCGGTTCACTTTGCGTACGAGATGGTGGCGTTGACCCCGGCCACGGCGAAGGCGCTGGGGATGGAGATCTCCGACGAAGACGCCACCCGCGCGTACGTGGAGATGTCCGGCCGGAAGGGCTTCGGCGTGAAGGCGGACGATCTGCTGGATTGGCTGGAAAAGAAGGCCGGGGAGAAGGTCTTCGAGAATCAGGTGGCGCGAGGAGAGACCGAGCTGGCCGCAGCCGTGCGCGAGGAAGGCTCGGTGGGGCGGATGGTGGCCATCGCCGCGCTGCGCTACTTCATGCTCCGCTTCGGCCGGAACAAAGTCATCGCCTTCGACGTGGAGGAGGCGCTGCGGTTCGAGGGGGACTCAGGCCCGTACCTGCTGTACTCGATCGTGCGCGTGGAGAACATCTTCCGCAGGATGACCGAGCGCGGCGTCGATCCTCGCATCGAAGAGCGCGCCGTCGACGAGCTGACGCTCCATCAGGGACTGAACGATGACATGTGGGAGCTGGTGCGACTGTCGGCCGAACTGCCCGCGGCCATCCGCCGCGGCGTCGACTCGCTGGAGCTCTCCGTGATCACGCAGTACCTGCTCGATCTGGCCCAGAAGTTCAACAGTTTCTACCACAAGTACCCGATCATGAATGAGGCTGACGACACCGAGCGCCAGCGCCGCGCCGTCTGCGCCGAGATCTTCCGCCGCACGATGGCCGCGGCCATGGAGCTGCTTGGGATTCCGGTGCCGGAGCGGATGTAGGGTCTTGCTCGTTCGGTCGCCCGAGAGGTTGCTGGTTGCTGGTTGCTGGTTGTCTGCGGTTGTGAG
>JBDTOZ010000076.1:0-2460 GCA_039932995.1 Acidobacteriota bacterium | reverse complement strand
AAGATCGGGGCGGCGACGGAACATTCTGACTGCATTAACGCAAGGGAGCTGCCAAAGGATGACCGCCACCAGGATTGAGGAGGAAGCGTGATTCGAATCGCGATCGTAGGTGGTGGATGGGGAGCCCGGGTGCAGGAGCCCCTCTTCCGTGAGGCCGGTTTGGACGTGGTCCGCGCAGGACGGGACGACTGGCAACGGGTGGTGGCCTCGCCCGAGGTCAGTTTGGTCTCGATCGTGACGCCCCCTTCCGAGCATCTGGAGATGACGCTGGCCGCGCTCGCCGCGGGGAAGCACGTGCTTTGTGAGAAGCCGACCGCGCTCGATGCCGCCGAGGCCCTGCAGATGGTGGCGGCCGCGAAAGAGCATCCCGGGCGAATCACGCTCATCGATCATGAGCTTCGCTTTCTCCCCTCCTGGCGCGAAGCGCGTGAGCGGATGGCGTCCGACATCGGAAAGGTGCGCTACGCCGAGGTGCGGTACTCCAGTCCCGCACGAGGGGACCGCGGTCGTGGATGGAACTGGTGGAGTGACGCCAGCCGCGGTGGAGGCATCTGGGGCGCGGTGGGGTCGCACTTTGTGGACGCGCTTCGCTACTTCGGCCTGGAGCCGGAGGCAGCGCAAGCGATGCTCTGCACGGTCATCTCCGATCGTCCCTTCGAAGGTGCGGCGCGCCAGGTCACCTCGGACGATCTCAGCGCTGTACACCTGCGCCTCAGTGGCGGCGCATGGGCGGCCCTGCAGTTCAGCGTCGTCGCCAGCGGCGCCGACGAGCCGAGCGTCCTCACGCTGCATGGCGAAACGGGGGCCATGCGCTTCATCGGTGAGGAGGTTCTGCTTTCTCAGGGAGGCGCTCCCTTCAAACGCATCGCCGGCGAGGATCTGGCGGAGCGGCCCGGCAATTCGCCCGGCGGCGCATTTGGAACAGGTACGCTGCACCTCGCCCGCGCCTTGCGCGCGGCCCTCGCCGGCGGTGACCGTGATGCGCTGGCGCCCGGAGCCACGTTCGAAGACGGACTGGTGCAGCAGCGCGTGCTCGATGCGGCACGCCTGTCGTCACATCAAGGCGGCGGCTGGGTGCCGGTCTGACAGTTTCCAGACGGCGCAAACGAACAGCAGGAGGAGCGCCGGCGTGATGAGCATCGTTTCGACGGGGAGCGCCGCGCGACCGAAAGCCCACTCGAACGGCTCCTCGGCCGCAAGCAGGAGCGCGAGCAGCGCGACGGCGCCCGTGAAGCGCCAGCGCATCAAAGCCGCCGCGACCGGAATGAGCAGCACCATGTAGTGCAACCAGACCACGTTCGCGGTCATGAGGTAGATCAACACGCCCAGTCCGGCCAGCAGGGGCGCGTCGTCACTCCTGGTGCGCACGAGCACCACGCAGACGATGACCAGCAGCAGCGCCGCCAGTGCGTAACTGATCCATTCGCCGTACTGCTGAAACAGTCCCAGCGCCGGCGTGACATTGCGCTCCATCCGCCCGGGCAGACGGTGATAGAAGGCGTTCGCGGCGCGCACCCACTGCAGCCACACGCGCGGCGAGCCGTAACTGATGCTGGCGATCACGAACGCGGCCAGTGCCCCCGCCGCACCCGCGGTCAGCTCGAGGCCCAGTCGCCGAAACTCCCGTCGCGCCACACGGGCCACCGCGAACAGCAGAGGCACGAACATGAGATTGGGTTTGAAGAGCACCAGCGCGCCGAGGAGGATCCAAGGCAGGGCTTCGCCGAGGTGTGGCCGGGCGTCGGTTGGTTGTGATTTTTCGACGTGGTCCTGAAGGCTGCCCACTGCGGACCTCCGCCCGATCAGCCAGACGAACGCCCCGAGCGCGGCGAGCTGCAGGGAGTTGACGTTGCCGACGCGCAGGTCGGCTTCGAAGCCGCGATACCAGAGCAGGAGCGCGGCGAGAAGAAATAGGGACGCCGCCCACGACACGCCGGACGCACGGCAGAGCAGCAGCAGGCCGGCCATGAACGCGCCCAGCACGAGAACGTGGTCCTGCAGCAGCGCACGTTCGTAGTTGCCACTCACCCAGCGCAGCGTGGTGAAGAGAAAGGGACTGGAGACCAGGTCGAGCCGTCGCCGGCGCTGCGCGTCGTACTGGCGAAGCTCCGAGCCGCTCTGTCGCGCACGCTCGAAATACTCCTCCCCCACCCGCTCCTGCACATCCGCGCCATAGATGTCGTCGACATCGGCCCGTCCCGCCAGTTGGCCGGCCACGAAGTAGATGTAGAAGTCCAGGCCCGCGGCACGCTCATTCTGCCGCCAGGTGAGGGCCAGCGCATACAACGCGGCACACGCCGCGATCACAGTGACGAAGATGCGCATCGCGCCGCGCAGTGTAGCCGGATCGGTTGGCGGTTGGCGGTTGGTGGTTGGTGGTTGGTGGTTGGTGATTGGTGGTTGGCGGTTGTCAACGGAACGCTCGCCGTCTCTCACTGTTGTCCGAGCCCGGCCATCGCC
>JBDTOZ010000075.1:0-11485 GCA_039932995.1 Acidobacteriota bacterium | reverse complement strand
CGCCGCGGGCGGGGGAGGCGTGCGAGGGGCAGCAATCACCGCTCTCGCAAGAAAGGCTCGCGGGCGAGACGCCCACGGGCCAGCCGGCGAGGACGCCGGCGCTCCAATGCTCCGCTTGCAAACCTTCGCGTCTCGCGAAGAAACTCGAGGTTAGGAGTACAGAGGCTCCACGCCCGCGCCCTCCGCTGCTCGGTCTAGCGCGCGACAAAATCCCTTACACTCCCGCCTCATGGCAGAAACGCGGCGGGTGGCGCTTCACACGAAGATCCTGATCGGTCTCATCGCGGGGGCGCTGCTGGGCGGAACGCTCAACAGCCTGCTCGGTGCGGACGATGCAAGGCTCACCTTCATCACCGAACAGTTCACGAATCCGGTCGGACAGCTCTTCCTCCGGCTGTTGCTGCTGCTGGTGGTGCCGCTGGTCTTCTCCAGCCTGGTGGTGGGCGTGGCCGGGCTGGGCGATCTGCGCAGGATCGGGCGGATCGGCATCAAGTCGCTGCTTTACACACTGGTGATCTCGGCCATCAGCGTCGTCATTGGACTGGTGCTGGCCAATACCATCCGTCCGGGCGAACGCGTCTCCCCCGAGGTCAGCGGACGGCTGCGCGCGCAGTACAACAAGGACGCGAAAGACAAGGTGGAGAGCGCGCTGACCAGCGCCAAGTCCACCGACGCGCCGCTGCTCAAGGTCGTGAAGACGGTGGTTCCGACCAACATCTTCTACTCCGTCGGACGCGAGACGCCGGACATGCTCGGCCTGATGTTCTTCGCGCTGTTCCTGGGCATCTGCATGACCATGGTTCCGGCCGAGACGGTGGCGCCGCTGATCGCGGTGCTGGAGGCGGTCTTCGCCGCCGTCACGGCGGGCATCCAGATCGTGATGCGGCTGGCTCCTTACGCGGTCTTCTGTCTGCTCTTCACGATGACCGCGAAGTTCGGGTTCGCGCTCCTGGTCAGTCTGGGCTGGTTCGTGACCACGGTGCTGCTCGGTCTGGCGCTGCACATGTTCGGGGTCTTCTCGCTGTCGGTGTGGCTCCTGTCGCGGATCAATCCGCTGGAGTTCTTCAAGCGCATCAAGACGGTGATGATCACCGCCTTCTCCACTTCGTCCTCGAATGCCACGCTGCCGACGGCGCTGCGCGTCTCGGAGGAGAACCTGGGCGTGCCGCGCGACATCAACGCGTTCGTGCTCACCGTCGGCGCGACCGCGAATCAGAACGGCACCGCACTCTTCGAAGGCGTGACGGTGCTCTTTCTGGCGCAGTTGGCCGGTGTCGATCTCTCCATCGGCCAGCAGCTCATGGTCCTCTATCTGGCCATCCTGGGCGGCATCGGCACGGCCGGCGTGCCGTCCGGCTCGATCCCCTTCATCATCGTGGTGCTTGCGCAGATCGGCGTGCCCACCGAGCTGATCGCCGTCGTCCTCGGCGTCGACCGCATCCTCGACATGTGCCGCACGGTCCTCAACGTCACCGGCGACCTCACCATCGCCACCTACGTGGCCCGCAGCGAGGGGTATGAGCTGATGAAGCAGATCCCGGAACCGGCGGAACTGGATTTGTAGTCGGTTGGCGGTTGGCGGGAGCCCCCCGCAAGCTTGGGCTCCCTCTCTCATGACAACCGTCAACTGCACCTGCCAACTCGTCGACTCGAAGACTCGAAGACTCGAAGACTCAACGACTCGAAGACTCAACGACTCGAAGACTCGAAGACTCGAAGACCCGAAGACCCGCTAGTCCAGCCGGAACCCCACCTTCAACTTCACCTGATACTGCGAGACCTTCCCGTCGGTGACGCGGCCCCGGAGCTCGGTGACCTCGAACCAGTCGACGTGGCGAAGCGTTTCGCTGGCGCGCTCGACCCCCGTGGACACGGCCATTTCGAACGATTCCTCCGAGGTCCCGACGATCTCTACGAGCTTGTACACCTTGCTGTCAGACATGGAACGATCCTCCAGTGCGCGATTCTATGGTTAGAATGACCTCAAGGGCATGAGAGCGGCGGAGATCGATCGGGTCAAACGGCGGGTACTGCAGGAGGCGGTGTCGGAGAATCTCGACACGATCCGCGGATTGCCCCCCCGCGGCATCCGTCCCGCCCGCCGCAGCCTGCACCTCTGGATGCGCCGCGCGCCTCTGGCGGTGATCGCCGTCATCCTGGCGGTTTCGGCCTACCGGATGACGACGAACGGCGGACCCGCCATTCCTCCCCTGCCGGCCAGTCTGGTCACCAGGGCCGAGGCCCTGCCGCGGCTGCGCGCCTCGGATGCGGTGCCGGCCACCGAGCGGATGACCGCCACCGCGTTTCCGCTGGCCGTGCGGCGCATCGTCCTCGATGCCGGCCACGGCGGCATCGATCCCGGCGCGACCGCGGCGCAGTTGCAGGAGAAAGAGATCACGCTCGACATCGGCCGGCGCCTGCAGGCCCGTCTGGAGGAGGACGGGTTCGAGGTCGTGGCCACGCGCGACGGCGATCGCACCATCGCCCTCAACGAGCGCGCCCGGCTGGCCAACGCCTCGCGCAGTGACATCTTCGTCTCCATCCACGTCAACGCGCTGATCAAGCACACCCAGTCGCGGGGCATCGAGACCTATTACCTCGGCGCGACCGACGATCCTTCGTTGACGCAGTTGGCCGCCACCGAGAACCTCGTCTCCGGCTATTCGCTGGCGGACATGCGCAAGCTCCTCGACGGTGTTTACGCCGATGCCCGCCGCGACGAGTCGCACGAGCTGGCCATGGCCGTCCAGAAGCAGCTCTACACGAGCCTGCGCACCATCGATCCGGGACTCGAGAACTGGGGTGTCAAGCGCGCGCCGTTCATCGTCCTGGTGGCCACCGACATGCCGGCCGTGCTGGCGGAAGTGGGTTGCATCTCGAACGAACAGGAGGCGGCCCGGCTGCGCCGCCCGGAGTACCGGCAGAACGTCGCGGAGGCCCTGTTTGCAGGCATCCGGGCGTATGCGGGCAAGAAAGGGAGCGAGAATCATGGATGAGGTTCTCCACGTCGGGATTGATCTCGGCACATCGCGCAGCGCCATTTCGGCGTCGAACGGCGAGCGGTTCGTCGTGGACAGTTTCGTCGGCTGGCCGCTGGACATGGTCGCCAAGAAAGTGCTCAAGCGCGACGTGCTGATCGGACATGAGGCGGTGGCCAACCGCACCATGCTCGACCTGCACCGTCCCCTGGAGCGCGGCCTGCTCAAGGAAGGCTCGGACAAGGACGTGCAGGCCGTGCGCGAGTTGCTGCTCCACCTCCTGCGGCTGGTGGGGGTGAACGGCAAGACCGAGGGAGCGAGCGTACGGGCGGTGGTGGGCGTCCCCGCCGCGGCGCTGCGCACGAACAAGCAGTACTTGCGCAACGCCATGAAAGGCATCGTGGATAGTCTGCTGATCGTCTCGGAGCCGTTCGCGGTTGCGTACGGACTGGACGCGCTGCTGCACACGATGATCATCGACATCGGCGCGGGCACGACGGACTTCTGCGTGATGAAGGGCCGCTATCCCACCGAGGAGGATCAACGCACGCTGACCGTGGCCGGGGATTCGATCGACACGCAGTTGCTGAAGCTGGTGACGGAGCGCTATCCGGCCGCGAATGTGACTATCTACATGGTCCGCGAATGGAAGGAGAAGTCGAGCTACGTCGGTCACACCCGCGACCGCATCATGGTCAAGGCGCCGGTGGCCGGCGTGCCGACGGACTTCGACATCACGGCGGAGATGAAGGCCGCCTGCGAGATCGCGCTGGCCCCCATCGTGGAGACGATGCTCGACCTGCTCTCGCGCGTGGAGCCGGAGTTCCAGGAGAAGGTCCGCAACAGCATCATCCTCTCCGGAGGAGGAGGCCTGATCCGCGGACTCCCCGAGGCGCTCGAAGCCGCGCTCCGCGGAGTGGGAGGAGGCAAGGTCCGCTACATGAAGGATCCGGTCTTCATCGGCTCGGACGGAGGGCTGGCCCTCGCCGCCGATGCCCCTGAGGGGGATTGGGAAAAGCTGACCGCGTAGCGCTTCTTTGTGTTGCTGGTTGCTGCGTGAGGAAGGTTGCTGGTTGCTGGTTGCTGGTTGCTGGTTGTCTGGGGTGTTTGATTGACGCACGCTCTGTGCGACTCGCAAAAAGACCTCGCACACCTCTTGCGCAGATCACGTACCTTGTGACTGGACGAAAAACCTCAGACAACCAGCAACCAGCAACCAGCAACAAAGCACGCGCAACCCCGCAACGCGTACCTGCCGCGGCGGTCCCGAGAGTGCGTTAAGCGCATGGTAAGCACAGCGTCGGGTAAACTGGCATCCTGATGAATCCCGGCGACATTCTCGACAATCGGTATCAGATCCTGGAACGGCTCGGGGCCGGGGGCATGGGGGAGGTCTTCAAGGCCACGCACCTCCACCTCGGGGCCACCCGCGTCATCAAGGTCATCCACAGCCAGATCTCCGGGAACGCCGAGGCCTCCGAACGTTTCATCCGCGAGGCACGCACTTCCACCAAGGTCCACCACCAGAACGTGGCCACCATGCACGACTTCTCCACGCTGGCGGATGGGTCGCACTACATGGTCTGGGAGTACATCGACGGCGAGAACCTCGCCCAACGCCTGCGCGCGCGCGGGACGCTCCCTCCCCGGCAAGCCATCCACCTGATCGTGCAGGCGCTGCAGGGTCTGGAAGCGATTCATCGCGCCGGCATCGTGCACCGCGACATCAGTCCCGAGAATCTGATGATCGCCACCGCCGACGATTCCATCAAGATCATCGACCTCGGCGTGGCCAAGGTCGAGGACGCGGCCGCGACCTCGCAAACGCGAACGGGCATGTTTGTGGGCAAGCTCCGCTATGCGGCCCCCGAGCAGCTCGGCTTCATCCCCGAGGGCGAGAAGATCGACGGCCGCACCGACATCTACGCCACGGCCATGGTGCTGGTGGAGTTGCTGACCGGACGGCCGCCGTACGAGGCCAAATCCCCGCACGAGTACTTCATGATGCACGCGAGCCAGACTCCGCTGAAGCCGGTGGAGCTGCCGGCGGAGCTGCCCGGCAGCGCTGCGCTGAAGACGGTGCTCGAGAAGGCGCTGGCGCGCGACCGCAACGATCGCTACAGCACCGCGCGCGAGTTCGCTCAGGCCCTCGAAGAGGTGGAGCGGACACTCGTCGACTCGCACAACAGCGCCACCATGGCCATTCCCCTGTCCACTCCCCTGTCCATTCCCCTGTCCATTCCGATGGATGGCGATGCCACGTACCGTCCGGGACGGCCGCTCACGTCGCCGGCGCTGACGCCGCCCAACACGCTCAGTCGTCCCACCGTCATCACCGGAGCGGCCGCCGTACCGCCGCCACCGCCCCCTCCTCCGCCCAATTCCGCGGCCACGTTGCTCACGCCGCTCCCGCAGTCGCTGCCGCAGCACCAGATGCCTCCGGCCATGCCGCCGCAGCCCTTTGTGGCCACGGCCCCGCGACAGGGAACCTCCATCGTGCCGCTGCTCATCATCGGACTGATCGTCCTCTTCGCGGCATTGGCCGTGGGCGCCGTGTTGATCTGGCCGATCATCAAACGGCAGACTTCCCCGCAGGTGGCCACGCAGACCGCCGCACCTTCCCGGCAGGTACCGCCGCCGACGGCCGCCGAGTCCTCCGTCACCGTGACGACCGAGACCACGGACTCGGCGACACAGACCATTCCCACGGCTTCGATCGTCGAGACCGAGACCGCTCCGCCCGTGACGGAAACGACGCAGACCACGGAGTTCAAGCCCACGCGTCCCGCGGAACCGAAGCCGAAGCCCACGCCTCGCGAAGTCGAGCCCACGCCGGCGGAGGAAGAAGAAGCCCCGGCGCCCACTCCGACGTTTGCGTCAGGAACGTACGTCGACGGCGGCGATGACGAAGATGCCAACGACCGGGTCATGGCCAATTTCCGCAGACAGGTGCAGGGAACGAAGTCCGTGGCCCTGCGCGCCGGGGGCATGCAGGCCGAAGTCACTCGCGCGTTCCGCGACTTCCTCCCCGAAGTGCAGCTCGAGACCAACGCCAACGTCGTGATCCGCTTCGCCGGAACGGCCGGGCGGCGTGCCCGCGGAATCAAGGTTCGTGCAGCGACGGCCACGGTCGAAAAGAACGGCCGCGTAGTCTTCCGCTACCAGCTCCCCGAGGAAACCTACCGCATGGGCGACACCGCCGCCGAAGCCTTCGCCCGCGTCATGATGCAGGCGCTGGAAGAAGAGTAAGGAGGCGGGGGCGGGCGGGGCGCGCTGGAGATCGGGATCGCGCGCGGGTCGGGAGGCGTGCCTGTGGAGCGGTAGGCTTTAGCCTGCCAGGCTCTTGCGAGACACTTCCCCTCTGCCGTCGCGGCGGCGTCATGGGACGCGGCTCCCGGTACGGTCGTCCCGAGAGCCTCACCCGGCTTCGGCACACGCGTCGCGAGTGCCCGGTGGACTCAAGTCCACCGCTCCACAGAGGCTCCCGCCCGCGCTCTCCCGTCCTCCTCAACGTTAGCGCGGATGGGGCTCAGTCCGGGGAACAGCGACGTCACGTGCCGGTCTCAGCTCTCCACGAGCACCCGGAACTGTCGCGCCGTCACGGTGAGCATGGCCAGGTCGACGGAAGTGGCGGCGCGGAACTCGTGCATGGTCTGGTCGACACGCTCCACGACGCGCGGGCGCTGGGCCAGCCAGGCGTCGACCGGGTCTCCGACGGCGCCGCTGGTCTCGCTGATGACGCGCGAGGCCAGTGCGCCCTGGTAGTTGAACAGGTCGTCCACCACCGCCTGCAGGGCGGTCTTCTGCCAGGGCGTCTCCGCCGAGATTCCATTGGTGGCGCTGCGCAGACGGTCCAGGCCGAAGCGCGAACCGATCCCGAAGTAGACCCGGGCCACTTGCTCCACGTCGTGAGCGGCATCCGTGCGGGAGATGTTGATGATGTCCATGGCCGAGCTCATCACATCGAGACTGGCCACGCGTTGCGCCAGTTCCTCGGGGATGCCGTCTTCCATCAGCTCGGCCTGGCGCACGCGCACCGTGCCCAGCATCGAGGCCGGCAGAATCTCCACGAGGCGGTTCTGGATGGCCGCGATGCGCGGCTTGAACTCGCCGGTGAAGGCGGCCACGTCCAACTTCGTGTAGCTGCTGCGCAGGAGCCAGAGGACGGCCCGCTCCAGCAGGCGGGCCACGGCGATCATCATGTCCGTCTGCGCCGCGGCCGGAAGCTTGTTGTCGAGCGACTCGATGTCGCGCCAGATCGAGCGCAGGTCGAAGGCGTCGCGCATGATGATGAAGGCGCGGGCCACGTCCGCCGGCGGCTTGCCGGTGTCGTCGCATGTCTGCCATGCGAAGGTGGGACGCACGCGATTGATCATCGCGTTGGTGACCACGGTGGCGATGATCTCGCGACGCAGGCGGTGCCGGTCGATGGCCGCGCGGAACCGTCCGCGCAATTCGTCGGGGAAGTAGAGCACGAGGTCATCGACCAGTTGCGGATCATCCGGGAGGTCGGACTTGAGGAGGTCCTCGTAGAGGACCATCTTGGCGTAGGCCAGGAGCACGGCCAGCTCCGGCCGCGTGAGGCCGAGACCCAGCGTATGACGGTCGGCGATGGTCTCGTCGTCAGGCAGTCCTTCAATGGTGCGATCGAGCTTGCCGGCTTTCTCCAGGCCGCGCATGAAGCGGGACTGGGCATCGAGCGTCGGCTCGCCGAGGGCGTAGGTGATGGAGATGGCCTGGGTCTGCTCGTAGTTGTCGCGCAGGACCAGCCGTCCGACGTCGTCGGTCATTTCCGCAAGGATGCCGTTGCGCTCTTCGATGCTGGCCAGCTCGCCGTGATCCATGGCGTCGTAGAGCGCGATCTTGATGTTGACCTCGTGGTCGGAAGTGTCCACGCCCGCGGAGTTGTCGATGGCGTCGGTATTGCCCTTGCCGCCGGCCATGGCGTAGTCGATGCGGCCACGTTGCGTGAAGCCGAGGTTCGCGCCCTCCCCCACCACCCGCACCCGCAGCTCGTCGCCGTTCACGCGAATGGCGTCGTTGGCCCGGTCACGCGCGGCGGCGTGGTCTTCGTGGGAGGACTTCACGTACGTCCCGATGCCGCCCAGCCAGAGTAGATCGGCGCGCGCCAGCAGGATGGCCCGCATCAGCTCCGCCGGAGTGACGACCTTACGCGGCAGGTCGAACGCCTCCTGCACCTGCTCGCTGATGGTGATGTTCTTGGCGGTGCGGTCGAACACCGCCCCGCCTGTCGAGATCAGCTCGGTGTTGTAGCCATTCCAGTTCAGGCGATTGTCGAACAGGCGCCGCCGTTCCTCGAACGAACGGGCCGGATCGGGATCGGGGTCGACGAAGATGTGGGAGTGGTTGAACGTGGCCAGCAGCTTGATGTGCGGTGAGAGCAGCATGGCGTTGCCGAACACGTCGCCGGACATGTCGCCCACGCCCACCACGGTGAAGTCCTCGCTCTGCGTGTCCAGGCCCAGCTCGCGGAAGTGGCGCTTGACCGCTTCCCAACCGCCGCGTGCGGTGATGCCCATCCCCTTGTGGTCATAGCCGGCCGAGCCGCCGGAGGCGAAGGCATCGCCCAGCCAGTGGCCGTATTCGGCGGAGACGCCGTTGGCGATGTCGGAGAAGGTGGCGGTGCCCTTGTCCGCGGCCACGACCAGGTACGGATCGTCGGCATCGCGGCGCACGACGTCGCGCGGCGGCACCACTCCGTCGCCGCGCAGGTTGTCGGTGATGTCGAGCATGCCGCGCAGGAGCGTCTTGTACGACTCGATGCCTTCCTGCTGGAAGGTGGCCCGCTCCGGTGAAGGATTCTTGACGACGAAGCCGCCCTTGGAGCCGACCGGCACGATGACCACGTTCTTGACCATCTGCGCCTTCATGAGGCCGAGGATCTCGGTGCGGAAGTCTTCGCGGCGGTCGGACCAGCGCAGACCGCCGCGCGCGACCTTGCCGCCTCGCAGGTGGATCCCTTCCATCCACGGCGCGTACACGAAGATCTCGTACAGAGGCCGCGGCAGCGGCAGATCGGGAACGGCGGCCGACTCGAGCTTGAAAGAGAGGTACAGCTTCCGCGCGCCAGTGGCGTCGGGCTGGAAGTAGTTCGTGCGCAGCGTGGCCTCGATGAGGCTCACGTAGAGGCGCAGGATGCGATCCTCGTCCGGGTTCTTGACGCGCTCCAGCGCGTCTTCGATCTGTGAGCGGATGCCGAGGGCCGCGCCCTTGCGGCCCATGCCCACATCCCCGATGGAGGGGTCGAAGTGATTCTTGAAGAGCTGGAGGATGGAGCGCGTGATGCCCGGATGGCGGGCCAGGGTCTGCTGGATGAGGGTCTCGCTGAAGGTGGCCCCGATCTGGCGCAGGTACTTCGCATACGCGCGGAGCACGACCACTTCGTGCCACTCCAGCTCCGCGCCGAGGATCAGGCGATTGAAGCCGTCGTTCTCGGCCTGGCGCGTCCAGACCCGGGTGAAGGCTTCCTGGAACTTCTCCTTGACCGGATCGAGATCGTCCTGCATCCCCTCGCCGGAAAGGCTGAAGTCGCGGATGCGCACCGGCTCTTTCGCG
The DNA here is from genome assembly GCA_039932995.1 of Acidobacteriota bacterium. Classification (GTDB taxonomy): domain Bacteria; phylum Acidobacteriota; class Thermoanaerobaculia; order Gp7-AA8; family Gp7-AA8; genus QHVT01. The sequence continues at coordinate 1,931 of JBDTOZ010000075.1, read as the reverse complement.
CCCGAGGGCAGGACCTCGTACGGAACCTCCGCCAGCACTTTGAGGCCCATGTTCTCGAGCCGCGGCATGATCTCGGAGAGAGGGACGGGGGGACCGCTGTGGATGATCTTGCAGTGGAACTGCCGTTCGTCGGAGCGGTGGCGGTAGAGGTCGACCACCAGTTCGCCGGTGGCCAGCACGTGCTCGACGTGTCCGATGTCGTACAAGGCCGCGTCCGCGGAGAAACGCTCCGCGTACGCGCCCGGAAACGCACGCTTGTAACGGTGATGGAGATCGATGCCGATCTCTTCTCCCTGCCGGCTGGTGAGCGTGTCCAGCAGGCGATCGCTCCACGTGCGCGCCACCTCGCCGATCTCGGCCTCGACGCGCCGGATGTCGACCTCGGGGATGTTGCCCGGCGTGGTGCGCACGATGAACAGGCCGCGCGCCAGCGCGGAGGTGGTCACGTAGTCGTAGACCTGCGTGTCACGGCCGTTGAAGGCTTCTTCCAGGACCTGCTTCGCGCGTTCCTTGAACTCCGGCGTGTAGCGGTCGCGGGGCACGAAGACGTAGCAGGCGATGAAACGCTCGAAGACGTCCTTGCGGGTGAAGAGCGCCACGCGCTGGCGTTCCTGCAGAAGCAGGATGCCCCGGGCGATGTCGAAGAGGTCGTCGTCGGTGATCTGGAAGAACTCGTCGCGGGGAAAGGTCTCCAGGATGTCCACCAGGGCCTTGCCGTTGTGCGAGCGGGGATCGAGTCCGGCCCGGTCGAGCGCGCGCTTGGCTTTGAGGCGGAGCATGGGGATCTCGAGGACGCTGCGGCTGTAGGCGGCCGAGGTGAAGAGGCCCAGGAAGCGGTCCTCGAAGATCAGGTTGCCGGCCTCGTCGTAGCGCTTGATGCCCACGCGGTCCATCGGCACGGGCTTGTGGATCACGCTGCGGCTGTTGGCCTTGGTGATGATGATCAGGTCTTTTTTGCGCGCATACGCGCTGAACTCGGACGAGAGCGCGGCCTTGCCACGGCCCAGCGATTCGGTGCGCATGTCGCGGAGGATGCCCAGGCCACTCTCGGGCAGCGGCTCGAGGTAGTCGCCGCCGTCACGGGTGTTGAAGGCGTAGCGTCGATGGCCGAGGAAGATGAAGTTCCCGTCGTCGAGCCAGTGCAGGAACGCTTTGGCCTCGGCCACTTCTTCGGCGGGCATGGGCAGCTTGGCCGTGTCCAGCTCGGCGGTGTCTTCGTTGAGGCGGGCGCGCATGGCTCGCCAGTCCTGCACGGCCAGGCGCACCTCGCGCAGGATGTTCTCGAGGGAGGCGCGAATGGACTCCAGCTCCTCGGGCTCGGTCTCCTGGTCGATCTCCACGTGGATGTAGGACTCGACGATCGCATCCGCCGGCGCGTGCAGCGTGTCCGTCACCTCCAGGCGGCGGCCACTGGAATCGCGAACGGTGCGGATGACCGGGTGCAGCAGGAGGTGGATCTTGCGCTCGCGCCGCTGGATCTCGGCGCTGACGGAGTCGACCAGGAAGGGCATGTCGTCGTTGACCATCTCGACGACCGTGTGATCGAGCGCCCAGCCGTTCTTCTCGACGGTGGGATTGAAGAGGCGAACCTTGGGGGTGGCGGGCTGCCGCTCGGTCCCCAGTTCCCAGAGGGAAAGGGCGCCACCGAGCAGCGTCTCCGCCGAAGTGTAGATGACGTCGTCGGGGGCGACGTGCGCGAAATAGCGGCGAACGAAATGCTCGACGCTCTCCCCCTGCTCGGGGGAAACACGGCGGCGAGCCTCCGCCGCCAGCCGGTCGACGAGGTCGACCTGGCGTTGTTCAGCAGTCATGGTCATGGTGTCTCCACGTGGTACCGGCTGAGCCGGCAAACGGGCCCGCCAGAGGGGCGCAACTCCGCCCGCGCTGCATATCACAGGTGACGTGCGCGGGTCAGCAGTTGCGGGGCGGAC
>JBDTOZ010000074.1:0-2139 GCA_039932995.1 Acidobacteriota bacterium | reverse complement strand
GCTCACGGCTCACTCCTCGCGAGTGCCCGGTGGACTCAAGTCCACCGCTCCACAGGACAAAGTCCGTGGCTTGGCGCGATGAGCCATGGGGCGCGGGCATCCTGCCCGACGCACTTCCCGCGCTGTGTCTCTCCGGTGAACACCGGCCCATCCATCCCGCGACTCTCTTGACGTGCTACGTTCGTAGCACTACGCTACACACGTAGCAGATGGAGGAGACCATGGCCCCGATCAAGTTGTCCCGGCGTGAGCGCGAGATTCTGGACGTGCTCTTCGAGCTCACAGGCGAGGCCTCCGCGGAGGAGATCCGCGAGCGGCTCACCGATCCGCCCAGCTATTCGGCCGTGCGGGCCATGCTCGTGAAACTCGAGGCCAAAGGCGCCGTACGCCATAAAGAGAAGGGGCTGCGCTACGTCTATTCGCCCACGACACCGCGCACCGCCGCCCGCCGTTCGGCACTGCGCCGGATGGTGCAGGTGTTTTTCGAAGGCTCGCCCGAGAAGGCGGCCACCGCACTGCTGACCCAGGAGGCCTGGTCTGATCGCGAGCTCGACGAGCTGGCCCTGCAGATCGAACGGGCCCGGAAAGAGAGAAGATCATGACCATGCTGGCTCTCACGCTGAAAGCGACCGTCACGCTGCTCTTTGCGCTCGGCATCGCCGGCGCCGCGAAACAGGCCCGGGCCTCCATGCGCCACCTGGTCGTCTCGGCCTCCTTTGCTTTCCTGCTGCTCCTCCCCGTGGCAACGCTGCTGATGCCGTCCGTGCTCGTCCCCGTCTCCACGAAGGCGGATTGGGCTCGGGCGGTCGTGCCGGCCATCACCGCGGCCTCGGTGGCCGCGAACGGTCCGGTGCTGGTACCGGCTCCGCGGGCGGAGCTCGATGTCGCGCTCCTGCTCGTTGCGCTCTACGCCGCCGGCGTCGTGTTTGGCGGCGTCTGGCTCGTACGGGGATTGATTCTGCTACGCGGGATCGCGCGGCGAGGGACGGTCTGGCTCGAAGGAATGAATCGCATGAACGAGCTGGCCAAGGCGTCGGACATCCGGCGCGCGTTCCTGGTCATGGCCTCGAACGAAGTGAGCGTGCCGATGACGTTCGGCTTCCGGCGGCAGACCATCGTCATGCCCGCGGCCTCCATGCAGTGGAGCGCCGAGACCCTGCGCCGTGCGCTGCGGCACGAGCTCGAGCACGTGCGCCGCGCCGATTGGGCCATGCAACTGCTGGCGCGCGTGGCCTGCATCTTCTACTGGCCCCATCCGCTGGTCTGGGTGGCCTGGCGCCGGCTTCAGCTCGACGCGGAGATTGCGGCCGACGATGCCGTACTGACCTCGCGGGGCGAGACCGCCACCGACGAGACGGCCTACGCCGACCAGTTGCTCACCCTGGCGCGCTCACTCGGCCGCCGGCGTCCGTTGCCGGCCGTGGCCATGGCCTCGCACAGCTCTCTCTCCTCGCGCATCGAATCGATCCTGGCCGCGCGTGCGGCGCGAGGGCCCATCGGACGCGTGGCCGCCACCATGACCATCGCCTGCGCGATGGCCGTCCTCGTGGCATTGGCGCCGGTGCGCGTCGTCGCTGCCGCGTTCGACGATCCGCATGCGCTCATCGAAGCGATTCCCAACGACGACGATGGGGTGGGAGAGGCATTGATCAAGGCGGCCGAGCGCGGGCGGATCGACGAGGTCGCGCAACTGCTCGATGCTGGTCTCGACGTCAACACCAACCTGACCGGCGATGGTTCCGCGTTGCTCGTGGCCGCGCGGTTCGGCCACCTCGAACTGATCACCTATCTCCTCGGGCGGGGCGCCGACGTCAACCTTCCTTCTCGTGGCGACGGCAATCCCCTCATCGTGGCCGCACAGACCGGCCGCGAAGACGTGGCTCGCATGCTGCTCGATCACGGTGCCCTCATCGACGAGGTGGTGCCGGGTGATGAGAATCCGCTCATCGCCGCTTCCGAAGCAGGGCATCTGGAGGTGGTGCGGCTCCTTCTCGCGCGCGGGGCGAATGCCAGCACGCGCGTCTGGGCGGACAATCGCGAATGGCGCTCGCCGCTGATCATGGCCCGCCGCGGGGGTCACGACGCGATCGTGCGCGAACTGCTCGGGGCCGGCGCGCAGTAACCACTCCGCGGGTCAAC
>JBDTOZ010000073.1:0-10703 GCA_039932995.1 Acidobacteriota bacterium | reverse complement strand
AGCCGGCGAGACGCCGGCGTTCCTTGGGTTGCGGGCGAAGCCCGCGCTGTGGAGCCATTTTGACGCGGGAACTGCGCCGGGCAGGATGCCCGCGCCCCATGGCTCATCGCGCCAAGGCACTCCGGTGAGGGGCCGCGGGCATCCTGCCCGCGGTGGGCTTGGTTCTGTGGAGCGGTGGACTTTAGTCCACCGGGCACTCGCGACGCGTGTGCCGAAGCCGGGTGAGGCTCTCGGGACGGCCGTGCCGGGAGCCTCGTCCCGGGACGCCGCCGCGACGGCAGAGGGGACGTGTCTCGCGAGTGCCCAGTGGACTAAAGTCCACCGCTCCACAGAGGCTCCCCGCAGCGCCCTCCCATCCTTCTCAAAGTTAGCGCGGCGGGCAAGATGCCCGCGCCCCATGCGAAACGGCGTCCTACGTGTCGGCGCGGGCGGTCCGCTGTCCTGCGGAGCCTTCCTCCGCCTTGGCGATGGCTTCCTCCAGTCCTTTCGCCGAGCGGGCCAGGAAGCCTTTCAGCGCGTCCGCGAGCGCGGAGCTGGCGTAGATCCGCGCGCGTGGGGCTTCGCTGCGCACCAGCACGTTGCCTCCGGTGTGATCGAGATGCCAGTGTGTGTTGAAGACGGCGCGCAACGGCTTGGCGCTTTCCAGGAGCACCCGCGTGTGATCAGGATGCCGGCCCGTGTCGACGACGATCCAGCCATCCGGCGCGGAGAAGAGCACGCCGTTCCCATCGGGCTGTTGTCCCGGAACGAACACGCCGCGCAGGAGCAGGACGCCCGGAACGAGCTCGGTGGGTCGAGGGGCCGTGGGAGGCTGGGCGGGGGCAGCGGCGCCCGCGCCGGCGAACAGCAACGTCGCGCTAAAGATCCAGCAGCGCCAGAAATTCGTCCTCACTGAGCACCTCCACACCGAGCGACCTCGCCTTTTCGAGCTTCGAGCCGGCCGCTTCTCCGGCCACGAGGTAACCGGTCTTGGAGGATACCGATCCGGAAGCCTTTCCTCCCTCCCGTTCGATGAGTTTGTGGATTTCGTCACGGGAGTATCGCGAAAGCGTTCCCGTGACGACGACGCTCTTGCCGGCCAGGCGGTCTCCGGTTGCGGTGGCCACATGCCGCGGAGCCATGCCCAGCCGGAGCATCTTCTCGATGCGCTCGCGATTGGCGGGCACGGAGAAGTAGAAGGTAATCGACTCGGCCACTTTGGGACCGATCTCGCGCACGTTTACCAGTTCTTCGGTGGTGGCGTTCATGAGCGCGTCGACGGTGCGATAGCGCTCGGCCAGGATTTTCGCGGCGCGCTCGCCCACCATGCGGATGCCCAGTCCGAAGATGAGTCGCGACAGCTCGTTGTTCTTCGACAGCTCGAGGTTCTCGATCAGTTTCTTCGCGGACTTCTCTCCCTTGCGCTCCAGCTCCGCGACCTGTTCCACGGTCAGTTCGTAGAGGGAGGCGGTATCGGTGACCAGTCCCGCATCGAGGAGAGCCTGAACGGTCTGCCAGCCCAGGCCTTCGATGTCCATGGCCTTGCGCGAGGCGAAGTGGGTGATGGACTGGAGCACGATGGCCGGGCAGCCCTGGTTGATGCAGCGGATGGCCACTTCGTCCTCGAAGCGATGGAGCGGCTGCGCGCACACCGGGCAGTGTTCCGGCGGCACGATGGCCGCGGCTCCCGCGGGTCGCAGCTCGGTCTTCACCTCCACGACCTTGGGGATGATGTCTCCTCCCTTTTCGACGACGATCGTGTCGCCGATCCGGAGGTCTTTGCGCGCCACTTCGTCGAAGTTGTGCAGCGAGGCGTTGACGACTTTGGTCCCGCCGATGTGGACCGGATCGAATTCCGCCACCGGCGTGACGGCACCCGTGCGTCCCACGTAGAGGTTCACCGCACGCACGACGGTCTGTGCAGCCTCGGGGGGGTATTTGAAGGCCACGGCCCAGCGGGGCGCCTTCGAGGTGGCGCCCAGCTCGAGCTGCTCATCGCGGCGATTGACCTTGACGACGATGCCGTCGATGTCGAAGTCGAGATCATGACGGTGAATCCGCCATTGCTCGATGAAGGCCACCACATCGTCGAGCGTGCGCCCGACGGTGCGCGAGGGATTGACCGGGAAGTCGAGGCGCTCCAGCAGTTCGTAGGCGGCGGTCTGCGATTCCACCTGTTTTCCGTCCACTCCGACCACGTGGTAGACGAAGGCGCTGAGGCGTCGCAGCGCCACCAGCTTGGGGTCTTTCTGACGCAGGGAGCCGGCGGCCGCGTTCCGGGCATTGGCCAGACGCTCCTCTTCGTCCAGACCTTCGTTGAGCTTCGCAAAATCTCGTTTGGAAATGTAGAGCTCCCCCCTCACTTCCAGGCGAGCGACGGAGGGATCGATCTTCAGCGGAAGCACGCGCACGGTGCGCACGTTCGGCGTCACGTCATCGCCGCGCACGCCGTCTCCGCGGGTCGCGCCGCGCACGAGGGCGCCGTGCTCGTAAAGAAGGGAGATCGAGACTCCGTCGATCTTGAGCTCGGCCTCGAGCTCCACGTCCTCACGCCCCAGTCCGCGCAGGACCCGCTCGTGCCACTCGCGCAACTCGTCGAGGGAGTAGGCGTTCTCGATGGAGAGCATAGGCGGCTCGTGGATGACGGTCGGAAACGTGTCGAAGGCCGCGCCCCCCACCCGTTGCGTGGGTGAGTTCGGATCGTGATCTCCGTGGGTCTCCTCGAGCTCGGCCAGCCGCCGCAGCAGCAGGTCGAAGTCGTAGTCACTGAGCTCCGGCTTGCCGGAGTAGTAGAGGCGGTTGTGGCGGTCGAGGTCCTTGCGGAGCTGGTCGATCTCGTTCTTCGGCTTCATCGCGACGCGCGTAGTCTAAACGGAGTCTCGCCGGCGCCGCCGCCGCTGCAAACCCGACCGTCCTTCCGGGCAAGAGAGAGCGCGAGTTCAGCCTTCCAGGCCAAACGCGGAATCGCCCACTGCCCGCGAAAGATACCGGGACCGCTCCACCACCTTCTCCACGAACCCCATCTCCTTCAGGCGCGCCTCGACGAGGAGCAGAAACTCACGGCGGCCCCGGATCAGGTTCAGGTTGAGGGCCACGAAACGCATCCCTCGAGCGGTGTCGAAGTAGACGATCATGCGATCGCCTCCGATCATCTGCTCCGTCCCGCGGAGGCTCTCCCAGCCGATGCGCCGGGCGCGAAACTGATGCAATGGACGAAGCAGCAGCGTCTCAGGATCCGCCTCGGCCACGGGTCTGCGCGTGCCCAGCCACACTTTCAAGCCTCCGGCCCAGAGAGTCCCGATGTAGACCCACACGAAGGGCTCGCCGATCCATCCGTAGCGTGAGGGCGGCCAGATGGCCAGGGTCAGGACGATGGCCACGGTGATGGCCGCCGCGACGATGGCGATCGACGCCCCGGCCCTCCGCACCCATGGGCGAAATCCGAAGTGCACGCTTTTTGCGTTGGACGTAATCTGTACCGGAGAAGTGGCCTGCATGGCGGCACGGGAGAGCCTACACTGCTCACAACCGGGTGCGGTACACGGTTCGCATTACCGGCCTGTGCGGTAGTACGTCAACGACAACATGCCTGTTCAAAAGCTCGATGGAAGCCGACGCCGGATTCTGGTCATCGACGATGACCTGGCCATCCGCGTTCTTCTTCAGGCGGTTCTCAAACGGATGAAATTCGAGGTCGAGTTGGCCGAGGACGGCGCCGCCGGCCTGGATAAGCTCAAGGTCGATCCTCACTTCGACTTGATCCTCCTCGATTTGATGATGCCCCGCCTCAATGGGTACGAGTTCATCGAGCAGATCGGCAGGCAGTTCCCCAACGGCAGGCCTCACATCGTCGTGTTCACCGCTGCCGGCAAGCGCGGCGTCGACAAGATCCCTCCCAGCTCGGTCTGCAACTCGATCCTCAAGCCATTCGACCTCGACACCTTCATCGAGATCATCACCGACTGCGTCACCCGTTCGCACGAGACGCCGCAGTTTGAATCAGGGCTTTGAGTCAGGGCGGAGCGCCCAGTTGATCTGCCGGATGATTCCCAGTGCGATCCTGGCTTCGCGGTCGTCGAGGGAGGCGCGGGCGACGATGGCCCGGAGGTCATCGTAGATGCGCCCGAGATTGTTGTCGTGCAGGAAGCCGACGTCGCTGAGCAGTTGCCGGGTGCGCTCGTGGATCCTCTCCAGCAGCGCGGCGTCGGGGAGCACGCGTGTGTCCGGGACCGGCGCCTCCGCCCTCGTCCTGGACAGCTCGTAGCAGAAGACGCATGCGGCCTGGGCCAGGTTCATGGTTGGAAAGGCGTCATTGGCGGGAATGGCCGCCGTGTACTGACAGAGCACGAGCTCTTCGCGGGAAAGCCCCTTGTCCTCGCGCCCGAAGACGAGGGAGAGCATCTGCTCTTCGGCCAGCGCGTCGAAGCGCGCCGCCAGAGTCCGCGGCGTGTACGTCACCGGGGTGGCGCGCCCCCGCATCGAGGTCGTGGCCACGGTCACGTGCGTATCGCCGATGGCGTCGCCGAGGGTGGGCACGAACCGCGCAGCCTCCAGCACGTCGTCGGCGCCGCTGGCCCACCATCCCGAGACCGGCAGGAGCTCGGGGTGACGCCCGACGATCCAGAGCTCGCCGAAGCCGAAGTTCTTCATGGCCCGGGCCACCGCGCCGACATTCCCCGCCTCGCGCGGCTCGACCAGGATGACGCGCAGGCCGGCCATCACAACACGCGCAATGCGTCGAGCATCGCGTCCACGTCCGCCTCGGTGGTCTGGGGATTCATCATCGTCACGCGCTCGTAGACGACGTGAGCGAAGAGCAGGTCCACCAGATCGTGAGCAAAGCGGCGCGAGGCTTTGGTGGAGGTCATCGGACCGCGGATTCTAGCGTGCCGCAGCGCGAGTGGCGCCGGGCCAACGTCGCTCTCGCGAAACTCACACGGCTTACGGCTCACTCCTCGCGAGTGCCCAGTGGACTAAAGTCCACCGCTCCACCAGATAAAGCCACGCGGGCAGGATGCCCGCGGCCCCTCACCGGAGTGCCTTGGCGCGGTGAACCATGGGGCGCGGGCATTCTGCCCGGCGCGCACTTACCGCGACCAATTGTCCAAACTCCAGTGGAGCGGTGGACTTGAGGTCACCGTCGCTCTCGCGAGAATCGGCTCCTCTGCCCTTCGCGGCTCTCGACGCGAGCGTGTCGAGAAAACTCACACGGCTTACGGCTCACTCCTCGCGAGTGCCCGGTGGACTCAAGTCCACCGCTCCACTGGACTCGGAGTCCACCGCGGGCAGGATGCGCAGTGAACCCTGGGGCGCGCGGGCATCTTGCCCGGCGCCCCGAGGTTGGCGAATCAGCGCTGCAGGTGGAGGGTCGGGTCGCCGAGGAGCACCCAGGTGGTCTTCACGTCGGGATCCGACGTGGAGGCCTTGGCGCGCGCGACGAGCTCGCCGATGGTGATGCCCGGGTTGGCCGCCAGGATGCGATAGAGCGCTTCATTGACCGTGGCCTGCGGAGGCGGATCGGACATGGCCGTAGAGGCCCACACCGCCACCGCGCCGCCGTCCGGCACGCGGAGCAGGGCCTCGGCCAGACTGGTCACCTCGGCGTATGCGAACAGAGCGTTGAGGCAATCCATCACCACGTAGAACGGCGTCGAGCCCGAGCCGGCCAGCGAGGAGACGTCCTGCGTCCCGAAGATGGCCGTGTTGCTCCAGCCCTCGATCGAGCCGTGTCCGATGTAGTTCACGATGGTGGGGCTGGAGCGGAGAGCCGCCAGCAGGTCGGTGCGGCCGCTCGCCGAGACGATCGAAAAGTTCTGGATCGTGTAATCCGACGGAACGGCATTCCGGGCGGCGACCGCGGCACCCTCGAAGCTGAAGGTGTGGTCGTCCTGATCGACGACGATCAGCGTCCGCTTGGAGGCCGGCGGCCGATAGCTGACGATCTTGTCGACGATGGACTGCGCGTCGGCCACGGTCTCCACCGGCAGGCGGCCGAGATAGATGTTCGGCACACCGTCGCCGTCGAAGTCGGCCATCCAGTCATCGGAGGCGGCCTTCATGTAGATCGTGGGCAGGAATCGCGTGGGAACGAAGTCGCGGTCGCCGTAGCCGGCGTAGTTGCGCGGATCGTACGTGGCATCGCCCACGAGCATCGCGTGCCGGGGGCCCTTGCTCCACTGCGTCTGCGCAAAGCGGAGGAAGTCGCGGATCGCGTCGGGAGACTTCGACCCATAACCAAACTCGTCGAACACGTCGTCCACACTGACGACCATCGTCTCCAGCCCCTGCGCCCGGCGCTGGGCCACGAGCGGAGCGAGGGTGTCGATGAAGTTGGGATGCGAAACGATCACGAAGTCGGCGCGGTTCTGCCGCGAGGAAAGGCTGCTCGGCACATTCGCCGTGATCGCGGCCGGCGCGGTGGAGCTGCCGACGGCCGTGGCGTAGAGAACGCGATCTCCCCTCTCGAACGGGATCACGGTCAGGGTGTACGTGCCGCCGCTGGCGGTCATCTTCGAGTCCACCTCGAGCGGCTGGGCCGGATCGGTCACGTCGATGACGCGCACGTTGGGAGTGGAGAAGCCGGTAATCGTGGCCTCACCACTTCCCGGGACCGGGAAGCGCAGCAGATCGCCGTCTGCCGCAAACGTGTGCGGATACGTGAGCCGCACGACGTCGAGGAACGAGATGTCCAGCGGATCCGCAACGGCCAGGAGCTCGACATCGTTGGTGCCCACGCGCAATGCGGAAGCGGCCAGCGTGAACGTGGCCGTCCCCAGTTCCTGATTCCGGTAGTCGAGGTAGCCGATCTGCGCTCCGTTGAGCAGCACGCGGACACGGTGGGTGGTATTGGTGGCGCCCTTGGCCGAGACGCTCAGGGTGACCGTCCCGCCTGTCGCCGCGAGGTTGGAGACCTCGAAACTCTGCGTGGTCGGCTCCGACCAGATCACGGGACCGTAGAAGCCGTCCTGATCCGTGCTCGAGGTCTGCGCGGCGAAGAAGAGAATGCGGTCCTTCCGCTCCAGCGTGAACGGGAAACTGGTGGCGGTGATCGGCGTGGCCTTCACCTTCGTCTTGGGCTTGAAGCGCAGACCGTTGCCGTTGCCGGCGATGAGCCAGTACGCGCGCGTGCCGGAGTACGTCGAGTCCATGCCGTAGGCGTAGAACTCGAGCGAGTCCGCCGCATCCCACTTTCCATCGCCGCCGTCGTTGACCGAGACCGGGATCTCCACGCCGTCGGCGTAGAGTGAGAGTGAGCGGGGATCCGTACCGGGATCGAATCCGGCCGCGGCCAGTTGGGCGCGCGTGACACGGTAATAGCCTTCGCGGGCGATGAGAATCTTCGCCGCCGCGCGTCCGGCCAGATCGAACTGCCGGGAGAGAGTGACGTCATTGGCCGCATTGGCCGACGCGTTGAGGGCCACCTCGCTGGCAGGCAGGTGCGCGCGGTTGCGCGCGGTGACCGCTCCACTCAGATCACCCAGCGTCACCGAGTTTTCACTGGAGAGGCTCTCCTGGGACTGGGAGTCGCTGCTCACCGAGAGACGGGTGGCCTGCGTGGCCACGTTCAGGCGCGGCAGGACCGGGCCGTGCAGCGTGCGCTGGCCGTTGAGATCGACGGATTCGATCCAGTAGACGGCGCCGGTCACCGGCTTGCGGTCGGTCCAGTGATACGAGAAGCCGGCCCGCAACTCCGCACGGGTGATGAGGGTCGAGCCCGCGATGAGTGACGGATTGACCTTGACCCGGGCCGTCCCGCTGTCGCGATAAAGGTTGAAGCCGAGGCTGTTGCGCTCCCACGACGTCTGCCAATGGATGTCCACCGCCCCGCGGCCGGACACGGCCTCGGATTGCAGCATCGACACCGCGGTGGCCGAGATCACCACCACGGGACTGGAAGAGGTGTTGTTGCTCGGAACCGGATCGGTCTCCGTCGCCGCCACCGTGGCGGTGTTGGTGAGCGTCTGTCCGCTGGCGGCCGCGTCCACGGTGACGCGCACCGAGATGACCGCGATCTGCCCGTTGACCATCGATCCCAGCGCGCACGAGACCGTTCGGGTGCCCGCGTTGTAGGCGCAGGTGCCCTTGGTGGTGGAGTTCGAAACGTAGGTCAGGTTGGCCGGCAGCGGATCACTGACGGTGACGTTCGTGGCCGTGGCCGGTCCGTTGTTGGTGACCTGAAGGCTGTAGACCAGATTCGCCCCGGTGCGGATCGGGTTCGAGGAACTGGTCTTCACGATGGCCATGTCCGCCGAAGTGGCCGCGGCCACGAGCGTGGTCACCGACGAGGTGTTGTTCGCCGGGACGGAATCGGTGGTCGTGGTCGACACGGTGCCGGTGTACGGGATGATCGTGCCGGAGGCGGTGCCCAAGGCGACGCTCACGGTGAGCGGGAAGCTGGCGGTCTCACCGACGGCCACGGAGGCCTTCGTGCAGGTGATCGTGCCCGCGGAGCCAGGCGTCGGCGTTCCAGGCAGCGGATACGTGCTGCAGTCCCAGCCCACCGGCTCGTCGATGTACGTGTAGGTCGTGTTGGGCGGCGTGGGGAACGTGACCACGACGTTCAAGGCCGGGACGACACCATTGTTGATGACGTTCTGGGTATAGAGGATGCTCTCGCCGGCGACCACCGGATCCGGGAAGTCCGTGACGGTGATGGCCATGTCCGCGCTGCCCGGCGCGATGATGTTCGTGCTGGCGGTGGCGACGTTGTTCTGGGTGTTCGGCTCGGTCGTGGTGGTCGTCGCGTACGCCGTGCTGCTGAGGTTCGTGCCCGCGGCACCGGTGGCGGTGAGGTTGAGGCTGAACACCGCCGACTCGTTCAGCGCCAGCGGCGAGCTCCGCGTGCAGGTGATGGTGTTGGCAAGGACACCCGCTCCACAGGTCCAGCCCGCGCTGGGCGTGGTCATGGAGGTGTAGGTGCTCCCGGCCGGGATCTGGGTGGTGAACGTCGGGTTCACCGCCGTGGCCGGGCCGTTGTTGGTGACGGTCTGCGTGAAGGAAAACGCGCTGCCCTGGACCACGACCGCCGGAACGGTGTTGGTGACCACCAGATCCGCCTGGGTCGCGGAGGCCACGATGGTCGTCGTCTGCGCGAAGTTGTTGGACGGAGTCGGGTCTTCGAGGTTGGAGGAGATGGTGGCCGAGGCCGGGATGGTGGTGCCGCCGACGGTGCCGGGGACAACCGTGACCTGGAACGTGTACGGAGCCGAAGCGCCGGACGCGAAGGTCGCGTTCGGAGTGCAGGTGACCACGCCGCTGGCCAGGCCGCAAGTCCAGCCGGGCATGCTGATGGAGCTGAAGGTCGTGTCGGGCGGAACCGGGAACTTCACGGAGCCGCCGTCGGACGTCGTGACCGGGCTCAGACCCGCGTTCGTGGCCGTGCCGGTGTACGTGATCACTGCTCCGGCCTGCACCGGGTCCGGCGAGTCAGAGATCGTCACGCGAAGGTCGGCCGCGGCGGCGGCATTGACCACCAGACCGCTGTTGGAATTGAAGTCGCTGTTGTAGTGATAGCTGGACCCGGAGAAATCGTAGATCAGTGCGCGGAGCTGCGAGCCCCCCGGAGGAGTGGCGCCCAGGATCTGCACCGTGAAGAACGTGTTCACATTGCCGCCGGCCTTGCCACCCGGATAGTTCACCGGACCGATGCACGACTTGTACGTGCCGGACAAGGTGTTGTTGTCCCAACCGCAGGCGTCGGCGTAGATGGTCGTGTTGAGCTGGTTGGGCGGGTTGTCGTACGTCGAATACGACGACAGGAGGCGGAAGCTGGTGTTCACCAGACTGACGAAGTGCTCGAGCTGCTCGTAGCCGCCGGGCGCCGTCGACCACTGGACGTTGAAGGTGTAGATGCCTCCCACCTGAAGGGAGGTCGGGCCGAAGACTCCCCCGACCGAGTTGCGGTTCTGCGAGTTCAGTTTCTCGATGTAGAGCGCGCGGTTGGCCGGAGTGACGGCGGAGAACGCACCGCTGGCCGCCGTGACCGTGTAGCCCTGGGAGGTGAAGTAGGACGCGTTCACACGGCTGATGCGGCCGTTGAAGTAAAAGTCCTCGCAGCGCCCGGGCCGGATCTCGGCCACCGACAGCGTGGAGTTGTCCGCGAGATTGATGTTCGCATTGACCGCGCCCACCGTGTTGTAGGTGGCCACGACGTTGGTGAGGGTGGTCGCGCCGTTGTTGCAGGCCCGCGCTCCGACCATGAACGTGTCGGGGCCGTCGCTGTTCGGCGGCACGGCCTTGTTGCTGTCCAGTCCGATGATGTTCCAGCTCACCGGATCGATGCACAGGGTCGGGGGCGTGACCTGGTTGCACGACTGAGCGCTTGCCGAGCCGGCGAACAGACCGGCAGACACCACCACCACCGCCAAAATGATTCTTCGCAACATGGAGCTCCTCGGACCTGTCGACGCGCCAAAAAAGGACGGCTTCATGCCCGTGACCTGCGGGCTTCGGACGCAGCTACCCGTTCACAATGATAGGGGAAGCAACCTCTGATTCAATGTGATTGATTTGCGCGATTCGACGTCAAAGCGGAGATTCGCCGACGTCGCGCTATCTGACTGATCTAAACGCGGGAATACTGAAAAATCTGCCCCGGAGCCCAAAAGGGGACGATTCCCTCTCCATTGGCGAATTCAGTAAGGCAAATATCGGTGTTTCACGCTCGCGTCACAGCGCGGCGTAGCCGCAACCCAAGGAACGCCGGCGTCTCGCCGGCTGGCTGT
>JBDTOZ010000072.1:0-17642 GCA_039932995.1 Acidobacteriota bacterium | reverse complement strand
CGAGGGGCCGCAATCACATCTCTCGCAAGAAAGGCTCGCGGGCGAGACGCCCACGGGCCAGCCGGCGAGGACGCCGGCGCTCCAATGCTCCGCCTGCAAATCTGCGCGGGGTGCTGAGTTTTGAATCGTCCGATGCACTGCGATTCTCCCGCCCGGTGCGGCTGCGCTCACAATTTTGACGTCTGTTCTCGCCACTTCCCTCTACGAGCCTCCGGCGCACCGCCTGAAACAGGCATGGGTCCGGAGGACAGCGGATGGAGAACGGATGGCCGGAGTTCGTGAGAGACACCGACGCCGAAAGCGTCCCGGCGCGCAAGGGCGCGGCGCGGGACCTGACCGGATGGGAGACCGTGATCTTCGAATTGAAGGAAGATCAGGAGGCCGGGGGATCGGACTTTTCGACAGCGGCGTTGGCGCCCTGAAAGCCGATCTTCGAGTGAGTACCGTCGCAGAAAGGCTTCATGGTCGATCCGCCGCAACGGCAGAGGACGGGCTTGAGCACCGGAATCTCGTTGCCGTGGGCATCGACGAGCTTGAAGTCGCCCTCGATGAGATAGGGACCGTTGTCGCGGATCTTGACGGTGATGCTCATGGTCCGGTTCCTCAGAAGATGGGATTCTCGGCGTGATGGTGGAACTTCCACTGATAGGTGAAGCCGGGGAACTCGATGGGTACGGTGTAATCGACGTCGATGTAGATGTAGGAGTTGGCGCGACGGACCTTGATCTGTTCCGCGGTCACGGGCAGCTCGAGCTCGGTGGCGTGGCGAAGGATGTTCTGATGGATCCTGCCGTCATTGTGGCTGCCCGCGGAGCGACCTTCACTCACGACGGTCTCGCGGAGGTCGGCGGTCTTCACCTTGACCGGAATCAGTCGATACGCGGCCAACCCGGCCGCGATCAGGACCACGATTCCGAACAGACAGCCCAACCGGCCTTCCCCGCGCTGCGAACGATTCCTCGACATGACGACCTCCGTTGCGCGGAGATTAACAGTTCAGTCGATGCATTTGAAGAAGCGCGCCCGCGCCGATCGAACGTGCGCATGACTCTCACCGTCGCCCGCAAACGCTTCCCCGCCGATGGGATGGGGGGCCGACCAGAGCACGAGCTCGGCACGACCGATGACCAGTTCGTGGGGAACGACTCCCCAGACCCGGCTGTCGAGCGAGCTCTCGCGATTGTCGCCCATGACGTAATACGCGTTCGCGGGAACGATCTGCGAATCGATGGCTCCGCTGGTGGCCGGCCTCAGCACATAGGGCTCAGGCAGGGTGTAGCCGCCGATCCGCACCCGGCCCAGCCGGCTGTCGATGTGGTCACCGGGCAGGCCGATCACCCGTTTCACCATCAGCTCGTTGGGATGGAGGGGAGAGCGAAACACGATCACCTGTCCCCGTTCCGGACCCGAACGAAAGTATCGGGTGACCACGATCTGGTCCCCGATCTCGAGCGTCGGAACCATCGAGGCGGAAGGGATGGCGTAGATGTGCAGCACCGCGCGCGCGACCACGGCCAGCCCGATGGCCACGGCCATCGGCTGCAGGATCGTCCGGAGAAGTGACTTCGAGCGGAGCATCGACGGAAATACAACGAACGAGCCAGCGGGAAAGTTCCGGGGGCGGGATCGCAACGCAGTTGCTGTGGGGTGCGGTGACTCTTACGGGATGGGGTGGGCGGCGTAGGTGCCGGACGTCGTTTCCCGTTTGATGGCCGAGGTGCTGCTCCGCACCGTGTAGACCGGCATCTTCTGCTGAAGTCCCTTGAGGGCGAACTCTCCCAGGGACTCGATCTCGAAACTGCCGACGACGCGGTCGAGGGTGTTCTGCGAGATCACCAACTGGCCGGGCTTGGCCACTCCGCTTTCCAGCCGCGAGGCGATGTTCACCGAGCTGCCGAGAACGGTGTAGTCGACCCGCTTTTCCGTTCCGACATTGCCGACCACGGCCGGGCCGCTGTTGATCCCGACCCGGATGCGGACGGGGGGAAGTCCTTCACTCGCGCGTTGCTGGTTCCACTCCTCGATGCGGTCCATCATCATCAGTCCGGACATGATGGCGCGATCGGCGTGGTCTTCCTGATGGATGGGCGCGCCGAAGAACGCCATCACGGCGTCGCCGATGAATTTGTCGAGCGTGCCGCCGTACGCGAAGATGGCATCCACCGCTGCCGAGAAGAAGTTGGAGAGATAGGCGGCCACTTCTTCGGGGGCCTTGGTCTCCGAGATCGTGGTGAAGCCGGAGATGTCGGCGAAGAGGATCGAGACGTCCGCGGTCTTGATCTCGTCTTCGTAGTCCGTGGCCGCGCCGCGGACGATCTCATCGATGACCGCCGGGGAGTGATAGCGCTCCATCTTCGAGCGGATCCTGCGCTCCTGCTCGATCTTCTCGGCCAACTGCGCACGTTCGACGGCCACGGCCGAGAAGTTGGCCAGTGCCGTGAGCAGGTCGAGGTCTTCCTCCGTGAAGCGCCCGATGTGGATCGGTGAGTCCACCTGCACGGCGCCGATGACCCGTTGCCGGTTCCAGAGTGGAACGCACATGGCCGAGCGGATGCCGTGGATGGCGATCGACTTTCCGCCGAGCAGGCGCGCGTCTTCGAGCGCGTTGGAGGTCATCAGCGCCACCTGCTGTTCGGCCACCATCTTCAGGATCGTCCGCGAGATGGGGATGTCTCCGGCATCGGCTCCCTCGATGAACTTGGTGAGCTTGGGGATGGGATTGCCGTTCTCGTCGAAGAGGATGATCAGGCCCCGCTCCACCGGCAGGTACTTGAAGATCATGTCCATGACCGTGTTCAGCAGCGTGGTCAGGTCCTCGGTCATGAGGAGCGACTTGGCCACCTGCACCAGCACCTGGAAGATCTTTTCGCGGGTCACGGCCTGCGGCGCCCCCGGCTCGGATGGAGGCCGCACGGGCTGCGCGGCCACTTCCGCCAGGTCGAGACCGAATTCGGAGTTGAAGTCGGAGATGCGGCGGATCACGGTCCCGGACGGGTTGTCGAACATCGACTCACCCGTGAATTCGACGGAGGGCATGGCCTTCACGTCGAGCTGGACGGAGCCCACCAGAATCTTGTCTCCGGCATTGATGGCCGCTTCGGCGATCAGCCCACCATTGATCTTCACGCCGTTCGTGGACTTGAGGTCGATGATCCACCACTGGTTGTTGCGACTCTCGAGCCGGGCGTGCTTGCGCGAAACCGAAGGATGATTCAGAACCAGGTCGTTTCCTTCCGTGCGGCCGATCGAGAGATCGGAGCGGACATCGGTGATCCGTGGCACACCGAGATCGACGTAGTGAATCTGGAGTTGTTCCATTCTGAAACGGTGATTATAAGGGTGCGGCGGGCGGGCCGAGGGTCCGAGCCGGCGGAGGAAGGGGAGGAAGGGGTTTTTTTTGCGCTTCTCCTGCCCTCGAGGCCTAAGGCCCCGCGCTGTGTCTATAATGTCTTTTCCGCGTTCATGACCGAGGTCAGCTCCATGAGCGAGCAAGTATCGTCCGCATCCGTTTCTCCACGACGTCACATCGTCCGCGCGGTTCTCCGCACCGACGTGGGATTAGTGCGTTCCGAGAACCAGGACTTTGGAGCGCTCACCACCGCGGCGGAAGAGCAGAGCAGCCACACCGGGGGGCGCCTGCTCATCGTTGCGGATGGGATGGGCGGCCACCGTGGAGGGGCCACCGCCTCCCGCCTGGCGGCGGAAACCGTCAAAGCGCAGTACCTGGGCAGCGAGACGACGGACGTACCGCGAGCCCTGCGCGAGTCGCTGATCCGCGCCAACGCGCGCATCTTTTCGGAGGCGCAGTCGAATCCGGAGTTGCGTGGGATGGGCACGACCACCTCGGTTCTGGCGGTCCGCGGAGAAGAGGGCTGGATCGCCCACGTGGGAGATTCACGGATCTACCGCGTCCGTGAGGGCGCCATCGAGCAGCTCACCGACGACCACTCGCTCGTGGCCACCATGGTTCGGGAAGGGCTGCTGACCTCAGCCGAGGCGGAGACTCATCCGCGGCGGAACGTCCTGCAGCGCTCCATGGGGGTCTCGGAAGACGTCGAAGTGGATGTGATCGGACCCATCGAGCTCCGCACCGGCGACACCTTCATTCTCTGCAGCGACGGGCTGCATGGGCTGGTCAAGGAGCCCGAGCTGCGGGAGATCGCCGCCAAGTCGATCGAGGCCGCCGCCGACGAGTACCTGCGCCGGGCTCTGGAGCGCGGCGCACCCGATAACGTGACCGTGATCGTGGCACGTGTCGAAGAGGGCGACGGCGAAGAGACCGAGCCCATCACGAAACCGACCGAGACGCTCGAAGAGACGCAACCGCTGGACGTCCTCGACGAAACGGTCAAAGACACGCAGAAGATGCCCATCCTCACGCCGGAAGAAGTGGCGGGTACGCCCGCGACCGCTCCGGTGCCCGTCGCACCCGCGCCTTCCCCTGCCACGGATGCCACGCCGGCGGCGGCGGTGGGAGACGACACCGAGAGATCGCGCCCGCCTTCGGTGAGCATGAAGACCACTCCCAGCAAGACTGTCCTTCCTTCCCCGGCCGCACCCTCCCGCAAATCACCGGTCCTTCGCTGGTTGCTGGTACTCGTGCTGGTGTTGGGGGCGGTGGGTGCATGGTTCTACTGGAGTCAATACCTGGCGCCTGCGAAGGGAACCGGCACGACCTCCTCGCACTGACCCATGTCCGGCCCCCGGCTTTTGATCGTGGTCGCGTTGCTCATCGCCGGGGGGGCGTGCAGCCGCCGTGAAGTACCGGCGTTGGGCGAGCTCGAGAAGATGGCCTACAGCGTCAAGCCGGCCGTGGTGCGGGTGAGCGCGTTTGCCACCGCCGACTTCAAGTATTCGCAGCAGACGCTGAAGCGCGTGGAGGAATCGCTGAGGAAGGACGGCTATGCCGTCCGCGCGACGGAGCTCGACGGCAGCGAGAGTCTGGTCGAAACGGGCGCAGGTGGATCCGGCAGCGGGTTCATCATCAACGCGGACGGCTTCATTCTCACGAGCGGTCATGTCGTCTCGCCGACCCGCGATCCGGTGGCCATGGAACAGGTTCTCCGTCGCAATGGGGCCATCGCGGTCCTGGTCAGGCACTTTCCCGTGGCCACGTTGCGCACGCTCCATCGCAACGAAGTCCTCGATCGCTATGTCGATCCGCTGGCGGCCGCGGGGACTCTGGCCGGCCTTCAAGTCGTGAATCAGATCGAGCTCTCCAATGGGGAGACCCTTCCCTTCCGGGTTCTGCGCTACTCGCCCCCGTTGAACGAGCGCGGGATGGATCTGGCGGTCCTGCGCATCGAGCGGAAGAACCTTCCGGCGCTGATCCTCGGCGATTCCGACGTCGTGCGCGTTGCGGAGCCGATCTCGTCGGTCGGCTATCCCGCCGTCGCCAGCAGCACCGACGAAGTGATCGGCGGCTGGCTCTCGCGGGACAGCGATCTCGAGGCCACGGTCAACTCCGGGACGATCACCGCCATCCGCACCAACGTGGCCAACATGCCGGTGTTCCAGTCGAATGTCGGCATCTACCAGGGCAACTCGGGAGGGCCGGCCGTGAACGGCCGCGGTGAGGTGATCGGCATTTCGACGTGGGGACACACCAGCGCCGAGCAGATCAAGTTCCTCGTGCCGATCAACGTGGCCCGGCGGTTCCTGGCGGAGGGAAAGATCGCCCTGAACGCGGGAGGCGAGTTCAACGTGCACTACCGGGCGGCGCTGGCGGCGGCGGGCGACGGCAAGTGGATCGAGGCCAGGAAAGAACTGCAGCCGGCGGGAGTTCTTTTTCCGAAGTCGCCGGACCTGCTGCGATTCGGAAATGACGCCGACCGCGCCATCCGCGCTCTGCCGCTGTGGCGGCTTCATCCGATCGTCACGCTGGCGGTCGCCGTTGGCGTGGGGCTCGTGCTGATGGGCGGACTGGTGGTGGCGTTTCGTTCGCGTGAGCCTCGCCTGGCCATGTCCGGCCAGCAGGGCACGGTGGTGGAGACCTTGGTGGCGCCGGAAGGAGCGGGGGGCGGACCTCATTCGATGCTGGGGAGGTTCACCATCCTCAACGGCACGCGTGCCGGCCAGAAACTGGGTCTCGGCGGTTCCGGAATCCGGATCGGGCGGGAGTCGACGATTTGTGAGATCGTATTGGAAAATCCGAAGGTATCGCGGCTGCACGCGGAAGTCGTGTCCATCGACGGAAAGGTTCTGCTCATCGACCGGAATTCGTCGAACGGGACGTATGTGAACGATCAAAAGATCGACAGGCGATTCCTTCAGGACGGAGACATCATCTACTTCGGCGGTCGCAATGCCGTCGCGGTGGCATTTCATGCGTGAGGGGTTGATGCGTGGCTGACAAGCGATGCGACAACGGGCACTTCATCGACGAGAGCTGGGATCTCTGTCCCTACTGTCCGCAGGAGGAGAGTGAGGCGGAGATCCCCGTGGTGCGTCCGCGCTCCCTGGCGGGAGAGAGCGCTCCTCATCCGGGACCCATTGCCGCGCCCGCACCCGCGCCGGTGCCGGCCGCCATGCACGCGGGAAGAGGCGAGGGTGCCGAGCCGCCGCCCCGCCGCGCCACCAGCTCCGCTCCCGCGCACGCCGCGGCTCTCGCCGCCGTCGAGGCTCCGCCACTACTGGAGCGCACCGTTGCGGCCGCGCAGCACAACACGTCCAAGCGCTACGTGGTGGCCTGGCTGGTCGGGTTGAACGGCACGCTGCGCGGGGAATCCTTTCCCGTGCGCATGGGCCGCAACGTCATCGGCCGCGACCGCCGCTCGGACGTGATCATCCACGATGACCAGGCTTCCTCGCATCACGCCGACCTGGTGTTCCGCCCCGAGGAGAAGCGGTTCATTCTCATGGACCACAATTCGACGAACGGGACCTATGTGAACGAGACGGAGATCGAGCCTCGCCGGGACCTGACGGCCCGCGACGTCATTCGCATCGGCTCGCAACGCTTCCTCTTCACCCCGCTCTGCCAGGACGGTTTTCATTGGGATGACGAGGGTCTGCTGAAATGATCGGTACGACCATCGGGCGGTACAGGATCGAGCGCGAGATCGGCGAAGGTGGGATGAGCCACGTCTACGTCGGGCGCTCCCTCGCGGCCACGGAAGTGCTGCCGCCCGATTTTCCGGTCGTGTTGAAGATCATGTCCGACGAGTTGGCCGGCGACCTGACGGCCCGCAAGCGTTTCGTGAAGGAAGCGCAGATTCTCTCGAAGCTCCGGCATCGCTACATCACCCGCTTCTACGAATTCATCAACAACGCCACCGGGGCGGTGCTGGTGATGGAGTACGTGGAAGGCCTGCCCATCGACGTCCTGCTCACCGAGCGGGGCGCCCTCCCGGTCGGCTCGGCCATCGTCATCGGCCAGTGTCTGCTCGAGGCGCTGGTTTACGCACACGGGAAGGGCATCACTCACCGGGACATCAAGCCGGCCAACCTGATCAAGGAGAAGTCGGGAACGGTCAAAGTCACGGACTTCGGCATTGCCAAGATCCGGGAAGGCGGCGGTGGCAGTGGTCAGACCGTGCTCACCAAGTCCGGCTTCCTCCTGGGCACGCCGCATTACATGTCGCCCGAGCAGATTCGCGAGCCGAAGGACGCGGGAGCGAAGAGCGACATCTACTCTTCGGGTGTGGTGCTCTACGAGATGCTCACCGGCGCGCTGCCGTTCAACAGCCGCTCGCTGCCGAAGCTGATCGACGCCATCTATCGCGGCGACAAGCCCTCCCCCAGCTCGCTGCGGCCGGAGATCGACAAGGAGCTCGAGCAGATCGTGCTCAAGTCGATGCACCCGCGCATGGACGAGCGATACGACACCGCCCGCGAGTTCTTCGAGGCGCTCGAGGAGTACACCGCACGCCAGCCGATCGCCCCCACGGGCCGGCAACCCGTGGCAGAGGCCCCGCCTGCGCCGGCCGTCGTGCCGAGGGAGGTCGAGCCCTCCCGGCAATGGGCGCTGGTGAACGTCAAAACCGAGGCCAATGAGAAACACTCCATCAACGGAGACAGCGTGATGGTGGGCCGCGATCGCACCTGTGCAATCGTGCTCCCTCATCCGGCCGTGTCGCGCCGCCACGCCCGCATCACCATCGCCGGGAAAGAGCCGGTGCTGGAAGATCTTCAGTCCGCGAATGGAACCTATGTCAACAACACGCGGGTCGACCGCGTCGTACTCAAAGTGGGGGACATCGTCCGCTTCGGGGCCGATCCGGTGTGCAGTTATGTTCTGCGTGATCACTAGACCGCTTGCGGGTGACTCGTTGCTGGTTGCTTGCGGGACGCCGCAAAGACCAGTGACCGGCAACCAGCAACGGCGACCATCGGGAGCGCTATGACCCAGATCAACTGCCTCAAGTGCAAGCAATCGATCGATGCGGACTACGACCTCTGCCCACACTGCGGGGAGAAGGTCACGCTTTTTCAGCGGACGTATGCCTCGCGATTGCTGGACGGCAAGTACCAGATCATCGATCGCCTGGGCATCGGCGGGATGGGCGAGATCTTCAAGGTTCGCCACATCCATCTCAACGAGCTTCGGGTCATCAAGATCATGCGGCCGAACGTGGCCGCGGACGATCAGGGACTGCAGCGTTTCCTGCAGGAAGCCCGCACGTCCACGATGATCAAGCACAAGAACCTGGCCATGCTCTACGACTTCGCGCAGCTCGAAGACGGGTCGTATTACATGGTCTGGGAGTTCATCGACGGCACGAACATCCAGAAATGGCTCAGCCAGAACGGAGCCATGCCGGCCCGGCTCACGGTGGAGATCGCCATTCAGGCTCTGGACGGACTGGAGCACCTCCACTCCATGGGCCTCATCCACCGCGACGTGTCGCCTGAGAACATCATGCTCTCGCAGGACCACCACGGGAAGCTGATGGTGAAGGTCATCGACTTCGGCATCGCCAAGCAACTGGCCGAAGGGGACGGAGGCCAGGGCCTGACGCAGACGGGCATGTTTCTCGGCAAGCTGAAATACGCTTCGCCCGAGCAGGCCGGCTTCCTCAAGGATGGCGAGCATCTCGACGCGCGCTCCGACCTCTACTCCTTCGGCATCGTGATGTACGAGATGCTGGCCGGACGGGCGCCGTTCCAGGCCACGAATCCACACGGGTACATCCTCAAGCACGTCACCGAGAAGCCGATCGCGCTGGCGGAGATGAACCCGGCCGCGCACGTGCCGCCGCAGCTCGAGTCGCTCATCATGAAGTCGCTCGAGAAGCAGCGCGAGCAGCGCTTCACGACCGCCGAGGAGTTCGCGCAGGCGCTCGGCGCGGTCCGGAGCTCGATCCCGCCCGACCAGAAATACGGTCTCGGCGAGAAGATGATCACGCTCTCCGGTGCGCAGACGCTGGCCGAGCTGCCGAAGATGACCGGGACCTCTCCGCAGGTCACGGCCGGCGGCGCGCAGCCCACCCAACAGCAGATGCAGCAGGGCTACGGGCGCGGAACGTTCCCCGGAGGGACGATGCCCGGCGGCACTTCGCCGGGAAACACGCGTGCGGCGAACGAGTCGACGGTGATCGAGCGCGCGGCCAGGCCTTCGCCCAAGACCATCGGCAACGACGAAGCGACGGTCATGGAGCGCCTCGAGGCTCGAGGCGCGGAACCGACCTCGATCGAGCCGAAATGGAGTGGCGGCGCGCAGGCCGAAGCGACGGTGCTCGAGCGGCAGATCTCGATGGAGCCGCCGCGGAAAAAGAACAACGCGCTTCTCGCTGCGATCGCCGCGGTGGTGATCCTGGGCATCGCCGGCGCGCTGTACATGGTGAACCGCAAGCCCGCGCCGGGGCCGGTCCCGGTCACCGACTCGGTCGTGTCCACGTCCGGCACCGAGCTGACGACGGCCCCCCCCACCACCACGCAGGTCATCCCGGATGGCAAAGGGGTCTTGCTGCTTTCTGCTTCCCCGTGGGGAGAACTGGACCGGATCGTTCGCAAGTCCGATCAGCAGGAAATGCCGATCACCGATGATGAGCGACCGACGCCCACCGGCATCAAGCTCGGTCCCGGTGACTACGCCGTGACGCTGAACGGTCCCACCGGAGACAAGACCGTCGATGTGCGGATCACGGCCGGCAGGGCCACACCGAAGCACGTTTCGATGAGCGGCGTGGACGTGGATGCTCTGGCGCAGGATGCCTTGTCCGAGGAGAAGAACCGTTAATGAGCTCGTCCCTTCGCGCGTTCGCCGTGGTCCTCTTCTCGCTCGCGGTCGCAAGCAACGCCCACGCCTCGTGGTACGACGATTACGATCAGGGCGTGGCCGCGGCCCGCTCCGGGAACTGGTCGGCCGTGGTCTCCAAGATGACGTCGGCCATCAAGGGCAGCCCCAACGAAAACAACAAGGCCCGCACCTACGGCGCGATCTTCATCAACTACCACCCCTACTATTACAGGGGCATCGGCTATCTGAACACGGGCAAGTACGAACAGGCCATCGCCGATCTGGAGCGGACCTCCGGACCAGGCGAAGTCGACCTCGGTCCGATCGGCACGCACCTCGAGCGTGCCAAGCGCCAACTGGCCGCGGCCAGCGAGCCGGCTCCCGAACCGATCCGTCCGGACCCGCGGCCGGAGCCGGTGCGTCCCGTCGTCACTCCGCCGGTACCGACGGCGCCGCAGATGGATCCGAACCTGCGAGCCCGGGCCTCGGCCGCACTCACGGCGGCCAAGAACAAGCTGCAGCAAGCGCAAGGCCGGCGCGCCTCGACGTCTCCGCAGTACACGCAGGCCATGTCGCTCTTCAGCGATGCCACCTCGCGCAGTTCGGCCGCACGGTCGAATGACGATCTGAACGCGGTCCTCTCGATGGCGGAAAATGTCGGCGATCTGGCGGATCTGGCCATGCCTCCCGCCGCGCCGGCGCCGGCTCTCCCGAATCAGGGAACACGGCCGGCCATCGTCACGCAGACCGTGCTCTCCGACTACGAGCGGCAACTGCGCTTCGCGTTGGAGAACTACTTCAACGGCGAGTTCGAAGACGCGTCGAGGCAGTTTTCGGAGCTCACCAGGAAGCTCCCTGACAACGGCTGGATCTGGGCGTTTCTGGGCGCGTCACAGTACTCGCAGTACGCGTTCGAAGCGGATGACCGTTACCGGCAGAAGGCGCTGCAGTCGTTCAACAAGGCCAAGAGACTGCGCAACTGGAAGGGTGGTCTGCCCGAGAAATACTTCTCACGGCGGATCCGGAGAGCCTTCCAGGGTCAGGGCTAGCCGGCACGGCCGGCAGCGCTGGTTGGCATAGCCTTAGGCACGTGCGGCAGCTCCGAGGCAAATACTCCTATCGCGCAGACTCGTAGTGTCGCTTCAAGGTTGAAACCGTGGGTGATTTGCGAGCGCCGGTGGGCCGGATGCGAGACGCCGCGACGAAGCGATGCGGGTTCATCGTTGAGGAGCGGCGGCGAAGCAGACGGCTCGCCGCCGCCGCAAAGCACCCACGGTTTCAACCTTGAAGTGACACTAGTGTCGGAACGACCAGCGGATTGAGCCTGGCCTCGGGCACGTACGGTCGCTCCGAGGCAAGCTCGCTGTGTTGCTGCGGCTTCCGGCAGGGGCGGTGTAGGGCGGGCGTGAAGCCCGCCCATGCCGTCAGTTGGCGGTGCTTCCGCCGTTGCCACCGTTGCCGTTGCCGGACGAGGTGCCACTGTCGCCGCCACCGTTACCGAAGGACGGAACGACCGAGGCCGCGGTTTCCTTGACCTGTTCGTACGCGCGGCTGACGGCCGCCTTCGCACGCGCGGCCACGCTCTTCTTCGGAGCGGCCTTCTTCTTCGGAGCAACCTTCTTCACGGGCGCGGCCTTGACCGGAGCCGCTTTTCTGGCCGGAGCGACTTTCTTGACCGGAGCCTTCTTCGCGACCGGACGCTTGGCCACGACTTTCTTCGGAGCCGGGCGTTTGGCGACGGCCTTCTTCGGAGCCGGACGCTTGGCCACGACCTTCTTCGGGGCCGGGCGCTTGGCGACGACCTTCTTCGCAGCCGGACGCTTGGCGACGGCCTTCTTCGGAGCCGGACGCTTGGCGACGGCTTTCTTCGGGGCCGGACGCTTCGCGACGACTTTCTTTGCGGCACCCTTCTTGGGGGCGCTCTTCTTCTTCGCAGCCATGTTGTTTCTCCTTGTCAAAGTGTCGGGGCTGGGGAGCCGTACTTTTTCTGTGGAGATTGGTGCTGCAATGCGCAACTCGGTGTACGAGTTGCACAAAAGCCAATGTAGACGAACATGTCACGATTGTCACGCAAAGCACTGCTCTTGCGATGGACGTTGCCGCTTTGGATCGGTTTGTTCCTGGCCATGAGCGCGCTGTCGATCTATCTCTTCACCATGAATCGGCGCATCACGCGCGAGCTCGGGTCGCACAACTGGCGCGAGCCGACGGTGATCGCCACGGCCGCGAACGGGCAGACGCGCGAGATTCTGCGCGTGTATGGCGCTGGCTGGCGCATCACGCCTCCCGTCCACCTGGACACGCTGCCGAAGCCGGTGGCGGATGCGTTCATCGCCGCGGAAGATGTACGTTTTCGCCACCATCTCGGTCTCGATCCGATCGGCATCTTCCGCGCGCTCTTCGCCAACGTACGTGCGGGTGGCATCGCGCAGGGAGGATCGACCATCCCTCAACAGATCGTGAAGCAGCGCTTCCTCACCAACGAGCGCACGTGGCGGCGCAAGTTCGTGGAGGCCATCCTGGCGGTGATCCTCGACGCGCGTCTGTCCAAGGACGAGATCCTGGAGCTCTATCTCAACGACGTCTATCTCGGTCATCACGACGGTGTTCCGATCCTCGGAATCGACGAGGCCTCACGCCTCTACTTCGACAAACCACCCACGCAACTGCGCGTCGATGAAGCGGCGCTCCTGGCGGCCATGATCCGCGCACCGAACCAGAGGAGTGCCGCGGTGGCTCGCTCCCGCCGCGATGCCATCCTGGAGGTGATGCGCTCGCGAGGATGGATCGACGATGCGTCGTATCAGGCGGCCCGGCGCCGGGAAGTGGACATCGTGCGCGGTACGCTGGCCCAGACGCCCTACCCGTTCTATCTGCGCGCCTTGCGCGCGGACGTGTTTCGCGAGGCGGGCGAGCGGGCGCTGGTGACGGGCGGATTGACCGTGGTCACGGCCATGGATCCGAAGGCGCAACGCGCCGCCGAGGAGGCCGCGCGGCGGGGAGCACGCGCGCTGGAAGTGCGCTATCGCTGGATTCGCCAGCAGTCCGCCACCGATCCGCTGCAGGTGGCCATCCTCTCCATCGATCCCCGGACCGGCGGAGTGCGCGCCCTGGTGGGCGGCACGGACTTCCGCCGCTCCCCGTTCGACCGCACCTCTCAGATGCATCGCCAGCCCGGGTCCGCATTCAAGCCCTTCGCCTATCTCGCGGCCATCGTCACCAAGCGGGTCACCGCCGCAACGCTGCTGCTCGATGCCCCGGTGAAAATCGAGCTCTCCAGCGATGAAGTGTGGGAGCCGCAGAACTACGACGAACAATTCCGCGGGCGCGTGACGATGCGCGAGGCCTTCGAGCGGTCGCTCAATGTGCCCACCGTGCGCATGACCAACGACATCGGTTCCGGCCGCGTGGTGCGCGTGGCCAAGGACCTGGGCATCGCCGGCATCCGCGACGTGCCGGCCATGCCGCTGGGTGTGGGTGAAGTGACGATGCGCGATCTCACGGCCGCGTACACCGCGTTCCCGAACCTGGGCGAGCGCGTGGAGCCGTTTCTTCTCCAGGCCGTGACCGATCGTCACGGGAAGACGCTCTACGAGCACGAGGTCGTACGCAAACGCGTGGTCGATGCGAATGCCGCCTACGTGATGCACACTCTCCTGCGCGGCGTGGTGCGCCGCGGCACCGCCACGCGTCTCCGCCGCTACGGCCTCGGCTACGTGGCCGGCAAGACCGGCACGACCAACGACTACCGCGACGCCTGGTTCGTCGGCTACACCGCGGACATGGTCACCAGCGTGTGGGTGGGCTTCGATCGTGGCGCCCCGTTGCGGCTCTCCTCTTCGGAAGCGGCCATTCCGGTCTGGGGCGCGTACATGCGCGAGGTCCCCCATCGTCCCTCCCAGCCTCCTGCTCCCGCGGGCGTGACTTTCCGCCAGATCGATCCGGAGACGGGCATGCTCTGGCAGCGTGGCTGTCCCGGACCGATCACCGAGGTGTTCCTCGACGGCACCGCGCCCACGCGCCACTGCCCGACCGGCATCGTCGGCCGGATCGTCCGGCGCGTGCTCTTCGACGACGATCATTTCGACGAGCCGGCGGCCATCACGTTCGACAAGTTCCGCCGCTGGGCCAACGACGTCGACCGCAACCGCCAGCAGGTGGAAGGGGCACTGGAGAAGCTGAAGCGGTTGTTCAAGTAGAGATCAGACACGTTTGACAATCCTCGGCACCGGACCTACGCTGGGCGCGCTGGACTGATTTGGGGCGGCTTGCAACCAGCTAAAAAAAAGCTAAAGGGCCGGTAGTCGAACGCGCGTTTTCATCCGCCCCATGCCGCTCGCGGCGTGGGGCTTTTTTTTGCCTGCGCCTGTCCGATCCCCGGCCCCCGAGAACGGACGACTATGGACTTCATCCAGGCAATCGCAGACGAACACGTCTATCTCTTCGATGGCGCAATGGGGACGATGCTCTACTCCAGGGGCGTCTTCATCAACAAGTGCTATGACGAGTTGAACGTCCGCAATCCGGAGATCGTGCTCGAGATCCATCGCCAGTACGTGCGAGCGGGCGCGGAGATCCTCGAGACCAACACCTATGGTGCGAACCGGGTCAAGCTGCGCGGCTTCGGCATCGAGGACGAGTTGCGTGACATCAACACCCGCGCGGCCGAGATCGCGCGCAAGGCCGCGGGTGACGGCGTGTACGTGGCGGGAGCGATCGGGCCGCTGGGCATTCGCATCGAGCCGTACGGGGCGACCAGCGTCGACGAGGCGCGGGAGTTCTTTCGCGAGCAGGCCGCAGCGCTGCGTGACGCCGGCGTGGATCTCTTCATCTGCGAGACCTTCTCCAACATGACCGAGATCGAGGCGGCCATTGCCGCCATCCGGGAAGTCTGTTCCCTGCCGGTCGTGGCCCAGATGACCATTGGCACGGACGGTCGCACCCTCTTCGGCGACATGCCCCGTACGATCGCGCAGACTCTCGATCGCGCGGGCGCCGACGTGATCGGCATCAACTGCTCGGTCGGTCCCGACCTCATGCTGGACGCCATCGAAGAGATGGCCGCGGCCACCGGCAGGAAGCTCTCCTGCCAGCCCAACGCCGGTCTGCCTCGCGACGTCAACGGGCGCCAGATGTACATGGCTTCGCCCGAGTACTTTTCGAGGTACGCCAAGCGTCTCATCCACAAAGGCGTGAAGTTCATCGGCGGCTGCTGCGGGACGACCCCGGAGCACATCAAGATGATGGCCGACGCCGTCCGGCCGCTTTCGCCGCGCCGTTCGTTCGTGCTCGTCGAGGAGGACGCCGGCCGCGAGAAGGCGTCCGGAGTGACGCCGTTTCCGCTGGAGAGTCGCTCCCGGTGGGGCCACAAGATCGCTCACGGCGAATTCGTCACCTCCATCGAGATCGTCCCGCCCAAGGGGCCCAACCCCGAGGCCATGATTCGCTCGGTGGAGTCGATCAAGGCGGCGGGCGTGGACGCGGTCAATGTCCCCGACGGCCCGCGCGCCCAGAACCGCATGGGCGCCATCGCCGTCTCGGTGCTGCTGCAACAGCATGTCGGCATCGAGCCCGTCCTGCACTACTGCTGTCGCGACCGCAATCTCCTGGGCATGCACTCCGATCTGCTCGGGTGCGCCGCACTCGGTCTGCACAACCTGCTGCTGATCACCGGCGATCCGCCGAAGATGGGGCCGTATCCCGAGGCCACGGCGGTGTTCGACATCGACTCGATCGGCCTGACCAACATGGTCAATCTCATGAATCACGGTCTGGACCTGGGGGGCAACCCGTTCGGCGAGCCGACTTGTTTCACCATCGGGGTGGGCGTGAATCCCGGCCATCTCGATCTCGAATACGAGCTGCGACGCCTGGAGTGGAAGGTCAAGGCCGGAGCCGAGTACGCGATCACGCAGCCGGTGTTCGATGCCGATGTGCTCGAGAATTTTCTGGATCGCATCGAGCCGCTGAAACTGCCGGTGGTGGCCGGCATCTGGCCGCTGCTGTCGTACCGGAACGCGCAGTTCATGAACAACGAGGTGCCGGGCGTCTCCGTCCCGGACGAGGTGCTGGAGCGGATGCGGGTGGCCAGCGAGAAGAGCAAAGAGCACGGACTCCGTGAAGGGGTGACCATCGCCCGCGAGACTCTCGCGCGCGTCCGCGGCCGCGTGGCCGGCGTGCAAGTCTCGGCCCCGCTGGGCCGCGTCGATCTGGCCCTGGACGTCTTCGACGGGATGACTGCCGCGCGAGCATCGTCGTAGAGGCCTGTCCATCGCGTTGGCGGATGCGAGCTCCCTCCGAGCGTCGCCGCCGGCTACTTTCGCCGGATCACGGCGATGGAGACGTCGTCGTCGGGGATGGTCGCTCCCATGAAGCCGCGCCACTCACCGAGGATGGACTCGACCAGTGCTTCGGCGCCCGCTTCGGGGTGCCAGCTGACCACCGTTTCGACGTAGGCATCGCCGAACTCGTTGTCCTGGAGATTGCGCGACTCGGTGAGGCCGTCGGAATGGAGGAGGAGGCGCTGGCCCGGATCGAGCGTGCCTTCGACCACGTCCCACGACAGGTTCGCCTTGACCCCGAGGGGGTAGGCACCACGGCCGATGCGCTCGTGGATCGTCCCGTCCGTCCCGATCCGCAGAATGGGCGGGTGCCCGGCCACGGTCGCCAGATAGCGGCCGCTGGGCTCGAAGAGAAAATAGCAGGCGGCGAAGAACGAACGCGATCCCCCGGTGCGACAGAGGATGCGA
Source organism: Acidobacteriota bacterium (assembly GCA_039932995.1). Classification (GTDB taxonomy): domain Bacteria; phylum Acidobacteriota; class Thermoanaerobaculia; order Gp7-AA8; family Gp7-AA8; genus QHVT01. The sequence goes on along the minus strand of JBDTOZ010000072.1, from coordinate 713 downwards.
TTCAGCGAGGCCATGATCGAGGAAGGAGAAGGGTCGACCTCCAGTTGGGTCCGAAAGGCCGCGTGCGCGACGGCCATGACCAGCCCGGCGGCCATGCCGTGTCCCGAGGCGTCGCCAAAGAGAACCGCCAGGCGGCCGTCCGGTAGCGGGATGAAATCGTAGATGTCGCCGCCGACGGTGTTGGCGATGCGGTTGAACGCCGCGATGTCCCACTGGTCACTCTCCGGCATGCGGTGAGGAATGAGGCTGGCCTGCAGGTCGCGCGCGAGCTGCAGCTCATCGCGGTACTTCAGCTTGTCGAGGAGCTCCATGGCCAGCAGCAGAACCATGAGCAGGAACGTGGCGGCCACTTCGAGGAACATGGAGAGCCGCGGGTCGGGCGTCCGCGTGAAGATCGAGCCCAGACAGATGAAGAAGGCCAGGAAGGAGACCACGAAAAGAATCCGGCGGTGAGGCGCCAGCCGTTTCGCCAGGCCGTAGAAGATCGCGCTGACGGTGCGGATCCAGCGGCGCACCCGCCTGCGATCCCCCTCGATGGCCGTGCGATGCTCGGCCATGAGCATCTTTTTCGTCTCCGGCCACTCCAGCGCATACAGGTTCGTCACGTCATCGGAGGAGAGAGACGTGAAGGTGCTCTTGCCGAGCTCGATCCAGTCGCGGAAGCGGGCCACATGGCGATTGTACGGAGAGTGGGGGCCGGAGTTGCTTTTCCC
>JBDTOZ010000071.1:0-4415 GCA_039932995.1 Acidobacteriota bacterium | reverse complement strand
CTCACATTCTTCTCAACGCTACGACACTGAGCACGGCCAGGAGCATGAGCAGCGCCCACGTTCCCAGCGTGGGGATTGGCTCGAATTCGATGGCCAGGGCGAACGCGGTGGGGTTGGAGCTTCCGGTGACGGAGGGATCGTCGGTCACTTCCGTCGGGAAGTTCGATCCGCTCACGGTTCCTGAGTTCACCACTTCCGTGACGCCGGGGGCCAGCGGATTGTCGATGGTCACGTTGAAGGCGATGGTGGCGGTGCCGTTCGCGGCCAGCGTGCCCACGGTGACGGCCACGGTGGTATTGCCGGCGGTGTTGCCCGAGGTGACGGTGCCGGTGGTGGTGGTGACGGAGCCGACCACGAGGTTCGTGTTCGCGTCCGGCGTGTCGTTGAACAGCACGCCCGTGGCGTCGCCGAGACCGTCGTTCGTGATGGTGATGGTGTAGCGCAACGTGTCGCCCGGATCGGCCTGCCCGTCGTGATCGACGTCGGTGAGCAGCACGACGGTCTTCGTGGCCGCGACGTCAGGGAGCGCGTCGGCGATGGTCACGGGATGGTCTTCCACTTCGCCGTCGCCGGCCTGGCCCGTGACCGCGACCGCGCCGTCGGTCGTGCAGCGGAATCGCGAGAACGTGGAGCCCACCACCGCGTTGGCCGGCACCGTGAAGCCGAGGGAGTTGTTCCCTGCCACGAGCGCCGTTCCGCCGGGGAAGAGCGCGTCGCCCGGCTCGCTCCAACTCCCGTCGGCGCCGAAGTCGATCCACGCCGAGAGCGTGCAGGGCGCGGAGGCCATGACGTCGACGGTGGCCGCCGCTCCGCGGCGGGTCACGCCGGAGAACGTGACTCCGTCTTCGTCGTCGCCCGCCACCGCGCACGTTCCGAAGGACGTGCCCGCGTTCGTGTCGTCGCCGTTCGCGGTCGCCGAGGCGAAAGCATCGGCCTCGGCATCGACGCAGGCGCCCAGGAAGACGCTGCCGCCCAGGAGATGGCGCGCTCCGTTCGAGGCCAGGAGCACCGGGAACGTGGGATCGGGCGCATCGCCGAAATCGAAGATCTGCAACTGGCCGAAGTAGTGACTGGGGTTGGTGGCGGTGACGGTGGCCAGCGCCGCGGTCTGCGCCTGCACCATGCCGATGTTTGCGTACTGCCCGGCCACGGCGATGCCCGAGGCCGTGCAGGTCATGGAGGCGCCGGCGGCCAGGTTCGTGTCGGGACAGGTGACCGTCACTCCCTGGTCGTCCGTGACGGTCACGCCCGTGTACGGACCGCTGCTCGTGTTCGTGATCACGTACGTCCAGTTCACCGGAGCGCCGATGGCGATGGACGGGCCGGGTGGCGTGTCTGCGTCCACTCCGTTGGTGAGTTTCTGGATGCGGATCTCGTCTCCGAAGTAGTAGCTCGTGTCGGATCCGCTGACCGAGCTTCCGCCGGGCAGCACGGCCGTGGCCGTACCGACGTTGGTGTACTGGCCGGGCTGGGCGATGCCCGTTCCGGTGCAGGTCACGGTCTCGTCGTCGTCGAGCGTGCTCTGAGGACAGGAGACGGACACGCCCTGGTCGTCGGTCACCACCAGACCGGTCACGGCTTCGGGGCCGGGATTGGTGACCTCATACGTCCAGGTGACGGTGGAGCCGGGGGAGACCGCGGGTCCGGGAGGCACGGTCACATCGATGCCGTTGGTGAGCTTCACCACCACCAGGCCGCGACCATAGTAGTGGCTGAGGTCGGAGGCGGAGGCGCCGGCGTTGCTGACCGCGAGCGTGGCTGTGACCGTGCCGGTGTTCACGTACGGACCGGCCTGGGCGATGCCGGAGCCGGTGCAGGTCATCGACGCGCCGATGGCCAGCGTCGTCGAGGGGCAGTTGACGACAACGCCCTGATCGTCGGCCACGACGATGTTGATCAGCGCCTCGCTGCTGGTGTTGGTGATCACGTAATCCCACTGCACCGGGCTGCCGGGGGAGATGACCGGGCCGGGCGGGGTGTCGGCGTCGAAGCCGTTGGTGCGCTTCTCGATGGAGACGGCGAACGCAGCCTGGCCGAAGTAGTGGCTGGGATCCGCGTCGGTGACCACGGCTTGGTCGGTGCGGGTGGCCGTGACCGTGCCGATGTTCGCGTACTGGCCCGCGATGGCCGTGCCGCTGGCCGTGCAGGTGAAGGAGAGTCCGGCGTCGAGAGTCGTTCCGGGACAGGAGACGACCACGCCCTGATCGTCAGTGACGCTGATGCCCACCAGCTCCCGCCCGCTGACGTTCGTGACGACGTAGGTCCAGTTCACCGTGGATCCGACGAGCACCGCCGGCCCGGGAGCCGTATCGGCGTCCTGCCCATTGGTGAACTTCTCGATGTCGACGTCGGCCTGGCCAAATGCACTGAATCCGAGAGCGAGAAAAAACACAACGACGAAGGTCCGGGCGGGACCGGCACCGGTGACGGGCATGAGGATCATCTCCTTGGTGAAGCGGCCGCTGAAGCCTCATCCACGATAACGGAGCCGATGTCCGAACTCAATGACGGAGCATTCAGGGAAAACTGACCAGGTGTCCGCCCAAACAAAAGGCCGCGGGAAACTCTCCCGCGGCCTGATGACGCAGAGGTGACGGTCAGTAAATCGATCCGTTGCTGGAACTGAGCGCTCCGGCGTTCGCACTGACGGTGTACGACGTGCCGCCCGATCCGCTCCAGGTGGCGAGGTTGAACGTGGCGCTGCCGCTGACCTTGTAGACGGCCAGGCCGGTGTACGTGAGAGGCGAGCCCGAGACGCAGACGGCCGGTACGCCATTCGACGACATGAAGTAGGCCGCGCCGCTGCCGACGCGTGTGGCCGAGCCGTTCGCTTCCACGAGGATGGCCGTCGCTTCATTGATTCCGATCCCGTGAACCGACGACGCCCAACCGTCTTTGATGATGCGGCCCATGAAGGCCACCAGACGTCCGAGGCGGTCGCGGGTCACGAAGTGGGAGTCGGTGATGACGCCGCCCAGGTTGGCGATGGAGACGAAGTCGCGGTCCAGCGTCACGTAGCGATGATACGGATTCGCCAAGGCCTGGCTGGACGTGACCGAGCCGGAGGCGCCGGTGTAGATGAACTGTCCGAGCACCGCCAGTCCTGCGCTGGTGCCGCCCACCGGGGCGTGCTTGGTGTTGGCGACGTAGTTGATGGCGTCGCCCACCGGCGTGCCCTTCCAGAAGTTGATGTAGTCGGACTGGTCGCCGCCTGCGATCCAGAGCGCCTCGGCGGCCCGGATCTTGGCCACCACGAACGGATCGGACGCCGCCGTACGCGACTTGATGATCAGCGTTTCCACGGAGTCCACCGTGCCCAGGCCGTAGATGTAGGGGTTGTAGGCGTCGGTGCCGGTGGCGCGGATGACCACGAAGTCTCCGCCTCCCGACTTGTTGATCATCCACTGAAAGGCGGCATCGACGTCGGTGCCACCGCCCATCAACACCGTTCCTGCGACGGTGGTGCGGGTGACGTCGGCCGTACTTCCGACCGAGTAGTACTCGTAAGTGGCTTTCGCGGCGAACACGGAGACCGAGACCAGAGACACAACGATACCCAGGAGCGTTCGAAACATTCAGTTCCTCCTCATGTGAATCTCGAATTGTGGTGGGGAAAGCGGAAGGAGACATGGTACAGGTCCGGCGCATGAAGATCACCATGAACCTGATGGTCATGTGGCCATCCTCCATTCCGCACTGCGCATCGAGCATGCGAGGAGGCGGGGTGGCCATGCGGTGGCGAGCCACCGCATGGCAAGCCGCTACGACAGCAGGTGCAGTTTGATCTCGGACTCGCGCGAGGAGGCCTGAGCGACCACACGCACGTGGTCGACTTTGCGGCCGTCCTTGAAGTCGAGGAGGGAGTAGTAGCCGCGGCCCAGGACCTTGTCGTTGAAGTCGACGACCTGGGTCTCTCCGTTCTCGAAGACCACTTCCGCGAAACTCATCTGCGCGGAGCCCGAATCGATCTCCAGGACCAGCCGGTCGCCGCGGCGGTCGGTGTCGAGGGTGAAGTCGGTCCAGCCGTCTTCGCGCTCGAGCTCTTCCGCGCCGGTCCAGACGCGCACGTCGGGAGGGGGCAGGGTGGCCAGAGTCACGGCGGTGAACGCCACGGCGCCGAGGTAGACGCGCGGCGCCACGCGGATCACCGGCCCGGTGCGGATGACCACATTCGGCAACGTGCGGCGGAGCGGAAAGCCCGGACGCACGACCACGCGCGTGCGCGTGCCGCGGGGAGTGCGCGTGCGCACTACCACGCGCCTGGCGGCTTCGGTGCTCGGGACGAAGGAAAGGATCGATGCAATTCCCAGGAGGGCGATGACCAGGATTCGTTTCACGTATTCACTCCTTATTGTGTCTCGAGAGGTTGGACGCGACTCTGCGGGAGGACGTTTACGGTGATGAGGATCGGGACA
>JBDTOZ010000070.1:0-19666 GCA_039932995.1 Acidobacteriota bacterium | reverse complement strand
GGCCGAGAAGGGCCTCTCCCTACCCCTATCATTGTGGAACGCGCCTTCGCGCGTCTACGCCGGCTCGCGTGCGTAACCGAGGGACTTCAGTCCGCGGACAGGATGCCCGCGGCCCCACCGGAGTGCCTTGGCGCGATGAACCATGGGGCGCATCTTGCCCGTCGCATCCCGCGTCAAATGGCCATACTCCAACGCTACGCGGCGCCTTCGCGCCGCGTAGCGCAAGGCCGCGCTCAGGGGTAATCGTTCCTGACGATGGGGCAGAGGGAGAGGTCGTAGGGGGCTTTTCCTCGCGGGCTGAGGTTGAGCTGCTCGAGAAGATCCGACCACAGCGCCAGGCGCGGGTGCAGTGTGGCCCAATCCACCTGAGGCTCCGCGGCCGTGGGGGTGATCGTGTAAGGAACCAGGCGGCTTGCTCGCGCCGGCGGGGTCTTCACGAGGTCGTAGTAGATCTGGAAATGTTGACCGGGGAGGGGTAGGGGTGCTTCGGCGTCCGGCGCCGGAGCCTCGAACGGAGGGATGTTCAGGACGGCCACCTCCACCTTGCCGTTCTGGGGATAGAGCTTCATCGAGCGCTGACGCGCGCTGTCGCTGAAGTTCTGGTCCAGGATCTCCACGAAGTCGCCTGGAACGTGAATGTCGACGGCCACCCAGTTGGCCACCGCCTGGGCATAATCGGACTCGGGACCCTCGCCCGACGGTTTGCGGAAATGAACGGGCCTGGCCTTACCGTCGATCTTGACCAGGGAGTATGTGAACATCGTTCCGCTGCGCAGTCGCAGACGGGCGGCGATGAGACATTCGGGCGGCGGCTCGGTACTGGTCACCGCGGCCTTGAATCCTCCGATGCCCGGCGAGAGCCCCGGCAGACTGGCCACCCAGGTGAAGTCTTCCCGCTCGGCCGGCGTGGTAGGCACGCGTTGCAGCACGCCTTCCTCATTGCGTGAGCGCACATTGCTGCGAATGGACAACGGCTCCGTTGGTCCGATGAGGGAGAGGTCCGAACTGGAGAGCCGCCAGGCGCCGCCGCCGAGGAGCGCTCCATTGAGAGACGTGGATGCTTGCTGGGGAGTGGCTTTGGCATAAAGGAATTGCGCGATCGACGCCTGATCGCCGGTCACGCACGCCCCTTCGCAACTGGCCGCGCGGGCGAGGAGCAGAGGCATGTGGTGGGCCAGCGGAGCACCGTCCGCGAGCGCATATTCGTGCGGCGTGTTCACCAGGAGCACGGTCACTTCCTTGCCGTCCGCGCTCGGCAACAGCGCGATCAGCCCACTGAAGAAAATCCGTAATACGAATTCCGTCACTGCTCATCTCCTTGTCGGACCGGCCGAAGCCGGGAAAGGGGACGACGCGAAGCCATTCATCTGGTACGCCGACCAGGCCCATACCGCTTGGTGACCCTTGGAAGAGTGTCCGAGCATGTCCATTTGAGCCAGCCGGAGCGCATTGTCGGCATCCTCGCCGTCCCGGTAATAGTGATGAAATCGCACGAGCAAATCCTCGGTGGCGAGACTGTCGCTCACGTCCCAAAGCGTGCCTACGATTCCCGGAACTCCCGCCGCAATCAGCGGCCGCACGAGAGGCGCCAGCCCTTCCGGGCCGACCGGGGTTCCTCCCGCGCTGCTGCAGGCCGAAAGTACGACCAGGCGGGTTCTGGTCAGCCGCAACTCTTTCAAGAGTCGCTCGGCGTCGATGACTCCCGTATCGTTCTCTGTCGGCGCCAACAGCAGATACGACCGGGAGGGCACCTCGGCATTGGCAATGCCGTGTGCAGCGATATGAACGATGGTGCTCTCCGCGGAGAGCCGGAGCAACTCCGGAACCGTGGCCTGCTCTCCCATATGCGGGGGATCGACCTGCGCGACGGGCGCATACACGCTCCGGATGCGCTCCGCCTCGCTCCGGGCAGCGAGGAGCGACGGTTGGTCCCGAGCCACGTCCAGCTTCTGATCGATCGCGGGATCCGCAAAGAGGAGGACGGACTGCTTTTTCCATGCAGACAGTTGCCGGTCCTGGAGCAGAGAAAAGACGTAGAGCGTGGAGCTGCCGGCCACTGAGACGGGATGTTCCTGCATGAGGTATCCGCGCCCGTTGCGCAGTGCCGCGAAAGGCAGGCCGTGCATCGACCTGTCCGGCACGATGACCACTTTGGCCTGCTCGCGGCCCTGCAGCTTTGCCACGAGAGCCAACGGTTTCTCCAGGAGCGCTGCATACGGCTCGGCGAGGGCCGCGGTGAATCGCTTTTCGTCGCGGAGGTCCGCATAACGATGGAGCGTGTGCGTCCAGCCGCGGATGGTGCTCTCACCGACCGGGAGCTCCAGTCGCTCGGACCGGCCCTCTCCAATGACCCACACATACGTGCGCTCGTCATCCACGCTGTATTGCAGGAGAAACGTTCCCGACGGAACGATTCGCTCGACTGCGTCCAGTCGAAGCGGCTCACCGTCGTGAATGAGATTACGGAAGGCCGGCGGAAGATCCGGACGCCGCAGAATCAGGTGCAGCGGCTCGTACGCACGAGCTCTTTCGGCATGACGAAAGGCCTCGGCGTCAGAGCCCTCTTCCACGTAATAGTGAATCAGACGCCGGTACGTCTCCTGTGCGCGCGCGAAATAGGCGGACCAGAGCTGTTCGGCGGAAAACGTCAGTTGATCCGGCGGCCTGTCGAGCGCAGCCTTCTCCTCCGCTTGGAGGGAAGCGACGGCGGCCCTCAGGTCCGCGGCGGCGGCGCTGCGATTTCCGTCGAGCAAATACAGTTCGGCGCGTTGAATGCGCAGTGAGGCGCTCAACGTTTGATAATAGGTCGTAGAGGCAAGCCCGATTGCCTCCGACAGTTTCGAGATGGCTCGAGGACGGTCCTTGCCGGCCACTCTCTGTGCGCTGATCTCCGCAATCCGGGCCCGGTAGCCCGCGGGGATGCCCGTCTCTTTCCTTTCGGAAGGCTTGACGAGCGCCGTCGAGGCGTTGAGGTCGGCCAATGCCGCGTCCGAACGCCCCAGATGGACTTGAATCCACGCACGCCGGAAGAGCGCGATGCCGAGATTGTCGCGGAGGGTTTGGAGCTTCCCCTCGCCTGGATCGCGCGACAGCTCGTCCTGCAGCAGGCGTACGGCCAGGTTCTGGTATTGAAGGCCGACCGCTGGATACCCGAGCTCCACCGCGGAGGTGGCATTCTCGCCGAGGGAGAGGTGGCGCGACTGTGCGTCTACCAGATCGTTCGCATATCGCTGGTTCTGAAAGGAGGCCCGCCAGGTGAGCTCGGGATCGCCAATCTGGCGGAACAGTCCGACCAGGTAGCTCCGAATCTTGCCGAAGTTCTCCAGGTCGTGCGTGCGCTCGAAGACCGACGTGGCCTGGGAGTATTCGGCCAGCGCCTCGATGTGGCGTCCCTGCGTCAGGTATACATAGCCGCGCCCCGTATGTACGCGTGCGAGCAGATACGGATAGTGGTGCTCGACGGCTTCACGCTCGGTCGAGCGGAGCAGTGCCAGGGCTTGGTCATAGTGTCGTTCTTGCGTCAGTCCGGTGGCCATCCCCAGCATCAGCCCGAATTGAAGTGAGCTGCCGGACTCCTTCAATGCCCGCTCGACGGACGCGTACTCGGGCCAGGGCCCGGGCTTCATCGCTGTGGTGCGCATGGCGCCAAACGCACCATAGGCATCGCTCAGCCGTTTCAAAGCCCCTGCATCAGGACAGTCGGGAATCTTCTGGACGGCGTCGAGCAGATAGCGATCGTTGGTACGCGCGGCCAAGGCCGTAGCGATCATTTCTGCCAGCCTGAGGTGGGTTGCGGCCGTCTCGGACTTCGCGGCAGATGCGGTTGCCCAGTCGGGCAACACTTTCGTTTCCACATAGAGCTGTGCGGCGTTCAAGTAGGGCGCGACGAGCTGGTCTACCGCCTTGTGGTCGCCGGCGGCCGCGGCGCGAGGCAAGAGCTCCTGGTTCAGTGCCCACTGCGCCGCCTTGCTGCGGTTGATCGTTGCCGCGAGACGCGCCTGATGTTCCGCGGCCTCCCTGGCCCACGGTGTTCCGTCTTTGCGCAACTCGTCCCACGAGCGCGCCGCCTCGGAGGAAAAGCCCAGTGCTTCCTGCGCCAGTGCGCGGTTGAAGCGTGCCTGCGCTGTCGGGGCGAGTGCGCAGGCGCGATCGGCGGCATCGAGAGAGCGCACGAAGTCCGAGGGACGATCGCCTCTCTGTGCGCGAAGGAAATAGCCTGCAGACAGGTCGCTCAAAACCGAGGGCGACGGCTTCGTCTTCGCCAGTTTCTCCAGATGATCCACCGCGGCGCTCGTACAGAGCGGCACGTAGGCGAGGAGTCGAACGGCATCGGCGGCGGTGGTCATGCTGTCTTCACAATCACTGACGGCTAGAGACACGAGGTCGCGCGGCGGGTTGGCCGGTGCGCATCTGGCCAGCTCCACCACGTGCCCCGGCGGCACCGACTTCGTACAGCGATGCCAGGTGTCGAATCCCGTGAGACGCGGCTCCGTGGTACGAGCCGGCGGAAGCGCGGTTTCGCGCCGGCAATGCAGGGCCAGCGACAGCGAAAACACCACTGCCGCCTTCCACCGCCAGGACGGAGAGCAAACGTTCATCAAGGGCCTTTCCAAAAAGGCTCAATTCTGTGCCGATAGAATGAGTTCGGTGATGATATAAGAAAGCCTGATGGCCGTTGACCCCGCGGGGCAGTTCGAGGAGCTGTTCAAGTACTATCCGGCGGTCGTGGCCCTGCTCACGAGGCTCGGTTTCGCGCGCGAAGATGCTCGCGACCTCGCGCAACAAGTCTTCCTTCGTGTCTATGAGCACATGGACACCTATCGAGGTGAGTCGAAGTGGAGCTACCTGGAGAAGGTGACCCGGCGCCTCGCGTACAACGCTTTGCGGGATCGCCACGCCGCAAAACGCGAGGGAATCCCGGTTGCCACCGACGAGATCCTGGAGCTTCCCGACCCCGGTGAGCCAGCCGACGTCTTGCTGGAGAGCAAGCAAACCGTCGAAAGGGTCCGCCATGCCGTGGCGCAGCTCAGCCCGAGCGATCAGACCAGCGTGCGCATGCAACTGGCCGGATTCTCGTATGAGGAGATCGCCACGCAATTGGGAATCACGATCTCGGCGCTGAAATCGCGCCTCAATGTCGCCCGCGAGCGACTCCGTGATCTCCTGAAAGAGGAACCGGAAGGATGGGGTGACCTCGATGATCGCTAAAGAGGAATGGGATGCCGCGTATCGCCTCCTGCTCGAGGACGGGCGGAAACGTCTCGGACCTCCTCCCACGTTCGAGGAGGCGGAGGCGCTCCTGCACGGGGATCTCGCGGAAGAGGAGGCTGAGCGCGTCCGCGAGCGTCTCTCGGTGTATCCGGACCTGCTCCGCGCTCTCAGTGAGCCCATTCCCTCCGATGGCGGGAACATCCTGAGCGCGGAGGAGCTAGCCGCGGATCTGGCCAGGATTCGCGAACGCGTGCGCCGGACACCCGCGGAAGCGACTCCGCTCCCGTTTCCCCAAAGAGGGTCGCCGTTTCGATGGGTCGCACTGGCGGCAGGGATCGTCCTCGCAGTGGCCATCGGAACGTTGGTTCTTCGCCAGCGTGATCCACAGAAGCGCGGGATGACCACGCAGGTGCTTTATCCCGAGGGGTTACGGCGAGGCGAACCCACTGAGCCGGCGATCACGCTTTCCTCCAGCACGGACTACATGCTGCAGCCGGTCCTCAGTTCCCGACGGCAATCCCGCGCGTATCGCTTCGAGTTTCTGGACGTGACCGTGAGCCCACCGCGACGGATCTGGCGCCGCGACGATGTTCCGCAGCGCCCCGACGGAACGTTCATGGTCCCTCTTGCGACCGGGGATCTCGAACCTGGCCCGTATCGACTGGTCCTCTACGGTGTGGACGAAACGGAGCAACCGCTCGCCAGCTATGGAGTGCGGCTCCTGGCGAGATAGAAGCGTTCGTCGACGCCGACGTGCATGGCCGATCTCGGCCACGCTCATGGAGCGGTGAGTTGCGTCCCGTTCCGTAGTCTCGCGTTGCCCATCCCGGCCCGCCCTCGCGCCAGCTCCGCCTCCGCGCTCTCCACCCCTTCGCGATTGCGAAGCGACCGCGCCAGCTCCCGTGCGGCCAATGCGCGCTCGTGGGCCAGGGCGTAGTCGTGGCGGGCGATCTCGAGGCGGGCCATGTCGGTGAGGATGCGAAATTCGTCGTCGCGGTCGCCGATGCTGCGGATCATGGTCAGGGCGCGTGTGAGGAGTGCCGCGGATTCGTCGAGGGCTCCGGTCTGGCACCGTGCGCGGCCCAGGAGCCAGAGGCATTCGGCTTCGCAATGGGTGTCGCCGATCGTCGTCAGTTGGGCGATGGCGCGGGTGAGATAGGAGATGGCTTCATCGTGCCGTCCTTGCGCGAGGCGGGACTGGCCGATGCCCATGTTGGCCTTCGCTTCGCCGTTCACGTCGCCGACGGTCTCGGAGTCCTGGCGCGAGCGGATGGCCAGCTCGATGGCGGTTTCGTGCTCGCCGCGCGAGAGGTGTGTCCAGTGCAGACGGCGCAGGATCATGGCGCGCTCGCGGATCTCGCCGGCCCGGTCGTGGTAGGCGAGGGCCCGTTCCAGCAGCTCCGCCCCCTCCGCGTACTGTCCGCGCAACGCCAGCGACCAGCCCAGGATGCCGTCGGCCAGGGCCGCCAATTCGGCGGAAGGGTGACCGGCACGCAGCTCTTCCACGAGCGAGGCCGCGCGCTCGTAGTTGCCGATGGCCGCCTCCACGGCGGCCAGGTGCACGAGGGTGCGGGAGATGGCCGGGCCGTGATGTCCGCCGCTGACTCCACTGCCGGCCTCGTGATCAAGGAAGAGATCGAGCGCCTGCGCCAGGGATGCGCGCGCTTCGACGTATTCACTCAAGGCGATCTTCGTGTCGCCGCGCAGGAGGAGTCCGCGCGCCAGTGGCAACGGATGGCCGCCCTCCGCGGCCAGGGTCACGGCGCGGTCGAGGACGAGCGCGGCTTCGCGGAGCCGGCCCGCCGCGTGCCACGATTCGCCGAGGGCCAGTAGGAGATCCAGCCGCTCCGCGGCGGTGAGCGTGAGTCTTCTCGAGAGAGCGTCCATTCGCTCGATGAGCGTCACCGCCTTGCGCCACTCGGAGCGGCTGCGCGCCGCACGCCACGCGCGCATCCCCGCCTCGAACGCGAGCTGCAGCTCTTCCGCAGCGCAGTGATGCGCCGCCAGCGCCTCGGCGATGCGATCGCTCTCGGCGCCGTACACCGCCTCCAGCGCCGACGCCACCCGCGCGTGCAGCGCGCGTTTGCGATGCGGAGGAATCGCGTCGTACACCACGTGACGGAGGATGGTGTGGTGGAAGCGGCAGTCTTCACCCGGGGTGAGACCTTGAATGGACAGCACACCGCCCCGCAGGCCCTCGCTCAGAATGGCCTCGATGTCGTCCTCGCTGCTTCCGGTGAGGCGGCAGAGTGTCGACACATGGAACTCCTCGCCGATCACGGCGGCCTGTTCGAGCACGGTGCGCACGCGCTCGGGAAGGCGATCCACTTTGGCGCGGGCCGCGGTGACGATGGTCTCGGGGAGGGAGAGGTCGCGCATGCCTTTCCACATCCAGCGCTGCGACTGCGGGTCGGGCACGATCGCACCGGCGGCGACGAGGTGGCGCAAGGTCTCGACGAGAAAGTAGGGGTTGCCTCCGGTCAGGGCCACCAGGCTCTCCAGCTCGCGGCGCGGGATCTCGGCGCAGCGGCGGATGCCGAAGATGTTGCCGATGACTTCGCGGCATGCGGTGTCGTCGAGGCGCTGCAGACGCAGGGTGGTATAGGCGCGACGGTCGGCTTGCTCGGCCAGCCACGTGTGGACGGGGCCCTCCGCCTTCCGGGTCTCTGCATTGGCCAACCCTTCGTCCGTCCGCACGATCACGATCACCATCAAGGGCTCGGTATCGAGCATGCGCATGAGGCAACCGATGACGTTGAGGCTGGAGGGGTCGGCCCACTGCAGGTCGTCGAAGGTGAGCACGAGCGGCTGGCGGCGGCTCAAGGCCAGCCAGGCGCGACAGAGGGGGACGATGAAGCGGAACTGGTCGGCGGCGTTGCCTCCTCCGAGGGAGTCGCGGTGCGCGGAGTCTTCGAAAAGCTCCGCCGGGAGGCGAATGCCGCACGCGGCTTCGATGGAGTCGCGGAGCGGAGTGCCATCGGGCGGCCGGCCGTTGATGACGGCTGCACGCAGGAGATCGAGAAAGAGCTCATAGGGTGCGAGGCGTGCGCCGCGGTAATCGAAGAAGCGGCCATACAGGGCGATCGCTCCCTGCTCGACGGCCCATCGGCGGAAGTGGCGGACCAGTTGGGTCTTGCCGATGCCGGCCTCGCCGACGATGGTCACCGGCCGCGGGACGCCTTCGAGTGCGCTCCGCAGCTCGGCGCGGAGCGTGAGCAGTTCGGCGTCGCGCGCGGCGAGCTGGTCGTAGTTGGGGACGAGCACGGAGGGCTCGGGTGGCGCGGCGAACGCCTCGCGTGCGTGCCCGACCGGCGCGATGAAGCGGTAGCCGCGGCTGTGGTAGGTGGCGATGAAGCGGGATTGCTCGGCGTCGTCGCCGAGGGCCCTGCGGATCTGCGAGACGGCCTTCTTGAGCACTCCGTCGGTCGTGAAGACGTCCGACCACACTTCCTCGAGGAGCTCTTCCTTCGACAACACCCGATCGCTGTGCTCGGCCAGATAGCGCAACACACGCACCGCCCGCGGCTCCAGCGGCACGACCTGGTCGTCCCGGTAGAGCAGGTCTACGCCGGCCGCGAGATGAAAGCTGCCGAATTGCAAGACGTGGCTCATGGTCTCGATCCGGACAGGAACCGTTCCCCACGGAGGCACAGCACGGCGAAGCCGGCATAGGAGCCGGGACGCCGGCGTTCCTCGCCCGCAGTCTTCGCAGCGCGAGACGAAACTCGGTGATTCCCCCGGTTGAGCATGGGGTGGAGATATATGTCCCCGGCAGGAAGGAACTGGTGACGGAGAGCACAAAGCGGGAACGAAATCGTCACCAGACCGTCAGGCATCGCGTCGAGGGGAACCGCATCGTTGCATCCATTCAAGGAGGCAGAAGGATGCGTAAACCCATCTGGATGGCATTGGTGATTCTCGTTGCATTCAACGCCTGGGCGGCCGAGGACTACACGGCACCGGGAGTATCCCTGGAGGCGGGCGATCCGAACGGCGCGAAGCTCAAGCCGTTGCGCGAGCTGGAAGTCGGCGACTCCCTCTCGGTGGAACTGACCGGCGCGAAGCCCGGCGCGACCGTCGAGATGGTGCTCGAAGACGAGCGCGGGCAGGAGTGGTCGTACTCGCGGGTGCACAGCGACAAGCGGGGCGGCGTACCGCGTACGCTGTTCTGGTATCAGTCCGGCGTCATCGGCACGACCTCGCGCCGCATCGAGTTCAAGCCTGATCCGTCGTTCCTGACCTTCGATGAGGCGGAGAAGTTCTTCGACGAGAACTCTCTCCGTCTGACCGTGCGCGAAGTGGACGGGCGGGTGCTGGCCATCCGCTGGTTCCGTCCCATCCGGCGCAAGTCGCCGTTCATCTATCCATCGAATGAGAAGGGCATCCTCGAAAACGCGATCAACGCCAACGACGAGAGCCTGTACGCCAGTGGACGCAACCTGCCCGCCGGCGCGACCGTGCAGCTCTATCTCGTGCCGAACCATTTCGGCTGGACGGTGAACGATCCCTTCGTGGCCGCGGCCTCGACGACCATCACCCTGGCCCCGAACGTGACCAGCTTCACCACCAAGCTGCTGGCCAGCGGGAGCAATGTCCCGGGCGCGTACGACATCGTGGCGCGCGTCAACAACGCCAACACGGCCCCGCAGATCCTCCCGAACGACATCATCACCTTCGGCGAAGACACGGGCGTGGTGGTGTACTTCATCATCATCAACGGCAATGTGGTCATCGAGTCGGCCGGACGGATGGCCAATGCCACGGCCCACTTCGAGTTCTCCAACTTCTTCGAGAAAGGGGAGGACGTCTACGGCGCCGTCGACCCCACCGACGTGCCGGCCGGCCACACCGGCGGCAGCTACGCCGCCCACTGGACGGTGGCCCATCAATCGGCAGCCTACTGGGACGGCGTGAATCCGCCGCTGGTTGACGTCAGCGGAGACGGGCCGGAGATCCACCGCGTGAAGTACTTCTGCATCAACGGCACACGCATCCGGCTGTGGCAGGCGGCCACGCAGGCCGCACCGATCGCGGGCTACGACGTGATCGTCGACTTCGGCGCGGTCCCGGCGAACGACGCCGCCTCGTTCGTGGCCGACAACACGTACAACAAAGGACTGGACTTCATCGACGGCTACTCCGACGTCGGCTTCTGGGTCTACGAGCGGCCCGACGCCACAGGACCGAAGGCGGTGGGCACGGTCGAGTATCTCGATCCCGCCGGCATCTCCGGCATCACCGATCCCGGTGGCATCACCGGTCCGACCTATCCAGTCACGCTGGGCTGGGCCCGGATCATGTACCCGGCCACGGTGGCCGGCACGGGGACGCCGGTGGCGCCCGGCGGTCCGTATCCGGTCGCGCTCTTTCTGCACGGCCGGCACTGGAGCTGCGACAACGACGGCAGCGGTCCGGGTCTCTCGGGCGGCTATGGTCCCTGCGCGCAGGCGAACCGCATTCCCAGCCATGAAGGCTACGACTACATCATGCAGCAGCTCGCCAGTCAGGGCGTCTTCTGCATCTCCATCAGCGCGCACGACATTCAGTTCGACAATGGTGTGTGGAACTACAACGCGCGCGGCCGGCTGGTCTTGAAGTTCCTCGACAAGCTGCGCGACTGGACGAACCTCGGCACGGATCCGTGGGGGCTGTTCAACGGAAACATCGACATGAGCAAGGTCGCGCTCTCCGGACACAGCCGCGGGGGAGAAGGGGTGGTGGCGGCCGATCAGTTGAACCTGACCTGGCCGAATCCGCACTCGATCGTGGCCGTGAACGCCATCGCTCCGA
The DNA here is from genome assembly GCA_039932995.1 of Acidobacteriota bacterium. Classification (GTDB taxonomy): domain Bacteria; phylum Acidobacteriota; class Thermoanaerobaculia; order Gp7-AA8; family Gp7-AA8; genus QHVT01. Next base: position 8,665 of record JBDTOZ010000070.1, on the reverse strand, counting down.
CGGATCAGGACGCGCTCGTCGACTACGTGCCGTCCGCCGCCTATTACCTGCTCATCGCCGCACGCGATGGCGACGTGAGCAACATGCAGGGTCTGCGCACGTACGACCACGCCTTCCCGCAGGGGATGTTGAACCGCAAGGCCAAGGCCACCGGCTGGGTCTACGGCGCGAATCACAATTACTTCAATACGATCTGGACGCCGACCGCCGACCTGGGCTCGCCCAATCCGTGGGCCGGCTCGGTCGATGACTGCAGCGCCGGGCCCAACGCCAACCAGCCGTCGCGCTGCCAGTTGAAGATGACCGCCGCCGTGCAGCGCCAGGTCGGGCTGTCCACGGTCACGGCGTTCTTCCGCTGGCATCTGCAGGGTGCGGTCGGATATCGGGAGGTGTTGACCGACGTCCTGGAGCCGGCCGCGATGGACAACGCGAACGTGTTCTGGACGTTCCAGGACGGCGACCGCAACGCCATCGACAACTTCGAGCAGCAGCCCCTCGACGCCACCACGAACACGGTGCTGGGCCTGGTCACGGCGCCCGGCTTCGCCACGTTCCAGGAGCGCCTGCTCAACGCCGGCTCCACCTCGTACGCCCCGCCGCCTCCCGCCGACTCGGCCTTCAAGCACGACACCCTCGGACTGCAACTGGCGTGGGCCGCACCGCAGACCTACATCACCAACATCCCGGCCGGCCCGAACCGCGACGTGAGCATGTACACGCACCTGACGCTGCGTGCCGGCAAGAAAACGACGGTGCTGCCGATGGCGGCCGGACCGGATGTGGTGCTGACCGTGAACCTCGAAGACTCGCTGGGCCACACCGGCGTGTACTGGGCGGACACGAGTAATTACCAGCGCATCCCGGACCCGTTCCAGGGCAGTCTGGTCGCCAACCTGGCCACGCTGACCGGCATCCGCATCCCGCTGCAGAACTTCACCAAGAACAACTCGCAGGTCGACCTGACGGACATCGTGAAGATCACCATCATCACGACCGGTGCCGCGGAGATCGGCCTCGACGACATCGAGTTCGGAAAGTGAGACCGACCATGCGCACACTCATCGCAACTCTTCTCTCCATGACCATCGCCACCGTCGCGCTGGCGCAGAAAGAGACCGCTCCTCCGCGCGAGCTGCCGGTCAGCATTCTCAGCGCCACCGTGCAGACATTCGATCCGCCCATGCCCTCACGGAATGGCCGTTATGAGCAGGCACTCGTGCTGCGCCTCGAAGCGGAGCGGGGACTGTGGGAGAGTCTCCCGCCGTCGGTGGAGACGTTCCTCTACATCGGCACCCATGAGCTGCTCCCCATCGCCACGGACCTCGACCGCGACCGCGTGGTTCTGACATTCCACGATCCGGACTGGAAGTCGCTCCAGGGAGGCGAGACGATGGTCCTGACCGTCGATCACGGCGACCCGATCTTCGACTCCGGCAAGTACGCGGGCTATCCGAAGTTCGATCCGAAGATCATCAGCGAGAAGTAATCCGCTGCCGCGCTCTCCGCGTGAGTCGTGCCTGACCGAAGGTGCGGTTCACGCGGAGACGCGGGGGACGCGGAGGGGGCGAGGCCGTACTCCGCCGCGCCTCCCGATCAAACCCGTCCCACCCTCATGAACAGAGGACAGCGCAGCAGACGCCGCCGCGAAGGATCCCCCCACGCGCGCGACAGCTCCTCTTCGATCGCAGCGGTGGCGCGAGTGCCACGCTCGAGGAAGTAGCGCTGCGAGGCGGACCAGGTCTCGAGGAACGCCAGCAGCTCGGCCAGATTCCACTCGGCGGTCATCTCGAAGGGCGGAGCGGCGATCTCCTCGAAAGGGAAGGGGAGCGTCGCATAGCGGTCGTGGACGTACTGGATGCGTTCGGGCCAGAAGCCGGCCAGGACTTCCTCCTGGAACCGGTGTACGCCCGGCCCCACCGCGTCCGCGAACTCACGCGGTCCGTACGAGAAGAGGGCCACCAGCGCGCCCTGCCTTCCGACGCGGTTCACTTCGCGATAGAAGCCGTCGAGCTCGAACCAGTGAGCCGCCGCGCCGGCGGTGATCAGATCGACCGAGGCCGTGGGCAGTGAACTGCGGTCGGACGGCTCGTGACGATACTGGACATGCTCATGAGGCTCCGCTCGCGCCAGTTGATCGGTGCTGGCGTCCGTGGCCACGACCTTTCCGAAGTGTTGCGCGAGGGCTGCCGCCACCTGTCCGCTGCCGGTCCCCGCATCCCAGGCCAGCGTGCGGCCCGGGGCCGTCGAGGCCAGCCAGGTGAAGAGCGTGTCCGGATAGCGGGGCCGGAAGCGCGCGTACGCATCGGCATGTCCGGAGAAATGATCCTCATAGGTCATGAAGGGCGATCGTACCAGCGCGGCCGCGGCAGGATCGGCGTGGTGATGGCGTAGCATTCCGGAGAGACGGAAGCCTAAGCCCGTGACCGGCAATCCCAGCGATTCCCCAGCATGGCGATCGGAGTGGATCGCAGTGTTTTTGCTTTCCGCGGCGAAGCTGTGGCTGACCGCGGCCCGGACGGTGGAGGCGTTGGGTTGGGCGGCATACGACGACTTCTGGTTCCTGGAGCGGGCGTGCGGCATCATGGAGGGGCGTTGGCTGGGCGATTACACCCACCTCACCCTGATCAAAGGGCCGGGCTATCCGCTGTGGATCGCCTTCGTCTCGTCGCTGGGGATTCCCCTTCCGTTCGCGCAGCAACTCCTTTACGCGCTGGCTTGCCTGGCCGTCTGTCGCGCGCTCGCGCCGGCGCTGCCCTCGGTGTCTGCGCGTCTGGCGATGTTCAGTGTGCTGCTCTTCAATCCGATGAGCTTCTCGGATGAAATCGCCACGCGGATCACGCGTGAAGCGTTCTATCCGGCCCTGACGCTCCTCGTGTTCGCCGCGGTGGCTGGAGTGGTGCTGCGGCTGGACGCGCGAGGCGGCCAGGCCGTGCGCTGGTCGCTCTGGAGCGGTCTGGCGATCGCCTGGTTCTGGCACACGCGTGAAGAGGGCGTGTGGGTCCTTCCCCTTCTGACCTGGGCGGTGCTCGTGCTCCTGCTGTGGGTGGTCGCGGATCGTGGGGCGCGGTGGCGGCGGGGGGCACTGCTGCTGGCGATCCCGCTCCTGTGCTGGGGTGCGGCCCACACGGCCATCGTCGTCGCGAACGGCGTGCATTACGGCGTCTTCGACGTGGTGGAGTTCAAGGAGGAGTCGTTCCTCCGCGCCTACGGCAGCCTCACGCACGTGCGCGCATTTCCGGCAGTGCCGCGCGTGCCGGTCCCGAAGGAAGTGCGCGAGCGCGTGTACGCGGTCAGCCCCGCCTTTGCGGAGCTGCGTCCCTTTCTCGAAGGTGTGCCGGGGAGGAACTGGGCAAACAACTCGCCCCCGGACGCGCGGGGCGACTTTGGCGGTGCGGTGTTCATGTGGGCTTTCCGCGACGCGGTGGCGAACGCGGGGTATTACGGCCGTGGGTCCGCGGCGGTGCAGGAGTATTACCGGCGCCTGAGTCGCGAGGTCGAGGAGGCCCGGCGGGCGGGGCGGCTCGAGGCCCGGCCCGCGCGCGCGTCGCTGCTCCCTCCTCTTTTGCGCGGGCAGAGGCAGGCCATCCTCCGCACGTGGCTGACCGGACTGAGTCGCGTGTGGACGTTCGCGGACGTGTCGGTCCAACCGAGAAACTCGCAGGGGACCGCGGGAGAGCTGCAGGAATTCGCCCAGCTCACCCACGCCCCGCTGGCCCCGCGGAACTCGCGCCTCGAGCACCTCCACCTGGTGGGTTGGGCCGTTCACGTCGAAGGGGCCTTGGAGCTGACCATCGAGCACGCGGATGGCACCTCGGTGCCCGGTGCGCGCGTCGTGCGCCTTCCCAGTCCCGACCTGTATGAGCATCTGAAGAACCGGTGGAAGGAGTTTCCTCCGGCGCGTCATGCACGATTCGACATCGTCGTGCCGGCCACCGAGGGCGCGTATCTGGTGCTGGCATTTCGGGGACGGACGATCGAGCGGATCCCGCTGAACGACCAGAGACCGGCCAGTGCTCTCCCCGATGTGCGCATGGTGGTCGATGAGCTGGAGGTGAAGCTGGACACTCCGCAACTCAGCTCGGTCTCACCGCTCGACGCGTTTCGTCTCCGTGCTCTGGCGGCGATCGGTCGCGTCTATCAGTTGGCTTTCCCGCCGATGTTCGTCCTGGCAATTCTGTTGTACGTGGCGTTCCTCGTGCGGAGCAGGCCGTCGCGCGAAGGGTGGGCCGTGGCCATCCTCGTGTCCGGACTGCTCTCGGCCATCCTGGCCCGCGTGCTCCTCCTGTCCATGATCGACGTGACCTCGTTCTGGGTCTTCACCGGCGGCTACCAGGCGCCATCGCACGCTCTGATGCTCGTGGCCTTTGGGTTGATGGTGGTTTCGGCGGCCGGGCCGGCCTCGCGGGTTGGCCGAGCCTTGGCCACGCGGTTCGGGCAGGATCGCCGGCCTCGCGGAGTGGGATGACGACCGCCTTTTCGCCGAGTCGGATCTCACATTGCAGAGGAGGAAAGCCATGACCCTTTTCCCCACATCGATCCGGCTTCGCCTGGCCAGTGCCGGCTTGCTCCTCTTGCTCATCTCTTCGGTCGACGCCGCGCCGGCTGTGAAGAAGCCGGCGAACGATCCGATCAGCGCGGTCACGGTCAACCGGGCGGCAGGACAGGGGCTGGCCGCTTCGTCGCGGCGCAGTGCCGCGGTCGTGCGCGCGCAGGTGCTTCTGGACCGGGCGCACTTTTCACCGGGGGAGATCGACGGCCATTTCGGCGGGACCATGCAGGGGGCCATCACCGCCTTCAATCGGGACCGGAAGACCGGAGGCGGTGCGCGTGTCACCGCGGCCACCTGGAAAGCCTTGAACCTCGACCGGGCTCCCGCCATCGTTCCCTACACCATCACCGCTGAAGATCTGGCCGGTCCGTTCGGGAAGATCCCGGAGGAGATGGCGGACAAGGCCAAGCTGCCGGCGCTGGGCTATGAAACTCTGATGGAGGCGTTGGGCGAAAAGTTCCACGTCAGTCCGAGTCTGCTGGCGGCGCTCAATCCGCGCGCGAAGCTCAGGGCCGGTGCGATCCTGCAGGTTCCGAACGTGCTAAGGCCGCCTCTCCCGAAACTGGCCGGCCTCACCGTCCGCGTGAGCCGGAGCGCGGGCGCAGTCGAAGCGCTCGACGAGACGGGCGCGGTGGTGGCGCGTTATCCGGCCACGACCGGCAGCGAGCACGACCCACTTCCCATCGGCAAGTGGACGATCAACGGCGTGGCCTGGAATCCGACGTACAACTACAACCCGGATCTCTTCTGGGACGCGGAGGCGAGCGACAAGAAGGTGAAACTGGCCGCGGGCCCGAACAGCCCGGTCGGGTCGGTCTGGATCGATCTCTCGAAGCCTCACTACGGGATCCATGGAACGCCGGTGCCCTCGACCATCGGCAAGACCACCTCGCACGGCTGCATCCGGCTGACGAACTGGGATGCGACAGAATTGGCGAAGATGGTCGCCCCCGGCACGGTGGCGGTGCTGGTCGAATGAGGACGTCGTGAAGAAGATCCTGGCATTACTGGGTGTGGCCCTGATCGGACTGCTGGCCTGGATGGCAGCAGGCCCGAACAAAACGCCGGTCGAAAGTCCGGTCCGCGCGGACGTGCCGCGTGCGATGGGAAGCTCACCTCCCATTCCGCAAGCAACGGACACCGGCGCGACGTCTGGGTCGGATCTCGGCGGCGAGCCAATGGATACGCCGCCGCTGGAGACCACGATCTTCGAGCCGGTCGTGCCGCCCGAGGTCATCGGGCCCATCGCCACGGAAACGGCCCCGCCGCCGATGGTGGCCACGGACACCGCGCCGTCGATGCGCGACGCCGACGCGCCGCGCGCCATGATCATTCCGGTGGCGGGTGTCGGCCGCGGCGCGATACGGGACATGTTCAACGACGCGCGTGGCGGCCGGCGGCACGAGGCCATCGACATCATGGCCGCGCGCGGCACCCCCGTCATCGCCGCCGACGAGGGGCAGGTGAAGAAGCTCTTCACCAGCAAGCCCGGCGGATTGACGGTTTACCAGTTCGATCCCGATCAGCGCTTCTGCTACTACTACGCACACCTCGATCGCTACGCCGACGGACTGCACGAAGGTCAGCTCCTGCACCGTGGCCAGGTCCTCGGCTATGTCGGCACCACCGGGAATGCTCCCAAGAACGCGCCCCACCTCCACTTCGCCCTGATCCGCCTCGACGCCGAACGACGCTGGTGGAAGGGGACGTATGTGAACCCCTACCCATTGCTCGCGGGGAAGTAGGGCCGGTTTCCGCTTGACGTAGGAACACACTTCAAACCACCGAGCGACCGCGTCCGCGCAGGTGAGCGCCGATCGCCAACGGCCGTCGATCCGTGCGTTCGCCGGATAGAATGCGCGGCGTTCGGTCGTCCGATCTTCATTACGGGAGAGCATGCATGGCGAAGCGCTGGTTGGCGGGTGTGTGTCAGGTCGCGGTCTTCATGGCCGCCGGTTTCTCATCGAGCGTGGTGCTCGCGCAGGCCGTCGCGGAACGGCGACCGCTGGCGCTGACCGACTTCGCCAGGCAACGCAGCGTCTCCGATCCCCAGACCTCTCCGGACGGCAAGTGGATCGCCTACACCGTGAGCACCATCGACGCGGAGAAGGACAAGCGCGACACCGATGTGTGGATGATCGGCTGGGACGGCGTGGATCGCGTCCGCCTGACGTCGCTGCCCGACAGCAGTGAGAGCAAGCCGCGCTGGAGCCCGGACGGACGTTACCTGGCCTTCCTCGCCAAGCGCGGCGACGACGACGAGAAGAAGCTGGGCTCGCAGGTTTGGCTGCTCGACCGCCGAGGCGGTGAGGCCGTGAAGCTCACCAGCATCAAGGGCGGCCTCTCCAGTTACGCATGGTCTCCCGACGGCAAGCGCCTCGTGCTGGTGGTCAATGACTTCGACCCCAGCTCCGACCCCGAGAAGAAGGAAGGCTGGAAGCGCAAGACCGCTCCGCCCATCGTCATCGACCGCTATCACTTCAAGCAGGATCGCGACGGCTATCTCGGTTCGCTGCGCACCCATCTGCAACTCTTCGAGATCGAGACGAAGAAGAGCGAGCCCCTCACCGCCGGCACCTGGGACGAGTCCGACGTGAGCTGGTCACCGGACGGCCGCCTGATCGCCTTCGCCAGCAACCGCGAGCCGGATCCCGATCGTGTGGAGAACACCGACATTTTCGTGATCGAGCCGAAGGCGGGCGCGCAGCCGCGCAAGCTGACCACGTTCACGGGACCGGACGGCGGCGTGCCTTCCTGGAGTCCCGACAGCCAGTCCATTGCCTACCTGCAGGGAGACGAACCGAAATTCAGCGCCTATCACCTGAACAAGCTGGCGGTGGTCTCCGTGGTCGACGGGACCTCGCGCGTGGTGACGGCCGCGCTCGACCGGGCCGTGCAGGAGCCGCTGGTCTGGAGCGCGGATGGCAAGCAGCTCTCGTTCGTCGTGCAGGACGATCGCATCACGTACATCGGCCGCATGCCCGCCGCCGGCGGCGCGGTCGAGAAGCTGACCACGGTGGAGAAAGTGGGCCGGCGCGTCGTGTCGTCCCTCTCTCCGCGGAAAGACGGCGCCTTCGCATTGCTCTCTTCCACGGCGAGCATGCCCGACGAAGTGCACGTGTTCGAGAAGGGTGTGCTCCGCCAGGTCACGCACGAAAACGACGAGTGGATCAGCAAGATCGCGCTGGCCGCCGTCGAAGAGTTCAGCTGCACCGCCAAAGACGGCAACGAGGTCCACGGCCTGATGTTCAAGCCGCCCTCATTCACCTCGGGACAGAAGTATCCGACGCTCCTGAACATCCATGGCGGCCCGAACTCGCAGGATCAGCACTCGTTCAGTTTCGAGCGGCAGTTCCTGGCCGCGAATGGCTACGTCGTGCTGGCCGTGAACTATCGCGGCAGCGCCGGGCGCGGCGGCGCGTATCAGAAGGCCATCTTCGCCGACTGGGGCAACAAGGAAGTGATCGACCTCTTGGCCGCCGTCGATGACGCCGTCGCCAAAGGCATTGCCGATCCGCAGCGTCTGGGCATCGGCGGCTGGAGCTACGGCGGCATTCTCACCGACTACGCGACGGCATCCGATCCCCGCTTCAAGGCCGCCGTTTCGGGAGCGGGCAGCGCCCTGCAGTTGTCGATGTACGGCAGCGACCAGTACGCGGCGCAGTACGACCTGGAGCTGGGACCACCCTGGAAGAATCTGGAGCCGTGGATTCGCGTCTCCTATCCCTTCCTCCACGCCGATCGCATCAAGACTCCCACGCTCTACCTCGGCGGCCAGTCCGATTTCAACGTGCCCATCATCGGCAGCGAGCAGATGTACCAGGCCCTGAGGAGCATGGGTGTGGACACGCAGCTGGTCATCTATCCCGAGCAGTACCACGGCATCACCATGCCCAGCTACGCGGTGGACCGGTTGCAGCGCTATGTGGGCTGGTACGACAAGTATCTGAAATCGAAGTGATGGGAACGAGAAGAAGGCGAGGACGCCGGCGTTCCTCGGGGCGGACGCGGAGCGCCGCTGTTGTGATCCCCGTCACGCTGCTCCATAAGGACGGCACGCGCGCTGCACAGGGTCAGGGCATGATGCAGGACTTCGACTCCACACTGGTCCGGCGG
>JBDTOZ010000069.1:0-6981 GCA_039932995.1 Acidobacteriota bacterium | reverse complement strand
AACGAAGGGGAGTCATCCGTGCGGAGCGTTCGGGCTCCGCAAGAGATGACCTCTGGCTATCGTTCGGTAGATGCACGGCGGGCAATTTGAGTCCATACTGACCCGCATGGGTTCAAAAAGAACAGTTCTTGTGGGGATCCTGTGTCTGCTTGCGACCGTTGCTTCCGCTGAAATTTCTCGCGTCTCGCCCTCCTCGTTCACACCGAGCGGTGAAGACTATCTGACCATCTACGGTTCCGACCTCCTCGGCACGACGGGCACGGTCATCGTGTTCGATGATGTGTATACGGTGGCCGAGCCGAATTACGCCACTCCGACCGAGTTGGTCGTCTGGGTGCCCGTCCCTGTGCTGTTGACAGTGGGACGGCATTCGGTGGTCGTACAGTCGATCGATGGCGATGCGACCCGCCTCCATGGGCCGGCCTATTTCGATGTCACGCCGGTATCCAGCGGGCCACCGGCCGTGATCACGCCGGAATCCTTCTCGGTGGAGGCTGACGGTGCCAGCGGGGCTCTGGTCGTGTTCGACGTGTACGGCCTGAGTGCCAATGGCGATCGGATTCCCGCGCTCTGTTCGCCTGCGTCCGGGTCCCAGTTTTCGCTCGGCTTGACGTCGGTGCAATGTAGTGCCACCGACGACGGCGGAACCGCCACGGCGAGTTTTGTCGTCCTCGTAACGGACACTTTGGCGCCGCAGGTGACAGTGCCTGCCGACATCGTGACCATGGACCCGCTGGTCACCTTCTCGGCCTCGGCGTTCGACAACGTGGACGGGCCGGTTGCTGTGACGTGCAACCCCTCGTCGGGATCGACGTTCCCGGTCGGCACGACCATCGTGCGTTGTACCGCGACGGATTCTTACTCCAACTCGGGTGTCGGGTTCTTCTCGGTCCGTGTCACCGGTGGACCTCCCGAGCTGGTGCTGCCCGATGACATTTCGGTCGAAGCGACGGGCGCGGCCGGTGCTGTCGTCACCTTCGTGGCCACCGCAGTGGACGGAACGCCCGTGAGCTGTACGCCCGCGTCGGGGACCACGTTCGCGATCGACACCACCCCCGTCGTCTGCAGCGCGTCGAACGCGGCCGGGTCCACCTCCGGAACATTCGACGTCACCGTCTATGATCGCACCAGTCCCGTGTTGACGCTGCCAGGGGACATCACCGTCAACACGACGGAACCGGCCGGCGTTGCGGTTTCATTCGTTGCCACCGCTCACGATTTCATTGACGGGGATGTTTTAGTCGGCTGCACACCGAGCTCCGGCTCCGTCTTCCCGATCGGGGTCACGACGGTGTTGTGTACCGCAGGCGACACGCGCAACAACGTTGCGGCCGGCTACTTCGATGTGACCGTCAACCTCGTCGAAGACACCACCCCGCCGGTCCTGAACCTGCCCGCCGCGATCACCGCCGAGGCCACCTCGCCGAGTGGCGCGGTCGTGACCTTCGTGGCCACCGCCACCGATGACACGGATGGCAATGTTCCGGTCGACTGCGCGCCGCCGTCGGGCTCCGTCTTCGGGCTGGGTACGACCACCGTCACTTGCACCGCCTCCGACACGAGCGGCAACGTGGCCAGCGGCTCCTTCGACGTGACCGTCGAAGACACCACTCCGCCGGCGATTACCAGCGTCGTCGCTTCGCCGAACACTCTCTGGCCGCCGAATCACAGGATGGTCGACGTGACCGTGACCGTGACGGCCGTGGACGCGGTCGATCCGATGGTCGTCTCGCGCATCGTTTCGGTCACCTCCAACCAGCCGGTCAACGGTACGGGTGACGGCGACACCGGGCCCGATTGGGCGATTACCGGTCCGCTGACCCTCCAACTTCGCGCCGAGCGCGCCGGCAGCAACGAGCGGATCTACACGATCACGGTCGAAGCGAAGGATTCCAGCGGGAACACCAGCCTCGGCACGGTGACCGTCCGCGTCAGCGGCTCGAAGAGCCGCGCCGTCCACTGATCTCTCCCACTCTCTCGCTCCATTCCTGAAACGGCGGGCCCTCGGGCCCGCCGTTTTGTTGTGACCGCATGGCCGGCCGGCGGTTCGAGTCGTGCCCCGCGGTCCGGGTCTTCGGCTTCGACCGCCAACCGGGTACCGGCAGGCCGGTTGCCGGCCGTCAACGAACTCCAGGCCTCCCAACCGACAAAGCTATAATCGCGCCCCTTCGTCATGGGCCTTTCCGGAAACCTAAGCACCATGCTCCCCGGGGATCTCTTGCAGTGGCTGAGCCTTGGGCAGAAAACCGGCACCCTGGTGGTCTCGAACAGCCGGGTGGAGAAGAAGATCTTTTTCCGGAACGGTCGTGTGATCTCTTCGGCCTCCAACGATCCCCGCGAGTATCTGGGGCAATTCCTCATGAGCCACGGCTACCTGACCGAGCCGGAGCTGAAGAAGGCCATGGAAGTGCAGCAGCAGTCGCGGATCCTGCTGGGCAAGATCCTGGTGATGATCGACGTGATCACCGAGCCGGAGCTGCAACGGTTCATGCGTCTGAAGGCGGAGGAGGAGATCTACGACATCTTCCTCTGGAACGACGGCGACTTCTTCTTCGTCGACGACGAACTGCCGCAGATGGAGATGATTCCCCTGCAGGTCGACGTCACGGGCATCATCATGGAAGGGACGCGGCGCGTCGACGAATGGGCGCGCATCCGCGAGACCATTCCCAACGAGGCGGTCATCCCCATGCTGCTCACCGAGGTCGATTACACGGACCTCGAGGAGGTGGAGGAGCCGATCGTGCGCGCCATCGACGGCAGGCGCAGCATCGCAGAGCTGATCCTGGAGAGCCGTTCCTCCGCCTTCACCGTTTCGTCCACGGTCTCCGCGCTGGTGCGTCACGGCTTTGCGCGCCTGCTGGACCCGAGCACGCAGAAGATGAAGAAGATCGTGGAGGAGGCCATCCTCACGCCGAAACCGGTGGCCTCCGAGTTCAACGAGGACGACGAGATCCTCTCCCTCCTCAACGGAGCGCAGAACGCCCTCCGGCAGCGCGATTTCGAGAAGACCCAGCGTCTCTTGCGCGCCGCGCAGAACCTCGACCCCAACCACCCCAAGATCCGCTCGGCGATCAAGGGGGCCGAGACCGTCATCCTGGGCGAGCTGCGCGGCCAGGGCCTGGCCGACAACAAGGTCCCGAAAGTCGCCAAGGCCCTGGAAGAGATCACGCAGATGAACTTCTCCCCCAACGAAGGCTTCATCCTCTCCCGCATCAACGGGACGTGGGACATCGGCTCGCTGATCAAGATCAGTCCCATCCGGGAAACGGACGCGATGCTGATCTTCTACAAGCTCTGGCGGGACGGGATCATCGCCCTGGACTAGTTTTTCGCTTCTCCGGTTCTTCGGGTCTTAGTCTTCGGGTCTTCGGGTCGCCAGTCTTCGGGCCGTCGAGTCTTCAAGTCGTCGAGTCGCCAGTCGTCACGTGACTGCCGATTTGTGAGTCTCACAGTCTCACAGTCTCATGGGGGCTCGTGCCGCGAGCGTCTATGAGACTGTGAGCCTATGAACCTATGAGACTCGTCGAGTCGCCAAGTCGCCAGTCGCGAGTCGTCGCGTCGTCAGGTCTTCGAGTCGTCGAGTCTCACAGTCTCATAGGGGCTCGTGACGCCTCACCTAACCGCTATGAGACAGCGTGAGACTTGAAGACTCAGCGACTCGAAGACTCGACGACTCGAAGACCTGACGACTCGAAGACTCGAAGAAGGCGACTCGAAGAAGGCGACTCGAAGACTCGAAGAAGGCGACTCGAAGAAGGCGCTCGAAAAACGAAGACGAGGCGACTACCCCAGCCCCACCATCGCCCGGGTCTCCAGCTCCAGAGTGTTCATCTCTCCCTGGTCGGTCTCGTGGTCGTAGCCGAGGGCGTGGAGGATGCCGTGGAGAATCAGGTAGCGGACCTCGGTGCCGGTGGCGTGTCGTTCCGCCGCGGCCTGGCGGCGGGCCTGATCGACGGAGATGACGATGTCGCCCAGGGGCCTGCCGGTCTGCGAAGGATCGTTGTAGGAATCGTCCGCGGGAAACGTGAGCACGTCTGTGGTCCGGGTCTTCTTGCGGAACTTGCGATTGAGGCCGGTCATGGTCTCGTCATCGACGAAAGCAATCGTGACCTCGGAGAGCTCCTCGGGGATGCGGTTCAACTTCTCCAGCGCCAGCAGAACCTGCCGCGTGTAGGCACCGATCTCCCGGCGGCTGAAGCGGGGCACCGCTTCGCCCGTCACCTCGACGTTCGTCACGAAGTCGCGGCCTCGGACTTGGCGGCCCTCTCCCGATCGCTGCGGTCGTAGGCCGTGACGATCTTGGCCACCAGCGGATGGCGGACGACGTCGCGGTCGCTGAAGTCGAAGAACTTCAGGTCTTCGACGTGCTCGAGAATCCGGCGCACCTCGCGCAGACCCGACTTTTTCCCATCCGGCAGATCGACCTGCGTGATGTCGCCCGTGACCACGGCCTTCGAGCCGAAACCGAGGCGGGTCAGGAACATCTTCATTTGCTCGGGGGTCGTGTTCTGGGCCTCGTCCAGGATGATGAACGCGTCGTTCAGGGTCCGGCCGCGCATGAACGCCAGCGGGGCAATCTCGATGACGCTGCGCTCCATCAGCTTCTCCACCTTCTCGAAGCCGATGATGTCGTACAGCGAGTCATAGAGCGGGCGCAGATAGGGATTGATCTTTTCAGCGATGTCGCCGGGGAGAAAGCCGAGCCGCTCGCCCGCTTCGACCGCGGGGCGGCAGAGAACGATGCGTTTCACCTGCTTGTCATTGAGCGCCGCCGCCGCCGCGGCCACGGCCAGATAAGTCTTCCCGGTTCCGGCCGGACCGACGCCAAAGACGATGTCATGGTCGTTGATGGCCTGCAGATACATCTTCTGGGCGAGGTTGCGCGGGGAGACCACCCGTCGCAGCGAGGCCGCCAGCGTATCGTCGGTGAAAAAGTCCACCAGACTCATGTCCGGCTTGTCGCGCAGGACGCGCACTCCGGTGGTCACATCCGACTTCTGCAGGGGATAGCCCTGGGCGATCAGTTGCTGCAGATCGCCAAGCATCCTTTCCACCGCGGCACGGCTGTCCGGATCGCCTCCCACGAAGATCTCCTTCCCGCGTGAAGAGATCTTCACGCCGAACGAGTCTTCGATGGTCCGGAGGTTTTCGTCGTGGTTTCCGAACAGCGTGTGTGCCTGCCGTTCGTCGAGAGTCAGCTCAAGAGTCGTCTTCTGATCTGCCATGCAACCTCATGCAATGAAAAAAGTGATCCACACCTCGCCGTACTCGGCCCGGCGGTGCGGGCGGAGGTGTGTCGGATGGACCGTCAGCGGATTCGTGTTGCGCCGGTGCTCGATGGCCACGAGTGCGCCCGGGGCGAGCGTGAGCTCGCTGTCGATGGCCAGCAGCAACGGATCGTAGTGCTCGTAGGAGTAGGGAGGGTCGGCGTAGATCACGTCGAAAACCTCGCTCTGCAACCGCTTAATCCCTGTCAGCGCGTCGGCGGCGATGGCCCGCACCGGAACCTCCAGCAGGCGGGCGGTCTTCTCGATGGCCGCCACCTGGCGGGGCGACTGATCGACGGCCACGCTCCGGCCGGCGCCGCGCGAGACTGCCTCGAACGAGAAGATCCCGCTTCCGGCAAAAAGGTCGAGGAACCGCGCGTCGTGGATGCGCGCACCGAGGATGTTGAAGAAGGCCTGTCGTGCCCGTTCGGACGTGGGCCGGACGGACTCCGCCGGAACCGGGATCTTCCTGCCGCGGAGGGTGCCCGCGGTGATGCGAAGCCCGGTCATCGGTTGGCGGTTGACGGTTGGCGGTTGGCGGGAGAGGCCGGCGCCCGAGAGGTCCGAACCGTCTGCAGTGGACAGTCGCCGCGCGAGCCCGCCCGGACGCGAGCGGGCCGTTCCTCCGCCAACCGCCAACCGCCAACCGCCAACCCGGAGCTATTCGGCACGCCGCGTTCCGATGAAATAGAGATGCAGATCCTTGGTGGCCATGTAGACCGTGGTGGGAGCATCGAGGCAGCGCAGCTCCACGACTCCGCGGGCGTCCGCCACTCGCATGATGCGGTAGACCTTGTGGTCGTCGGCCACGAGTTCGTCGCCGGCCTTGGGCTCGTAGCCCGCCAGGGACGTCGTGACCCCGCGATCCTCGGAGATGGCCCGGAGGAGATCGCGCAACGGAGCCACCTGATCGTTGAGCTCCTTGGGCGGGACGCGATCGGGATGAAAGACGAGCTCCCGGTGCGAGCCGTCCGCGGCATAGACTCGGAGGAGCGACCGGCGTGCCGGCTCCGGCGGGGCGAGCTGGCGCGGATCGATGGCCCGGATCGCGTCCGCCGTCACGCTCCCTGTGTATTGTTTGAGCGCATCGGCGGGAATGATGACCTTCTTTTCGATGGTCGAGGCCCCGGTCATCTTCACCACCACCAGCCCGCCCTCGAAGATCGAGATGCGTTGCTCGATCGTCCCGTCGCGGGCGATGAAATCGACCAGCGGCTTGCGCAGCCGTCCGTCGATCAACTGCGAGCCGAGCACCTGGGTGGCCCCCGCCAGCTCCGGCATGTCGTACTTCTTCATGCGGCGCAGCTCGCGTTCCGAGACCGGCGTCGAGACCGCGGCATCCGGCGACACCGTTTCCACTTGGGTGATGTCGTGCTGCACCGCGGCCAGCACGATCAGGATGGAAAAAATGAGCACCGTGAGAGTTTAGCGCGTTTGCGAGGGGGCGCGGGCATCCTGCCCGTACGCGCTGGGCGCAAGGGATAGCAGCCGGACGGGTCCCGCTGGAGATCGGGATCACGCGCGGGTCGGGCGGGAGGCGTGCCAGTGAAGCGGTGGACTTTAGTCCACCGAGGCTCTCGCGGGACATCTCCCCTCTGCCGTCGCGGCGGCGTCACGGAACGAGGCGCCCGGCGCGGCCGTCCCGAGAGCCTCACTCGGCTTCGGCACGCGCGTCGCGAGTGCCCGGTGGACTCAAGTCCACCGCTCCACA
>JBDTOZ010000068.1:0-13102 GCA_039932995.1 Acidobacteriota bacterium | reverse complement strand
AGCAGTGGCCCAACAGAGACCTCCGGCACCGTCACGGTGGGGAGCAGGTCAAGCAATGGCGACCTCGGTCTTCGCGTTGAGCAGCCGGGTCACGAGCGCGCCGAGGGTCTCGATGGAGAAGAACTCGTTGGCGACGCTGTCATCCTCGATGACCACGCCCCACTTCTCTTCGATGCCGACCACGATCTCCAGAGCCTCGACGCTGTCGAGCGACAGGCCGCCCACTTCGTCATTCGTGCCGGGGGCGCCGAACAGCGGCGCTTCGTCCTTGATGGAGCTGGGCTCGACGTTGAGCTTGAGCCGCTCGATGATCAGGACTTTGAGACCTTCTTTGACTTCGGTTTCCATTTGAGTTTCTCCTCTGAAGTTGATGGTTGATGAATTGCGGCGGATCCGCGGCAAGTGCAGATTCAGTTGTTGCAGACGCGGAGCAGCGCGGCGCCCGCGTTCCCTCCGAAGTAGGAGTACGAGTTGGCCAGAGCCGTGCGGATCTCGCGTTGCTCGTGGTCCTGCCCGGCCAGGTTCAGCGAGCAGGCATCGAGCTCGTCGCTCGCGGAGTGCAGCGGAATGAACGAGTCGCGGATGGCGCCGATGCACGCGATCAGGTTGAACAGATCGCTGGCGGCCATGGCCTCCCCGGTCAGTCCCTTGATGCTGCTCACCGGCACGCCCGGGGCGGTCTGCCCGAACACGGCCTCGATGGCCACCATCTCCGCCCGGTCGAGCGACACGGTGGAGTTCGCGGCCGCGCCGATGTAATCGATCTCCGCCGCCGCGACGTCCGCGCGGGCCAAGGCCTTGCGCATGGCCGTGGCCAGGCCCCGTCCTTCGGGATGATTGCGGGCGAAGCCGTAGGCATCGTGCGCCAGCCCGAGGCCGGCGATCTCCGCCAGCACGGTCGCGCCGCGCGCCCTGGCGTTAGCCAGCGTCTCCAGGACCACCACCGCGGCCCCTTCACCCATGATGAAGCCGTCGCGTTTCACACCGAACGGAGTGCTGACGTTCGTCGCGCTGAGCATTCCCAGGTCGTCCATGTCGTGCTGATTGGCCTGCGTGAAGAGATCGAACGTCCCGGCCACGATGGCGTCGAGCCGTCCCTCGCGAAGCGCCTCGACCGCCAGGTGCAGCACCTGGAATCCGGACGAGTTGCCGGAGCTGATGGCGTAGTTGGTGCCGCGAAAGCCCCAGCGGATGCTGATCGCGCTGGCCACGGCGTTGGTGACCGTCTCTTGAAAGAGCAGCGCCGGCACGAAGCGCGGCTCGCTGTCGATGAGCTTGGACCAGATCTGCTCGCTGACCTCGGTCATCCCGCGATACGTGCCCAGGAACACGCCGATGCGCTCCGAGGCGTAGGCCCACGATTCGTGCTCCGCCTGACGAAGCGCTTCGTCGGTGGCGATGATCGAGTACTGCGTGGCCCGCGGCGCGCGGCGGAAGGTGCCGGTGTTGTCGAACTTCTCCATGGCCATGGCCGGCACACGCGCGCCGCTGGTGCAACGGAGGTTGGTGCACTCGAAGTCGGCGATCTCTTTCACGGCGCCTTCGCCGCTGCGGATGGCCTCGAGGAAAGGGACGACGCCCGCGCCGTACGGCGACACCATCCCCATCCCGGTGACCACGATGCGAGTCTTGTCGCTCGTGACTGCTTCTCTTGTCGATGTCATTTGCGTTGCGTCCTTAGTTGAGGGAGCGGAAGAGAATGGAGGCGTTGTTGCCCCCGAAGCCGAAGGCATTGGCGAGCACGTTCACCCCGGCCTGCTGGCGGGCCTCCCCTGCCACGACGTCGAGGTCGCAGGCGGGGTCGACGCTGGTGACGTTGAGCGTGGGCGGCACGAAGCCGCCTTTCATGCTCAGGATCGTGCCCACGGCTTCGACCACGCCGCTCGCGCCGAGGGAATGGCCGAGCGTCGCTTTCATCGAAGTGACCGGAATGCTCGACGCACGCGCGCCGAAGACTTCATGAATGGCCGTGGCCTCGGCGGAATCGTTGGCGGGAGTGCCAGTGCCGTGGGCCTTGATCCAGTCGATCTCGTCGGGATGCGTCTTTCCCAGCGCGTCGCGCATGGCGCGCACGGAGCCGGCGGAATCGGGACGGGTCATGTGCACGGCATCGGTGGAGCTGCCGTAGCCGGCGATCTCGGCGTGGATGGGAGCGTTGCGGTAGCGGGCCGAGTAGATCGGCTCGACGATCATCGCCGCGGCCCCTTCGCCGAGGATGGTGCCGTCGCGGCTGACGTCGAAGGGACGCGGACCCGCGCCATGAGTGAGGGCGCGCAGCACGCCGAAGCCGGCCAGGGCCGCCTCGGTGAGCACTTCCACGGCCACGATCACCACCGCGTCGACTTCGCCGCGCTGGACCATCTGATAGGCCATGCCCAGGGCGTGCAGCCCGGCGCTGCAGGCGGTGGAGATGTTCAGCGACGGACCGGCCGCGCCGAGGGTGGTCATGATCAGGTCGAGGGTGGCCGTCGGTGCGCCGTCGAGGACGCGCGCCGTGCGGCTGGCCTCGAAGGCAGTGGTGCGGTATGGATGAGAGAGCTCGCGATACTCGGGAGCGGTCGGATACATCCCGGCCTGATTGCTGGCCAGGATGACGCCGATGCGCGGGTCGTAGCGGCCCATGGTCAGTCGTGCCTCGGCTACGGCATCGCGAGTGACCGCGAGCGCCATCTCCGTGGCCCGGCTGTACGGCGAGTCTTCCGGCGCCTGCCAGGTGACCTCGGCCGCGCGTTGAATGCGATGCCGCGAGGCGTCGAAGCCCGCGATGGGTCGCACGCCGTCGCGTCCTTCGCGCAGTCCGCGGGTGAACTCGGCGCAGCCGTTGCCGATCGGCGTCAGCGCGGCCAGTGCGCTGATGACCACCGCGCCGGCATTGACCTTCTGTCCGCTCGCGGATTGCAGATGCCCGAACGGCGCGTAGCAGACGCGCGCGGGACCGCGCACCGGGACTCTCACCGTGCCACCTCGGACGTGCGGCGGAACACCATGGAGGCGTTGTTGCCGCCGAAACCGAAGGCGTTGGCCAGCACCGCGTCGAAGCGCGCCGGACGACTCGCGTTCGGCACGTAGTCGAGATCGCAGTCCGGGTCGGCCGTGTCGAGGTTGATCGTCGGAGGAAGGAAGCCGCCGTCCAGCGCCAGTACCGCGGCCACCGATTCGATCGCGCCACTGGCACCTAATGAATGTCCGAGCATGGACTTGATCGAGCTCACCGGCACGGACGACTTCTCGCCGAACACGCGCTTGATGGCCCGCGTCTCGATGACGTCGTTGGCCGGCGTGGCCGTGCCGTGCGCCTTGATGTAGCCGATCTGCGCGGCGGTCACGCCGGCATCGTCGAGGGCGAGCTGCATAGCCCGCGCGGGACCGCCGCCGGTGTCGTCCGGACGGGTCATGTGTAGCGCGTCGGTGGAGCTGCCGTAGCCGGCCACTTCGCACCAGATCTTCGCGCCGCGGGCGATGGCGTGCTCCTCGGATTCGAGGACCAGCATCGCCGCCGCTTCACCGAGGATCGTGCCGCTGCGGTCCTTGCTGAACGGACGGATCTTGTCCTTGGCCAGCGAGCGCAGAACGCCGAAGCCGGCGTGCGGCATCTCGCTGAGCGGATCCACTCCGCCGACGAGCATCACATCCGCTTCGCCGCGGCGGATCGCGTCCGCGCCGATGCCGATGGCGTGCAGCCCGGCGCTGCAGGCGGTGGAGACGATGAGCGTCGTGCCACTGAGGTCGTAGTGGTTCGCGAGCTGGTCGGCGACCGAACAGATGAAGCTGTCGAGGACGAGCGAAGCCCACGGATCGCCCTCTTCCGCGGCGCCGCGACGGTAGGGGAAGTGCAGCGCGCGATAGCCGCTCTCCGCGGCGGGCATGCCGCCGAGGTCCGTGCCCAGGATCACGCCGATGCGGCCGCGGTCTTCGAGGTCGAGATCGAGGCCCGCATCGCGCAGCGCTTCCGCGGCCACGATGCGCGACATCTGCGTCCCGCGGCTGATGTGCGGCAGCTCGGCCTCGTCGAAATGGTCCTCGGGGGTGAAGTCTTTCAGTTCGGCGGCCAGCTCGAAGCGGTGCCGCGACGGATCGAATCCGCGCAGGCGCTCCACTCCGTCCCGTCCGGCGATGAGGCCCTCACGCAGCTCGGCCACGTTGTTGCCAATGGCGCTCAGCGCGCCCATGCCCGTGATCACCACGCGGGTGCGCTTCATGCGGTCCTCCGCATCGAGAGGCTCTCGAGCTCCTGGAGCACCCGCTTCGCGGCGATCTGCCCCGAGGTGACGACGGCGTAGAGACCGCCGCCCGGACGGGTCCAGTGGCCGGCCAGGAAGAGACCCGGGATGGGCGTTTCCATGGCCAGACGCGTGGCCAGCGATTTCGGCGAAGAGTCCCAGCCGTAAATGGCGCCGGCGCTGTTGGCCGTGTAGCGCTGCATGGTCAGGGGCGTGCCGGAGTCCTGGTAGACGATGCTCTTGCGCAGACCCGGCAGCACCTTCTCGGCCTCGTCAATGAGTCCGTCGGTGACGCGGGCCTTCTCTTCCTTCCACTCCTTCTGGTACGGCGCGAACATCGTCACGCAGACCGTGTGGTGGTCGGGCGGGGCGACGCTGGGGTCGTCGATGCTGGGGATGGAGAGACCGCAGCCGAAGATGTCGCCGCGGGCGTGGTTGTCGTAGACCTCTTCGGGATCGTGTCCCGGCGCGAAGAAGGTCTCGTGGATCGTGCCCATCGCGTGCAGATCCATCTTCACGCCCAGGAAGACCTCGAACGCGGAGACGGAGACGGGACGCGTGTCGAGCGACGCGGCGAACTCGGGGTCGAGCTTCTCGCGGCCGACCATGTTGAAGAAGGTCTGGTAGGCGTCGGCGTTGGAGATGACGAAGCGGGCCCGGATCTCTTCACCGTCGCCGTCGAGCTTGACGCCGCAGGCGCGGCCGTCGTCATCGAGCAGAATCGTGGCCACCTTGCGGGGCATGACCAGCTCGCCGCCGAACTTCTCGAGCGCGGTGACGAAGGCATTGGCCAGGTTCTGAAAGGTCCCTTTGACGTAGTAGGCGTTCTCATTGATGAAGGACATCATCATCACGGAGAAGGCCACGGCCGAGCACTTGGAGGGCGGCAGGCCGAGGTACGTCCAGAGCGTGGAGAGCACCGAGCGGCAGATCGGGTCCTTGACGAAGACCGACACCATCTGGTGGAGCGTTTTCGACGAATAGCGCAGCACCGTCGGACAGCTCTTGACCATCGTGCGCATCATTTGCGACGGCGGGATGACCAGCTCGCCCAGCACGCGGATCTCGCCGGCGATGCGGTCCATGGCCTCCACGAAGGCGCGGATGCCTTCGCGCTCCTCGGGGAAATGCTCGGCGTGCGAGTCGACGAAGCCTTCCTTGCTGCTGCGGATGTGCGTGACCAGGCCCGGGCCGATGGTCCGGTACATCGGATCGATGCGGATGAAGTCCACCTCGTCCTGCACGCCCCACTCTTCGAGGAGCGAGTAGATGCCCTCGCCCTTCGCGCCGCCCGGCGTCAGGTGGACGGCCGAGTCGAAGAGGAACTGCTTGCGGCGGAATGAGTGCGCGTAGCCGCCCGGATGGTAGTGCGCCTCGACGACCAGGACACTGGCGCCGCGATGGGCCAGGCCCGCACCGGCGGAGAGTCCACCCATGCCGCCGCCGATGACGATGACGTCGTAGTCGGATTTGTTCGGTACTTTGTGAAAGGCCATAGTTAGTCTCTTCCCGGTCGAAACTTCAGAGTGTCGGGGAGCTTCAGCGCCCCACGCACGCGGTTCATCAGTGAAGTGATCTCTTCGAGCCCGATGGGCTTGCAGAGCAGAGCCAGACCGCCTGCCTCCTGCGCCTTGAGCCGTTCGCCTCTGGCGGCGGTCATGAAGACGATGAGCGGCTTGTACGAGAGCTGGCGGCACATCTCGAAGCCGTCCAGCAGCGGCAGCTCGACCTCGACGAACGCCAGCTCCGGGCGGAGACGGTCGATCAGTTCCAGGCCCTTTCTTCCGTTCTCCACGATGCCGATCACTTCGATCTCCTCTTCGAATGGTGCCAATCGCCGGAGCAGACTGCGCACCGCGAGCGCGTCATCGTCCGCGATGACGGTCCTGAGCTTCCTGACGTTCACGAGGGGGAGCGCCTAGCGCAGCGAGTTCTGGTTGAACAACTTGTCCGCGAGCTCGCGACGCTGATAGTTCGCGTACTCGACGACGGTCTTCTGCTCGTTGCGCAGCAGGTCGTACATCACCTGGCGGCGGATCATCTTCTGGTCGCCGAAGGTGTCGTACTCGAGGTACTCCACGCGCTTGATGGGCTTGCCGCTCTGCAGCCGGAACTCGGCCTTGATCGGCGTCGAGTCCTTCTTCCCCACCCACAGCCGCACGATCTGATAGGTGGCGCTCTTGCGCTTGGCCTTCAGCTCCAGGATCCACGCTTCCCGTCCGCCGGTGAGCGTCTCTTCCCCGACGAAGCTGGCCGAGTAGTTCGTGGTGAGATTGGTCTGGGCGATGTCGCCGTTACTGGCGTTGCCCGACAGCCGCTGCAGCGGGGTGACCCGGATCGGCCGGCTGGCCGACGGCAGGTAGAGCCACATGGCCTGGTCGAGCATGAGCAGCGTCTTGCCGCGATCCTCGGGGGACATGAACTTCACCAGCGTCCGGTCCGAGCCCTTGATGAAGACCTGATAGGCGTCGCCGTCGACGGCCTTACCGTTCTTGAAATTGTTGATCTTCACGTCCACGACGAACGAGTTCCAGCCGTTGCGGGTGCGATCGGCGCTGGAGAGGATCTCCGCGGCCGTGGGCGTCACCGCCGCCGAGAGCATCGGCGACAGCGACAACACGACCAGCGTGAGCGGGAGGAGCAGTCTGTTGATTTTCATGGCTTACACGTGCCTCAGTGCGTCGACGATGTGCAGCCGTGCTGCGCGGATCGACGGAATCATTGCGGAGATCACGAGCGTCGTCGCGATGAGCGCGAAGACCGCTGCGTAGAGAGAAGGGACGAAGTTGATGTTCAGGGCGATGCCGCGGTCGAAGCTCGGCGGCGGCGGCATGATGATCCCGGCCGCGTTGATGCCCAGCATCGACCCGTAGCCGGCGATGCAGCCCAGCACGCCGCCGATGGCGCCGATGACCAGCCCCTCGAAGAGAAAGATGAGCACGATGTGCCGGCGGCGCGTGCCGAGGGCCAGCAGAGTGCCGATCTCCTGCACCCGCTCGAAGACCGTCATCATCATCGTGTTGGAGCTGCTCAGCACGACCAGGATCACGATGATCACGCCCAGGAAGAGGAAGATCGAGCTGTAGAGCATGACCACCTGCTTGTAGAAGCTGGCCAGATCGCGCCACGTGCGCAGGCCGAGGTCCGTACGGCCCTTGGTCACCAGCCCCGCCGCGATGGCAGCACGCGCCAGCTCGGTGTTGCCGGTCTCGTCGAGCTTGACGATCAGTTTGGTGACGCGCGTGGAGCCGAGGAGCATCTGCGCCGTCGGCACCGACACCTTGAGCGCCCGCGCGTCGAACTCCTTGATGCCGGTGGAGAAGAACCCCACCACGCGCACGTCGATGGCGTTCAGCGCGCCGTCGGTGGTCGTGCCCAGCAGCGTCAGCGCGTCGCCGACATGGGCCTTCATGTTGGTGGCCAGGCCGGTGCCGAGGATGACTTCCGACTCACCGGTGCCCGCGCCGAGCGGACGTCCGCTCTTCATATTGACGTTGAAGCCGAGGTCGGCCTGACGGGTGGGATCGATCCCGCGTCCCAGGAAGGCCTCGGATTTTTCGCCGTTGGAGATCAGTCCCACGAACTCGACCTCGGGAGCGGTGGCCACCACGTGCGGCTGCGCCTCCAGCCAGGTCTGCAGTGCGGCCGGATTCTCGATGCCCAACTGCAGCGGACGCTCCTCCGGACCATTGAGATAGGCGTTCGTGAAGATCTGCAGATGGCCGATGCCGTTGCGGATGGTCAGCTCGCGCAGTCCCTGGAAGTTGTTGGCGATGAAGCCGCCGGCCAGGATCAGCGACACCGCGCCGAAGACGATGACCAGCAGCGTGAACGACGTGCGCCGCGGATTGCGGAACACGTTACGCGCGGCGATGCGGAAGAACTTCGTCATGAGCGGCCTCCTGCCACCGCGCGCAGAATCTCGCTCGACTTCGTTTCCACCAGACGCCCGTCGTGCAGCGAGAGGACGCGGTGCGCCTTCTCCAGGATCTTGGCGTCGTGGGTGGAGAAGAGGAACGTGACCTGCTCGCTCTCGTTGAGCTCGGCCATCAGGTCGAGCAGTTCATTGCCGGTCTTCGAGTCGAGGTTCGCGGTCGGCTCGTCGGCCAGCACGGCCAGCGGACGCGTCACCAGAGCGCGGGCGATGGCCACACGCTGGCGCTGTCCGCCGGAGAGCTCCTGCGGCTTGTGCTTCGCGTGCGCCGTCAGCCCGACGGCCTCGAGCAGCGACCCCACCCGCTCGCGCCGCTCGTTCCGGCGCACGCCGGCCAGCAGCAGCGGATATTCGACGTTCTCGTACGCCGTGAGGACGGGGATGAGGTTGAAGGTCTGGAAGATGTAGCCGAAGTAACGGTTGCGCAGCCCGGCCAGGGCGTGCAGGGGACGCTCGGTGACGTCCTCTCCATTGATGAGCAGCCGCCCGGCATCCGGCTTGTCGATACAGCCGATGATGTTCAGGATGGTGGTCTTGCCGCTGCCCGAGGGGCCGGCAATGGCGGTGAACTCGCCCCGACGGATGTCGACGGACACGTCCTCGAGGGCCGGCACGTCGGTCTTGCCAAGCCGGTATGTCCGTCGTACCCCCCGCAGCTGGATTGCCTCTTCAGTCATTTGTCTGGCTCCTTGTGAGTGCAGAGAGTACGGATCGACACCCGGCCGGCCTCGAATCCCCCGATGAAGGGAGCGATGAGACGGATGAAATGACTGATGGAGGGGATGAAGGTGGCCGTGCGTTACGCCGGTGCGTTGCTCGTTGCAGGTCTGGTTGCTGTGTTGCTGGTTGTCTGCGGTTTCTCGAGAAAACTCTAATCCTTCTCGAGACACCACAAGCAACCAGCAACCAGCAACATGCCGATCGATCACTTGACGATACGTTGGTGGGACGTTGCTCGTTGCTGGTTGCTGGTTGCTGGTTGTCTGCGGTTTCTCGAGAAAAACCTTAATCCTTCTCGAGACACCACAAGCAACAAGCAACCAGCAACCAGCAACACAACAACACAGCAACACGCCGATCGATCACTTGACGAACGCGCGCACCCATAGAGCCCGCCCGTCGCCCTGAACCGTCACTTCACCCCATCAAAACGTCCTGTCGTCGGAGGATGAACGGCGGAAGGGTGGCTCGCGCGTACCTTGACCGTCATGAGACCAACACCCGCACTGCTCGTGCGATCCGTCGAAAAATCGTTTGGCACTCGCAAGGCTCTGGCGGGGATCGATCTGACCCTGGAACCCGGCGAGCTGCTGGGCGTCGTGGGACCGAATGGCGCAGGCAAGTCGACCCTGGTCGGCGCCATCGCCGGACGGGTCATCCCCGATGCCGGGCAGATCCTCATCCATGGTCATGCCGCCGGCAGCGAGGCCGCGCGCGCGCTGGTCGGCTTCGTCCCGCAGGAGCTGGCCCTCTATCCTCTATTGACAGCGCGCGAGAACCTCTCCGCGTTCGCCCGCTACCAACGGATCCGCGGCAGCGAGCTCGCGCCGGTCGTCGATGAGGCACTGGCCTGGACGGCGCTGCAGGACCGTTCCGGGGACAAGACCTCCCACCTCTCCGGGGGCATGAAGCGACGCCTGAACATCGCCGCGGGCGTGCTGCACAAACCGAAGCTGCTCCTGCTCGACGAGCCCACCGTCGGCGTCGACCCGCAGTCGCGCGAGCGCATCTACGGCATGATCGGCGAGCTGCGCGCCCAGGGCATGTCGGTCGTCTACACCTCGCACTACATGGAAGAGGTGGAGCGGCTCTGCGACCGCATCGCCATCGTCGACCACGGACGCGTCATCGCCGTGGGGACGCCGGAGAGCCTGGTGCGCGAGCACCTCGACGGCGGCCAGGAGCTCTCCATCACCACCGATCGCTACATGGAGCCGGCGTTGCGCGAGAAGCTCTCGCACTTCGGCGCGAACATGAACGGCACGGTGGCCACCATTCGCATCACCAGCGCCGCCGATCAGATCGCCGACGTCCTGTCCATCTATCGCAGCGAGAACGCCGCCGTGCGCGATCTCGCACTCAAGAGTCCCGGGCTCGAGGCGGTCTTTCTCGCCCTCACCGGAAGGGAGCTGAGAGAGTGATGTCCTTCCTCGCCGTCACACACACGCACTGGGCCAAATTCCGCCGCGACCGCGCGGCCATGGTCATGACCTTCGTGGTCCCCATCGCCTTCTTCTCCGTCTTCGCCATGCTCATGGCCGGCCGGAGCGGGGGCACGCTCATCCGCATCGCCCTCATCGACGAGCAGCAGAGCGCCGCCTCGAAGCACTTCGTGGCCCAGCTCAAGGCCGAGAAGACGCTGCAGATCGTGGAGACCGCCCTCGACGGCAACGGGGACCGCAACCGTCCCATGACCGCGGCCCTGGCTGAAAAGGAAATCCGCACGGGCGATCTGTCGCTGGCCTTGGTGCTCCCCCGCGAGTTCCGCACGACCACGGATGCCAAGGGCGTTCGTCCGCAGCTCACACTGCTCGCCGACACCTCCGATCCCTTCTCCTCGCGCATGACCTCCACCATCCTGCAGAAGGTGGTCCTCGGCCACCTCCCCTTCGACGTCAAGACCCGCGACGTCCTCGGCGAGAAGAAACGCAATCCCCGCATCGCCTTCTCCGCGGCCGGCCTGGGCGTCATGTTCCTGCTGTTCATGGCCGCCACCTCCGGCGGCGCGCTGCTCGACGAAGCGGAGAGCGGCACGCTCGACCGCATCCTGGCCAGCCGCATCTCCATGACCGAGCTCCTCCTGGGCAAGCTCACCTACCTGGTCATGCTCTCCACGCTCCAACTGACGGTCACATTCACGTGGGGCTGGCTCGTCTTCGGCGTCGACCTCTGGCATCACCTCGACGGCTTCCTGCTCATGACCGTCGTCACGGCCATCGCCACCTCGGCGTTCGGGCTGCTGTTGGCCACGCTCTGCCGCACCCGGGCGCAGCTCACGGCCCTGTCCAACCTGGTCGTGCTGGTGATGTCCGCCCTCGGCGGCAGCCTCATTCCCCGCTTCCTCATGCCCGAGAGCATCCGCAAGCTCGGCCTGCTGACCATCAACGGCTGGGCGCTGGACGGCTTCCTGAAAGTGTTCTGGCGCGAAGAGCCGCTCTTCGCGCTCTGGCCCCAGCTCACGGTGCTGCTCCTGGCCGGGATCGCCTTCTTCACCGCCTCGCGCCTGCTGGCGCGGCGATGGGAGGCCTCGTGATCCTCAGTCTCAACGAAGTGAAGCTGGGCCTCTGGAAGACGCACGAGCGCGTCGACCGGACGC
This sequence comes from Acidobacteriota bacterium, assembly GCA_039932995.1. Lineage (GTDB taxonomy): Bacteria > Acidobacteriota > Thermoanaerobaculia > Gp7-AA8 > Gp7-AA8 > QHVT01. Next base: position 1,632 of record JBDTOZ010000068.1, on the reverse strand, counting down.
TCGCTCCGAAACGCGAGGATCACAGTTGGATCTACGGCACCTCGTACTGGGACGCGCTCACTCCGGACCAGCGCATCGAGCTGCTGTGGCTCGAGCACGCGCACACGATCTCGGCCCTGATCTGGTTCAAGGAAGGTCTCAGTCCGCTCTACACGCGGCTGATCGAAAAGTATGGCGAGCGCATCTCGCCCGAAGTGCGCGAGCACATGGTGGCCTTCTGCGAAGAAGAGTCCTCGCACACGCGGATGTTCCGCCGCTACCTGCGCGCCGCCAGCCTGCCGCTGTACGAGCGTCCCGACCTGCTCGGCCTGATCCCGGCCATCGAACGCGTCCATCCCATCGCCGGCATTCTCTGCACGTATCTCGTGCAGGGGGCCATCGAAGAGGCCACGGTGCGCCAGGATGCAGACCATCTCGATCCGCAGACGCGGCTGGTGCTGCGCAAGCATCACCTGGCGGAAGCGCGCCACCTGGCCTTCGGAAAGTGGCTGTGCGAGAGCGTGCTCGAAGAGTCGTCGCACGCCACCAAGATGCGCACCGGACACCTGACGCGCGGCTACATGGGCGCGGCCATCCGCCGCTTCACGTATCACCCCGAGATCTCGCAATACCTCAGCTTCGACCTGGGCATCGACCCGAATGACGCCGAGGAGATCGAGCGCATCCGCCGCTCCGACAACAACCGCCGCCTCAACGACGAGCGCTACGGACCGATGCTGGAGTGGGTGCGCCGGATGGGCATCGTCAAGCCGGCCTACGACTGGCTGGCCGTGGCGGCCGGCATCCTGCCGCTCGCGCATTTCTCACGCTGGTCGCAGAACGGGCCGTTCAGCGCCGCCGGCGCCGCGCGCCGCGCCGCGACCATCCCCGCCGTGCCCGTAATGGAGACCCCATGAGTCAGGTCCATGAATTGATTCCCATCGTCGACGCCATCCCGGCCGTCGAAGTGGTGGCGATCCCCGCGCAGCGTCCGCAGCGCCGCCTGACGAGCGAGATGATCGCCCGCAAGATCTTTCACATCAACGGCGGCACTCCCACGTGGTTCATCCGCTTCCTGCGCCCCACCACGCTCATCGCCTTCACGCTGTTCCTGCTGATCCTCAACAAATACATCATGCCCCGCCTGGCGGACGGCCGCCGCTTCTGGCACTGGGAGCGCTTCTGGCGCGAGTCCGAACGGAAGAAGGGGACGCCCAGCGGCATCCTGGTCTACTGCGTCTCGGTGCTCGTGCTCTCGATCATCTTCTTCCAACACAAGTGGATGATCGCGGCCATCTGGGGAGTGCTGGCGTACGGCGACGGCATGGCCGAGCTGGCCGGCCGCGGCCTCCGCGGACCGACCCTGCCGTGGAATCGCAACAAGCACTGGACCGGCAGCAGCGCCTTCGTCCTCTTCGGCGGCCTCACCGCCTCGGCCCTCATGGCCTGGACCACCCACGGCGCCTTCACCGCCGCCCTCCCCCTCGGCTTCGCCCTGGCCACCATCTGCGCCATCGCCGAGTCGCTGCCCATCCCCATGGACGACAACATCACCGTGCCGCTCACCGGAGCCATCGCACTGCCACTGCTGGCCATGATCCCCGCACTGGGGATCACGTGATTTCGTTGCGGTTGGCGGTTGGCGGTTGGCGG
>JBDTOZ010000067.1:0-4510 GCA_039932995.1 Acidobacteriota bacterium | reverse complement strand
GCAACCAGCAACCAGCAACCAGCAACCAGCAACCAGCAACCAGCAACCAGCAACAGATCCGCTGCAGGTCTGGATCGCCGCCGACGATGGCTCGCTGCGGATCATCCAGGCACCGCTCGCCCGCGCGACCTTGACAGTGAGGCGTGACGGACCGATGTTATCGCCATCACTCCGGAGAGCCGCCTGAAAACTGTGGGGCGGGCGTTGAGTCTCCATGCGGGGCGTTGTGCGCACGGCGTTCCCGCGTTCGCTTGCAGTCCAGAAAGGAACGACATGAGAAAGAGTCTTTTGGTCGCCGCAATCCTGCTCTGTGTCACCTCGGCCGCCTACGGAACCTGCCAGTACCTCACCTTCCTCACGGAGAGTCTCCCCGACTTCACCGTTGGAGTCTATGGCAGCACCACCATCGACGTGTGGGGCGGAACTGCCCCGTACACCTTCACCATCACTTCCGGCTCTCTCCCGCCCGGTCTCACCATGAGCTCCGGCGGCGTGATCTCCGGGACGGCCACGGCGGAAGCCGACAACACGGTCTTCGTCAAAGTGACCGACTCCCTCGGCTGTCACCTCACCAACGCCTACCCAGTCCGCGCCTACAACTGAAACGCCACTCGATGCCGGGCGCGTAACGCGCCCGGCATCGGCCCGCGGTCGCTCTCAAGGGTTCTTGGGAGGCTCTCCAAACCAGCGCTTGACCCGTTCCCATCGAGAAGGCTTTTTCTCCGGCTGCGGTGGCTGCTGCTCCTTCGCGGCTTCTGAGGGCTTGTCTCGCCGCGGGCGGCGCGCCACCTCTGTGACTTCCGTCCTGGAGATGGTCGCTTCGAGCTGGCGGGCGGCCTCGTCGCGTTCCGTCCGCGCCACGATGTTTTGCGGATGGCTGGCGATGAGCGCGTCGTATGCGGTGATGGCCTCGACGTAGCGGCCCGCCTTCGCGTGGGCCCGGGCCGTCTCGAGCGCCCGCTGCTTCTGCAGGTCGGCCGTCCGTTGAGCGGGCGTGATCTCTCCCGAGGGTTTTTGTCTGGCGATGGAGCTGCGCAGGGAGAAGACGAGGACGCTGGTTCCGATCAGGAGCAGGAGGGTGACCGTCCAGAAGAGAGATGCGGAAACGCGCCGCCGGAGCAGAGGCCGCTTCGGGTCGATGATCGTGGGGAGTGGTGACGTTACGTCATGGGGAGTGCCGCCGACGGTCTCGAATGTCACCAGCGCCGCGGTCTCGGGCTCGCTCATGGCCGCCTCGACATCCAACAGAGCCTCGGCTGCGCTGGCGTATCGGTCGTCGGGCTTTTTCTCGAGCATCCTGGCCACGATGGCGGCAATGCTCTGCGGAATCGAAGGGTTGACCTCGCTCACCGGCGGGGGCTCGTGGTTGACGACGTTGTAGAGAATGCCACTCAACTCAGGCGCGCCGAACGGCTTCACGCCGGTGAGCATCTCGTAGAGGACCACTCCCGCGGAGAACAAATCCGCCCGTGTGGAGATGGGCGTGCTCTTGACCTGCTCCGGCGACATGTAGTTCGGCGTGCCGACCAGGGAGCGCGTCGTCGTGAGGCTGGAGTGCAACGGCCGGGCGACGCCGAAGTCTGCGATCTTGGCCTGGCCCTCGGACGTGAGCAGGATGTTGGCCGGCTTGATGTCGCGATGAATGATTCCCTTCGAGTGCGCGTAGGCCAACCCGCGAAGGAGGTCGACAGCGATGGACATGGCCTCGCCGAGGGGAAGGGGGCGGGTACGGCGGAGCCGGGCCAGGAGCGATTCGCCATCGACCAGCTCGGTCGCAAAGTACGAGACCAGCTCTCCTTCATACCCGACGTCATAGAGCGTGACGACGTTCGGATGCTGCAGGGCGGCACAGAGCTCGACCTCGCGTTGCAGCCGTTTGTAAAACTCGTGCCGGTCTTCGTCGTCCTCGAACTTCTGAGCCAGTGTCACGGTCTTGAGGGCCACGCGACGCCCGATGCGGCGATGCCTGGCCAGCCAGACCTTCCCGATCGAGCCTTTGCCGAGAAAGGACTCCACCGTGTACTCCCCGTACTCTTCGTGCTCGGGCTCTTCCTTCACCGAAGGGTAGAGTATGCGAATCTGTCACCCGCTGTAAGACGGGGCAGACTCACGGACCCAGGACCAGGGAGACCCAGCCATGCGGACGCCGCAGATAGTTCGGAAGGAGGAGGGGATCGGAGAGATCCTTCCAACGGGCAGTACAGTTTCGCGGTCGTTTCGGCTCGGTTGGCGTTTGACTCTCCTTTCTCTCCTCCTTTCTTGCACGCTCACCCTTCAGGCCGGCGAGCCGATGTGTGGCAGCAGTCCGGAGAACGATGCGCGCCTGCGCACCTTGGACGCGCGAGAGCGTGGGAAGGTGCGTACGACGGCCGTGCCCGAGATCTCACTCCGCGACGGAGCGTTCTACATCCGCAACAACGAGGTGATCACGCCGGGCTACCGGCCTGTCGATCTCATCGGACAGTCGCTCGTCTTTACACCCGCGGGCGACGGAGCCTTCACCGTGAGGCGCGAGCCGTTGCGCTACGTGGAGCCGGCCGGCAATCCGGTCCGCCAGTTCCAGGGCTCGGTTGGCGATACCTGGTATTTCGCGGCACGCGACCTCGGGTTCACGTTTCCCGTCTTCGGCCGCAACGTCACACGGATTTACGTCACGGCCTTCAACGGTATTGCGATCGATCCTCCCGTCGAAGAGACCGGCTGGGTCTTCGATGCGCTGGAGGCGGGCTCGCACCGCGGCGCCGTGTTGTCACCGCTGATGATCACAGAGCGCAAGCCGCGCTTTCTCGAGTATCCAAGGGCCTATGTCGACGAGCGTCCCGGCGCGGTGGTCATTACGTGGCGGAGCGCGGCGAACGCGCCGTTTGGCTACGACGTGCAGGCGGAGCTGAAGAGCGACGGCACGATCACGTACTCCTACCGCTCCGTCACGGCCATGCGCTGGGGCACGCCCATCCTCTCGCCGGGACTCGATCCAGCCACGGTCACGCGAGCGGTTCTTGCGACGCGCGATGATGCGGCGAACGATGTGACGGTCGCGCCGGAGCCGATCCAGAGGATGCTCGACATCCGCCGCACCGAGGTCACGCGGTTGCGTGACTCGGATCTGCTGGCCATCCGCATCGAGGTCGCCGAGCCGATCGACCGCACGAAGATCGCCGAGGGACAGACGCTCCGCTATCAAGCCCAGATCGAGGATCAGGTGGCCTCGGTGGAGATCGATCGCAACGAAGTGCGGGTGTTGTCCTTCACCGGGCTCCGTTACGAGGTCGATGGCGCCGCGGCGCGCGTCGAGGGAAACGTGGTGGAGTTTTACGGAATCCAGATCGACGCCGGCTCCGCGGGCTCGCGCGCGCTACGCGTGTCTTCGTATTACCAGCCGCCCAGCGGAGGAAGCAACGACCAGTCGGTGTTCACGATCGCGTTCCCCGCGGCGCCGCGCATCACCACGCGCGACCTTTCGGCAGTCGGGACGGGGACGGAGCTCACGCTGCCGATCGCGGAGCCGTTCGCGCTGGGCGCCTTCAATCCGTTCGTGGTGTGGGACGAGTTGCAGACGTCGTATGCCGCCAGCGACTCGGTCTGGGACGGCGTGGTGATGTACCAGACCTTCTACACGGACATCATCTTCTTCGCCGGTGCGTACGCGACGGGAGGGAACGTTCAGGTGGACGGGATCGCCAATTACTCGCCGTTCACCGGCAGCCGTGTGGCGCGCGCGCCGACGTTGCTGCACCTGAACCAGCTCACCTACAACTACAGCGTGGCCGAAGACACTGCCTCGAAGCTGCTCCTGCACGAATTCGGACACCGCTGGTTGTACTTCTTCAGCATCGTCGAGAACGGAGTGACGGGACGCTTTCTCAATCCGGTCACCGGCCACCCGGCGGCCTACGTACACACTCCGTCGGCGTTCCCGGTCTACGGGAGCGAGGAGTCGTCGGTGATGGGCGGCGCGTACTTCACCGAGCAGCCGGATGGAAAGTATCGGGCCCACGCCGCGAACATGGGCTATAGCTGGACGGATCTCTATTTGATGGGGCTGGCCGCTCCGCAGGAGGTGCCGCCCTGGTTCTACCTGGCGAACACGAACCTGCCGCGCGAGTACTGGCCGGCCGAGGGCGTGGCGGTGCATGGCGATCGCCACGATGTGAGCATCGGACAGGTCACGGCCGCGCAAGGCCCGCGCATCCCGTCGACGGCGATCAGCCCTCGCCGTTTCCGCGTGCTCTTCGTGCTGGTCACCGAGGCGGGTCAGGATCCGACGGAAGCAGAAGTAGCCAAGCTGAACGAATGGCGCACGGTGATGCAGCGCAACTTCGCCACCGCCACCGGAGGCCGCGGGTCGCTGGAAACGAAGTTCGTCGAGCTGACCAAGAAGCGCTCCGTGCGTTGATTCGGTCGCAGTGAGAAGGGCCGCGGGCAGGATGCCCGGCTTCTGTTCCACCAGACTAAAGTCCACCGCGGGCAGGATGCCCATAGGCGCTAACTTTGAGAAGGAGGGGAGGGC
>JBDTOZ010000066.1:0-13233 GCA_039932995.1 Acidobacteriota bacterium | reverse complement strand
AGATCCCCAGTGAGAAGATCGATCCGAGGGTTGGTTTCATCGAATGTCTCCTTGGTTTCAGAGGCCGCAGGAGAGCGTGCCTCGTGCCATGGCGCTCCCGCGGAGGGCTCTTGTAGATTCAGTGAGTTGACCTTCCCGAGACCGACGCGTGATGGCAGGGAACTCCTCGATTTGTGACGATGACGACATCCTTGGAGGACGCGCTCTGCGTGAGACTGCGGCCTATCTATGAAGGTTCCTTACATCGTTCGGTGTCGGTGTCGGTCTGGGCACGGCAGTCTTCTGGGGATGGGATCTGGTCACGAGCGACGGAGCGCCATCACGGGGAAACTCTCCCCGGCGAATTTGCTGTCATACTGCCATTCGTAAATCCAATTCGCAGGACGGTCGATCATGGATACGATCCTGGTGCCCCCATATACCGATCCGCTGTGGCGTAACTACACCAGCGTCAGTATCTCGCCCTACATCTGGGTCTCGTATCGCCATAGACCACTCCCCGGCGAGATCATCATGCAGATGGGGACGAAGCCGGGGAGCACTAGCGTTCAGGACGGCAGTCTGACGATCGGTTTCCAGCACAGCTTCAAGACCCCCGTGAACCTCATCGGCCCGGAGCGATGGATCGCGGAGGTGAGCCCCGGCCCGATCAGCCGCTGGAGCACCGTCCCCTACAGCGTCTACTCCACCGTCGGCATCAGGATCGTCGGCCCGGGCTTCGATGGGTCATGGGGCCTGTACCCCCATTCGTATCAGCCGACGTGGATCTACGCGGACGCCGACCTACGGGCCGATACCAAGTATTCGATCGCGGTGTACGGCCAGATCTACCTTCGGTTCGCGCCGAACGAGAGCCCATACAGCGAGATCATCGCGACATTCCCGAGGGTGTGGCGTGTCGACAAAACCCAGGACATCCGATCGCTGGCCGATGAGCGGACGCGCGCGCTGAAGCCCGGGAAACCCGTGTTGCAGAAGATCACGCTCGAGGAAGCGATTCGGGCGGGAGACGCGGGCTTCGCGGGAGGAAGCGACAGCACGCCACCGGAGGAACGGCCACCGGCGACCTCCCGGTCGACGTAGGCCTCGAGACGTTCCCCCTGTCACGCCTGCGCATTTAGATTAGGCAGGTGGCGTTCGTCGATCCGCAGGGGACGGTGGCCACGTTCAACGCCGCCGTGATTTCTTTACGGCGGCCACGGCGGTGTCCTGACGGGGAGGTGTGAGTCCGCCGCCTGAACGGGATTTCGTTTACGGCGTCGCGTGACCAGTACGTCGACGATGTACTCGTTGTTGCCGAACTCACTGTTGCCGAGGAAGCCGCGGACGGCGGGCGACAGACCCGCCGTCCGGCTCTGTCTATTTCGCCACGTTTTGATACGCGGTCTGCAGGTATTTGAACGCGTCTTTGTAACGTCCCTGCGCGATGGCCGCCTGCGCATCGTTGAAATACCTCTGCGCCTGATTGATCGACTGGCCGGCGGCGAGCATCGACGTGATTGCATTGTTGACGGTGTCGCGCACGAGCTCGAGATAGCCGCCCTGGATCTGGGGCAGCTCGAACATCACCAGAGCTTTCCCCTCGCCGGCCTGCAAATTCAATTCGATCTGCAGACGAAGATCGAGGGCGCGTTGCGCGCTCGCTTCGCTCTCGACCTTGTTCGTGAGTTGCGTGGTGCTCGAAGTCAGTTGATTCGAGAGTTGGGTGGTGCTCGAAGTCAGCTGGTTCGTGAGTTGGGTGGTGCTCGAAGTCAGCTGGTTCGACAGCGCCGCTCCGGCGGTGGTGATCGCCGAGCTCAGGATGTTCGTCTGCGCATTCCCGCCGATCACGAGAGCGTTGTATGAATTCGTGAGCTGCACGGAAAGCGCGCTGGTGGTCGTGGCCACTTGCGACGACACACCGCCGATGCCGCTGGTGAGGCTCGTGTACCGGCCTTCGAGCAATGCAGCATTCTCTTCCTCGGCTTTCTTCTGGTCCTCCGCGGCTCTTGTCTCGGCAGCTTCCTCGAGGCAAACACCCAGGAGCTCGTACGCCGTGTAGGCCGTGTGGGCCGCAACTTTGACTGCGAGACTCGTTTCCGTGTCGGGAATGAGCTCGATGATCTTGTCGATGAAGAATTTGTAACGGTTGTACTTCAGGACCGTCTCGTCGCTGCCGACCTTGCCGAACGGCGTGAGTGTGTCCGGAGCCGGGCAGGGAATGCTCGGGAGCTCCACGATGCCGACTTTCGTCCACCAGGTATCGCTCTCCATGCGGAGGATGGTTCGAACCGCACTCAGGGCGGTGCCGATGGAGTCTGTATTCAGGACGTCGCGCAAGCTGATACCGCTGCGGATGTTGACGTCGAGGAGCTTGTCGAGCGCCACCTTGATGGCGTCCCAGGCGAGACCGGGGAGATCCTCGACGGCGCCGGGAAGGTCTTTGACCTTATTGAGGACGGCGTCGATGTCGGCCGGAAGGTCTTTGACCTTATTGTAGACGTTGCCGATCTCGCCCGAAGCCTCATTGACCTTATCGACGATGTCGTCGATTTTATCGATCATGCCGTCTTTACGCGGGACGGTTGGACACTCCCCCGTGGCGGGGTTGCAGTTGGCAACGTCGACATACTCGGGCCTGCCGAAGAGTTTTTCGTAGAGATCCTCGAGCGGATTACAGATGAAATCGAAGTTGATATTTGGTACGGGATCGGGCATGTTGACCGTGCAATTGAGATCGAGTTGCGAGATGACCTTCAAACGGACACGAGGAGACATTCCGGACATCTGGGCGGCGAGCGAGCGGAAGAGCTCCAGGCGAGCGGGATCCGCGCCGGCAACGGCTCCAGTAAATTGACGTAAGGAGAATGCCGGCCGCCACGCCTTCGCACGCGGCCGGCATCCCTGCCTAATGCACGGTGAAAACAGCCTCGATGTGTCACCTGTTTGAGACACGGCACACTAGAAGCATTCGTGCAATTCACCTGATGAGAGGCGCAGATCCACTAGTCGAAAGACGGCGTCAGGGAGCCGCCAGTGACGGTGTACGAAACGGTTGCTGGATTAGCCGGCTGGTAGATGAAGTTCCGTCCGGAGTCGTGATTGATACCACCCGCAATGTAGACGCGCGCCCAGCACGAGGTTCCAGCCGCGAGCCCGGTGTACTGAGTCAGGTCTACAGTGTCAGTCGCCTGACCAGCATTGATGGTTTCGGTACGTAATGTCTCGCCACCATCCCACTGGACGCTAAAATTGCCACTGAAGGCACCGTTGTCGAAGAACTTTACCCGGCTACCAGCACCGACGCTTGCCGCTTTGAAGCTCAGAAGGAGCGGCGACGGGCTTACGGAGAGACTAAACGACGGGTTTAGTGTGCCACCTGAAATGGTGTATACGGCGGTGGACGCATCAGTGCTGGAGTAGTTGAAGTTGTCGCCCGAGTCGTGGTTGGGGCCGCCCTGGACGTAGGCTCGTGCCCAGCAAGAAGTTCCCTCAGGAATCGAAATGCGTGTGAGATCCAGGGTAATGGTCTTACCGTTCATGGTCATTTCGGTTCTTCCTGTTTGTCCACCGTTCCATTGGATGCTGTAGGAAGTATCGAATCCTGCGTTGTTGTGAAATATGACATTATTAGGCATGATATTTCTCCTTATTGTTAAACGGTTAGACGACAGTCATGAGGGATACCAGCAGATTTCCTCAAGGGCGATCGAATGATGGATGAAGTGCAGTGAGGACGGTGTGGAGCGAATCGCGCGACATCCGCTTGTCTGTGTGACAGTGGCGAAACCGGATGTTGTGACTTGGGCCAGCTCACCTCCTTTCGGGCGCAGCGCGGCCACACAGGACCGCGCCTTTGAGGGTTGGACATCGTGGCGGGCGGCGCGAGCAGCGCGGGTTTACGAGGCGTTCTGCCGGCCGGCGCCCTCGCGGCGGCGCGCGGGCCGGCGCTTCTGGAAGTGCGGCGGCGCAGGCGGATCGTTCTCCACGACCGGATCGATGTAGGAGACCGTCCTGTCGAGGTCGATGAGCCGTTGTCTCCACGCTGTCCGCGTGTCAGTGGCCGTTGCCGTTGCTGCCGGGGTCTGTTCCATCGTGGTCATGCTGTATCTCTCCTTTCGCCGTCATCAGGTTGACGACGGGATCCGGCCGGTTTTCCACGATGGGCGAAAATCGTTGGGAGTCCGCGGCAGGAAACGGGCGACGGCCGTGCCGCCCGGGGAGCCGCGCCGTCCGGCGCGGCTCCTTCTTTCCGTGTATCCTTTCTTCGGCTTCAGCAATGACTCCGAGGGACCTATTACAGGCCAACCTGCGGTTGGTCGAGCGCATCGTTGGACGTGTGTCCCGGCGGGCAGGCCTGCAGGGGGCGGATGCGCAGGATTTTCACTCCGCGGTCCTGCTCGCGCTGATCGAGAACGACTACGCCGTGATCCGCAAGTACGAGGGGCGCTCTTCGTTCGGCGGTTTTCTCTCGGTCGTCATCGAGCACCGGCTGCTCGACTGGCGGATCGCGGAGCGCGGCAGATGGAGTGTCTCTGCCGAGGCGCAGCGGCTCGGGCCGGCGGCGGTCGCGCTCGAGCGGCTCGTCGGGCGCGACGGGCGGCCGCTCGAGGCCGCGCTCCCGCTGGTGCAGGCGATCGATCCCTCGATGACGCTCGCGGCCGCGGAGGCAATCCTGGCACGGCTGCCGGTGCGGACGGTCCGCCCGCGGCCGGTCGGCGTAGACGACGTGAACTTCGAGCTCTTCGCATCGCACGAGCGCGCCGACGAGCGCGTGCTCGCCGCGGACGAAACGAAGCTCGCGGACGAGGCCAACCGCGTCGTGCGCGGGCACCTCGACGCGCTCCCCGAGGAGGATCGCGCGCTGCTGCGTCTTCGCTTCGCGGGGGGGTTGAGCATCGCCGACATCTCACGGGCCATGCACGTTCCGCAGCGGCCGCTCTACCGGAAGCTGGAGACGCTGCTGGCACGGCTGCGCGTCGCGTTGCGCGGCGCGCGCATCGACGCCGGCGCCGTGGAAGACCTCCTCGGCGCGGCCGGCGGGATGCGTCTGGACTTCGGGCTGTCCGACGGGAAAAAGTCCGGCGCGAATCCGTCCCTGAGTCAGGAGCCGCAATGAAAGACTCCCACATCGAGCAGGAGACGCTGGCCATGTTCGCGGAAGGAACGCTGACGGCAGAGGAGGCGCGGGAGGTCGCGAGCCACATCGCGGAATGCAACCGCTGCCTCGCCGGCGTCCGGGCCGCGAACGAAAACCTGCGCGAGGAACGGGCAGCGACCCATCGGTCGAGGCCGTGGCTGATCGCCGCTGCCGCCGCGGCGATCGCGCTCCTCGCCGCCGTGCCGCTGCTGCGGCGCGACTCCTCGCCGGTGGCCCGCCTGGTGGAGCTCGCGCCGCGCTCGGCGCGAGTCGTCGAGCCGCGCCTGACCGGCGGCTTCGCATGGGCGGTGTATCGCGGCGCGGTCCGGTCGTCCGCCGCCGACGCCGATCCCGAACGGCTGAAGATCGCTGGCGAAGCGGGCGATCTGGTCCAACGCGCCGACGCGGAGAAGACGGCCGAGGCGCAGCATGCCGCCGGCGTCGCCCTGCTCATGGCCGACCGGCCGGCGGAGGCGGCCCGCAGGCTGGAGCTCGTGGCGCGGGAGACGAACGGCGCGGCGGCGTGGAGCGATCTCGCCGCGGCGCGGTACGCCGCGGCGGAGACGGCGGGACGGGCGGCGCTCTATCCGCAGGCGCTCGCCGCGGCCGACCAGGCGCTGCGCATCGACGCCCGGCATGCCGAGGCGTTGTTCAACCGCGCCCTGGTCCTCGAGCGGATGGGCCTCACCGGCGAGGCGCGGCAGGCCTGGCTCCGCTATCTCGAGGCCGATCCCGGTTCCGCGTGGGCCAACGAGGCGAGGGAGCGTCTGCGCGCGTTGCCCGAGGCCACCCTGTCGCCGGCGTTCGAGCGCGACCGGCCGCTGCTCGAGAGCGCCGCCGCGGCGCGCGACCGGCCACGCGTGCGCGAGCTCGCCGCGCGCTACCGGCAGCAGGCTCGCACGTGGGCGGAAGCGGAGTACCTCGGGCGATGGGGAGAAGCGGTCGCGAACGGCGATCCGGCCGCGGCGGAGCGGTGGCTGACCGTCGCGCGGGAGATCGGCGAAGCCTTGCACGAGCTCTCCGGCGAGTCGCTCCTGCGCGAAGCGGTCGCTTCGATCGATGCGGCACCGGCCGCCGTGCGCGCGTCCATCGCGGAGGGACACGTGCTGTATCGCCGCGGCCGCCTCGCGTACAGCCGGCAGCAGCCGGCGATCGCCGAGCGCGATCTCGACCGCGCGGCGACGCACTTCGGCAGCACGCCGATGGCGCTCAACGCGCGGTACTACGCGGCCGGCACGCGGCTCGCGCAGAACGACGTGGACGGCGCCCGCACCCGGCTGGAACGGAGCGCCGCGGAAATGCCACCGCGCTTCATCGCCCTCGGCGGCGCGGTGCGCTGGGAGCTCGCGCGGGTGCATGCCATGACCGACGATTGGTCGCGCGCGCTGCCGGTCCTGACGGAGGGAGCGGCGGCGTACGGCCGCGCGGGCGAGCCGGCCAACCAGTCCTTCCTCGAATCGATGGCGGCCGGCGCGCTGGGCCAGCTGGGCCGGCCCGACGAAGCGTGGGATGCGCGCATCCGTGCGTTCCGCGCGCTCAGTGCCGCCGGCGACGCGGACCTGCTGGCGCGCGGCGTCCTGAGCGCCATGACCGCCGAGCTGCGGGCCGGCCGGCCCGAGGCCGCGCTCTCCCTTTCCGCTATCGCCCGCGCGGTCGAAGGCACCGCGGCGCGACCGGTGGTCGTCGTCGACACGCTGGTGAAGAAATCGCTGCTGGAAAGCTCGATGGAGCGGGTGCAAGACGCGCGTGCGACCGCGGCGGAGGCCGGGCGGATCGCCGCGGAGATTCCGGATGCGGAGATCCGCGCGCGTACCCTGGCCGACATCGCCGTGGCCCGCGCCGCGGCGCTGGTCGACGCCGAGCCGCGCGCCGCCGCCGGCGCGCTGGACGGCGCGATCGCGTTCTACCGTGCGCGCGGCGTGCGCCAGGCGCTTCCGGAACCGCTGCTGCTGCGCGCGCGCTGTGCGCTGCGGCTCGGCGACCGGGCGTCCGCGCGGCGCGATCTCGACGAAGGCATCATCGCCGCGGAGCACCGGCGCGGCGCGCCGGCCGACGGGTTGCCGTCCACGGGAGTGGTGGCCGCGGAGCGGGCCCTGTTCGGAGAGGCCATCCGCCTCGCGCTCGACGAGGGCGACGCGTCCGCGGCGTTCGCATACGCCGAGCGCTCGCGCGGCGGCGCGGCCGAGCTCGCGGAGTTGCAGCGCCGGCTGGCGCGGAGCGGCGTCGCGGTCCTGGAGATCGCCGCCACTCCGCGCGAGCTGGTGACGATCGCCGTGACCGGCGCGGGCGCGACGGCCGTGCGAACCGTGCTGACCGGGGAGCAGGTCGACGCGCTCGCGCGCGCGTCGACGGGGCGGGAGCCGATGCCGGCGCTGACGGCGCTCTACGACGCGATCGTGCGGCCGGTCGACGCGGCCCTCGGCGGCGCGCGGCGCATCATCGTCGTCGCCGATCCCTCGCTCGAAGGCGTGCCGTTCGCCGCGCTGTACGATCGCGGGCGGCAGCAGTACCTCGTCGAGCGGGCCGCCGTGGCCACCGCGTCGAGCGCGTCATCGCTGACGGTCGACACGGAGCCTCGCCGGGCGTCGTCGGTGCTCGTCGTCGGCCTTCCTTCCGGTGCGGCCACGAAGGGGCTTCCTCAAAGCGAGCGGGAAGTGCAGGACGTCGCCGCCCTCTATCCCGAAGCGACGCGGGTCAAGCCGACCTGGGAAGCGTTCGCGCGTGCGGCGGCCGGCGAGGCGGGCGTCATTCACATCGCCGGACATGCAGAGCGCGGGCAGGGCGCGGGCGACGCGGCGCTGCTGTTCGCCGGCGAGGCGGGTCAGGGCGTGCAGCGCGTGTCGTGGAAGAGCATCGGCGCCGCACCGCGCATGAAGGCGGCGGTGGTCGTCCTCGCGGCGTGCGAGACGCTGCGCCGGCCGGAGTCGGCGAACACGCGCGCGCTGACGCTGGCCGAGGCCTTCGCGGGCGCCGGCGCCCGTGACGTCGCCGGCACGCTCGTGCCGATCGCCGACCGCGACGCCCGAGAGCTCTTCCGCGCGTTTCACCAGTCGCTCGCCGCGGGCGACGACGCCGTCGACGCGCTGCGCGCCGTGCAGCTCGACGCCCTCCGCGGCAGGCAATCCTCCGGGTTTCCCGCGTGGGCCGGCATCGCCGTGCTCACGACACGCATTCCGTCGCAGCAGTGAGAGAGGAGCAGACGATGAACACGCATCAGGTCACGGTCGAGTTCCGCGGCATCTGCACGCATTTCCGCGATACCGTTCCCGGAGTTCCGCACCGGGTCGTCATTCCGCGATCGAGCTCGTGGAATGCCGGCTTCATCCGCTGGCCCGATAGCGAGGAGCCGATGCTCTACTTCCTGCCGCCGCACTTCAGCTACCTGTATTGCAAGGACGAGCAGCAGGGGGAGCCGCAGCATCTGCAGGGGCCCGGCGTCCTCAATAGCTGGATCTACGGCGGCGTGCGGCTGCAGATCGCCAACGCGATCGGCCCAGCGCTCGACTACCGCCGGTCGTTCGACGAGGAGGTTCCGAAGGTGGCCGGCTACGTTCCGGCCTACCAATACTCCCAGGATGTCGTGCTCGGCGGACGCGCGGAGTGCTACTTCGACGCGTTCTGCGGGATCGTCGCTTCCTATCTGTACGGCAATGCATGGCGCACCACGATCACCATGGAGACGGATGGTCCGCCGCAGTTGCAGATCACGCTGCTGCAGCAGCGCCGGGGCACGGGCGTCCCGGTGGCGAACGTACCGGTGCGACCGTACGTGGTCGTCGGCAACTCGTCTCAGGATACGACGGATGCGAGTCTGGACTTCCTGTGGCATCTCCTCACGTGTCGGGAAGGGATTCCGCAGGAGCTGGCACAGTTGCCGTACGGTGCCGGCACGGCGCCTGGGCCGCAGCGCGGGAGCCAGCGTGTCGCGAAGCTCGAGGTCCCGTACTGGGATCTGCTCCCATGGGACATCGCAGACATCGAGACCGATGCGTCGTGCTCGAACTCGCAGTACCCGTGAGCTCGATCTCGCGCCGTGCGACGCCATGCGGAGGAGGACGCATGCCCACCGACCGATCCCTCGGGCCGCGCTCCGCGCCCGCTCCGCCTCTCAGTTCGCGGCGGCGAGCAGCGGCCGGATCTCGCGGGGAGCGAGCCCGCCGCGCAGGTACCCCTTGCAGGAGTATCGCTGTGTCACGTACGACTTTGCGGTTGCTGCCGCGACCGAGCTGGCGCGACTGAATCCGAGCATGGTGTTCATCTACGTCTCCGGCGCGGGCACGGACAGCACGGCGCAGGGGCGGGCCATGTGGGCACGCGTGAAGGGGGAAACGGCGAACGCACGGCTCCGGCTGCCGTTCCGAGCCGCGTACATGTTCCGACCGGCCTACATCCACCCCGCTCACGGCGAACGCTCCAGAACCCGTTCTTACCGCATCCTGTACGGTGCGACCGGATTTTCTTCCCGCTCCTGCGCCGGCTCTTCCCCGCGCTGTCACCACGACCGAGCAGGTGGGCCGAGCGATGTTGCGAGTAGCACGCGACGGCGTGCCCAATCAGCGGCTCGAGAACAGCGACATCGTCGCTACGGCAGATGAGGAGCCATCGTGGCCCACATCACTTTTAAGCGCCCAGGCCGCGAAAACGGCCGCCCGAGCCTCGAAAACGGCTCCGGGGGGCCTCAAAAACAGCTCCCGGGACATCGATTAGAGCTTCCCAGGCATGACCGCGAAGTGCCGCGCGGCCGAAAAATAGTGCCCCGGCATCACCCGGAAGCGCCCAGGCGTCACTTGGACGTGCGCCGGAGTCGTTTCGCGCACCAGCTCGCGCACCGCGAAACCACCTGCGACGACGACTTAAAAGCGCGCCGCGATCGATGGCGGATGATGCTGAACCGTTTCGTGTTGACCGCGTCACGAGCGAAACTCACACCGCATCGCTTGAATCCGATCGACGCGCACATGCGCGCGACTCGCCACCGCTTCACGCCGAGCGCCGCACAAGCGATTTCGACGCGCGATCACTTCACGCAGCGAAACCGGCAACGCCAAGTCATCGCGTATGACATGAATGTCGTCGAACAGGAGCATTTAGCTTTAGCGACATTGATGCACCTGCTCGTGATGCCGCGTCTCGTTTTCTGTTCCGTCCACAGCCCTCCCATCACGCGACTGCACGCTCCGATCGACGCGCGCCGTTCCGCTGCACTCGTTGCTCGTGAACACGTTCGACCCGACCCCGCCCACCCTCGCCGCGTCACGCCCGTTGCACGCTTGCACCGCGATGAAGCGGCGGTGCTTCGCTGGCAACGGTCGCGCCACAGCTTCCCCCCCGCGCGAGTGGCACGTGCATCGCGAGCGCCGCCCCGCCACCCTCGCCGCGTCACGTCCGTTGCATGCGGGACGTCGCGCTGTCGCGCGCCGCCCGCACGCAACGGCCGCGCCGCGGCTCCCGCCCCCGCGAGTAGGGAAGGGTGTGGCGACAGGTACCGTTCCGCCGCCCGCCCCTGTGGCTTGTGCGTGTCGTGATGATGGCCGCGGTTCTGTTGCGCCGGCGTCCTGACGCTCGCGCGTCACGTACGCTCGTCCCATCGTCACAATCCCTATTGTTGTTCGTTCATTTTTTTGTTCCGTCCACAGCCCGCCCATCACGCAACTGCTCGTTCCATCGGACGCGCAGCGCACCTTGCACGCCGTCGGCGCGATCTACGGTGTGTGGATCGCGGGGCCCCCTCGTGGCGTCACCGTTTTTGCAGAGCGGTGCGGTGAAAATCGGCGCGGCCCAGCCGCAAAAACGGCGCCGCCACTGCACGCCCTCCCGCGCCTGTCGGTTCGCTTTGCGCGACTGCACGTTCCCCATCCCGCGCGCCGTCACGTCGGTTGCAGCGGGTGTCCTTCGTGCGGCGCCGCGTGCAGCGCGGGCAACCGCCGCGCCGGCGCGCTCGTTCATCGGCCACGTTGATGCGGCCGCACGTTTCCCTCCCGCCCTCGGCGTGTCACGCCCGTTGCGTCGCGCGCGAAAAGGAATGCGATCGTGCGCGCGGGCAACGGTCGCGCCACGCCGGCACGCCCGGCCTGTGGCTCGAGCGTCTCGAGCTTGCACGTTTCCACCGCCCAACCTCGTGCACGCGCGCATGTCGCCAGTGGCTGCGCCTAAGGCGCGGCTGAAGCTGTCGTGGCCCGCTGCTGCGTGGCTCCGCACGTTTCCGCGCGCTCGTGCAGCGTGCAGGGGAGGATCCGGCTGCGAATCACTTTTAAGCGGTCCACGCAGCTTAGCCGAGCCTTAGGCGCGAACGGTTTGTCGAGGCCGCACGTTTCCACCGCCCGACCCTTCGGCTTCACGTGCAGCGTCGGCGCGGTACCGCGTCGCGGCTGCACGTTTCCCCCTCGGCACGGCCGCTGCGCAGGCGGGGCGCACCCCGCCCACCGCCCTACGCCGCCGCCGCGCGCAGCTCGCGCGGTCGCCGTGCCGGCGCTCGCGCGCCGCGCCTCCCACCCAGGCCCGCGTGCTGCCCGTTTCGGCGCCGCCTCAACCCGGCGGCGCCTCAACATCGCAGCGTTCCGATATCACTTGGCCTCACTCCTCGCGAGAGCGGAGCAAACTGTCTCGCCAGCGCCACCAGCGGGATGTCCGGCGCGACGGCGCATCTGCGCCGCGCGCCTCGTCGCCTGATTCAGCGGTTGCGGCGCGGCACGCTTTCGGTCGCCGCTCTTTTCGCCAGCTCGCACGTTCGCCCTTCTGCCACGTCTACGCGCCGTGAGCCGACCCGCCAGTTGGTCCGCTTCTCCTTCCAGTGCGTCGTTCTCCGGGGGCGCTGCCAGTGTGCGTCCAGCTAAACCGCGTTCGGTCGGAGCGAAATGGCTTGCTCGCGAGAGGGCAAACGGCGTGACGCGTGCCGGTTCAGCATCGTGAACGCCGCGATCCGGCGAGCGTGCGCCTGCTGCTCGCGACGGCACGGCCGGCTTTGGGGCAGGTGGGAGCTTTGCGAACATCCGCAGGTGCCTCGTTCGCCCGACGATACATCCAGCGACGGACTTCCGCCAGCATGAAAGAAAGGGACCGTTGGCGTGAACGCGATTGTCCGCCTTCACGCCCAGAGAGATCGGAACCGCGGACGCGACTAGCAGACGACGACGAGCGTGAACTCGGTATCGGACGGCACGCCGGTGAGATTGAACATCGTGACGCCGAACTGGAAATTACTCGGCCGGTTGATCACCGGGACGTGCGGAATGATCGCGTGCCGGGGATGCCCTCGAGCAAGTTAGCGTTCGCGACGGCCACGCATGCGCTGACGTCTACGCCGAAATTCACTTGGTAGAACCCCGTCGTTCCGACCGCGGTTCGACCGGTCCCCAGCGGATTGAGCGGGACGCTCGACCTGAGCACAGTGCCGTCGCCCTTCATGACCGCCCAGCCGCGCATCTGCAAGATACCGCTCGCTCTCGCCAGCTAACGCGCGTCGAGGACATGCCATGCCGAAACGTCGAGCGCAAATCCCTCACCGCTACACGACCGGCCATCTAGACCGTGACGGCGTGCGCGTGCCGTTCGTGCGGCTCTCGGGCCGTTGGCTCGAAGCGTTCGGCTTCAAAGAGGGCGCGAAGTTCGCCGCGGTCGGCGTCGAGGGCGGGTTACTGGTGTTGACTGTGTACGAGCCAGCGCCCGAAGACCTCGCATCGACCCGTGACGCCTCGCGCTCGCGCATCCGGCACGCTGGTGGACCTTCGCCGCGCAAGCCGGTCTGACCGGCGCGCCCAACTCTTCACGCCGTGATCCGCGCCATGCAAGCCCGTCACACCGAACACCGCCGCCCCGGTCGCGCCCGCGCTTCGCGCTCGCTTTTAAGTGCGCTTGTGACGCATTTTCCCGTGGAACATTCACGCCGAAACCGGAAACATTGCAGCGTTTTGGTCGCGGGTCCGCGCAGGTTTTCGCTCGCGAAAATCGCGACCTTGCGAGTGACTTTGCGAGTCTGCAATTTTCTAAGCGACCCTCTGAAAACACGAAACGCCGCGAAGTCGCGGCGCATGAGTGCTTTAAATTGGCGGGGCCGACGGGACTCGAACCCGCGACCTCCGGCGTGACAGGCCGGAGGTCTAACCAATCAGTGCGTC
>JBDTOZ010000065.1:0-12105 GCA_039932995.1 Acidobacteriota bacterium | reverse complement strand
TGCTCATCCTCCTGCATCGCCTGCGCACACTCGATATCGAGGCGCTCGACGAATATCCCGATGCCTCCTTCGATGCCCGCCGGTTCTTTCTCGAAAATTCGAGGCCGCTCACCTTCCGCGACCTCGAGGGTTGGGACCTGGAGACGCTGGCCCACGACCTGCGCGTCCTGGTCACGGCCGACAAACCCGGACAGCTCCTGACCCTCAAGCCCATCATCGACGCGGGCAACTTCGGACCGCGCGACGAAGCACATCTGGCCGTGATGAAGCTCGTGCTCGAAGCCGTCTTCACCGTGCCCTCCCTCGGCTCGCCAATCGTGGTCGAGGACGAGAAGGGTGTGCCCATCGTGCGATGCGGCTACTGGGTGGCGCCGCTCGGGAACATCCTCACGCACGAAGACAGCCTGCGGAAACTCCTCGGGGCCAGCCCGGACGAGCAGGCCCTGCAGATGGCCGTGTACGGCTTCATCGACCTGCGACCGCACGCCATCGTCTCCAACGTGAGGCTCCCCTCCGAGCTCGTCCCCGGCGCCGTCACGTTCCACCACGACGTCGACTCCCTGCGCCGGCGTCTGGCCTCGCTCGAGCCCTATTCCTTCTTCGCTTCGTGCGGACTTCTGGCGGTCATCCACCGCCTGCGCGCCCTCGGTTCGATGCTCGCGCAGGCCCGCACCGACCTCGGCACCATGCAGGATTGGGTCTGGACCATCCGCCGCGACTCTCGCGGCCACACCTGCGTCGTCCCCGGCGTCGTGGAAGCACTGCGCATGATTGCCGAAGGCCAGGAGAAGACCACCGGCACCGAATGGCTGGACGGCATCTGGGGCTACGAGCGAAGGCTGCCGGCCCAACGCGCGGACGAGATCCTCGCGGCCATGCGTACACCCAGAGACTGAAGCGCCACGGTTGCTCCGCGGCGCTTCGTCACATGCCTTCCGTCGTGCGCATCAGCTTCTCGAGCTCCTTCGAGCTCATCGAATGGCCGCCCTTGGGCGCTTCGTACTTGTTATTGTGCGAGATCATCAGCCGGTGGCTTTCGAAGGTGCCTCCGCGGACCATGGTTCCCTCGACGACCACGCCGATGTTCTCGCGGAACATCTGCGGCGGGACGCCGGACGATTTCACATGGACGACCGCGTCGGCATCGAGGACGTCGAACTCCACACCCGACCCGCTGCGCTGCCGGATCGAGCCAGGGGCCACCATGCCTCCGAGACGGATGGTGGCACCGTAGGCCTTGTCGCCCGCCGTGCGCAGATCCTTGGGAGTCCAGTAATAGACGAGGTTCTCGTTGATGCCGCCCGCGGCAATGACCACAAATCCAATCGCGGCCAGGGCGAACGCCAGCACGATGAACCGGCGCGTACTGCGCCGCGAAGAGTCGGTTGCGGAGGTCGTCGGCTTCATGAACGTCATGGTGTGCCAGGCCGGCGTTCCGCGCGGGGACATGGCGCACGGGAGGGCGTGATGGTCGTCACGCGGACGTGCTCGCGGCGAGAGAGGGACTGGTCGAGTCCGGGCACGCGCGGCGCGCGACACGAGCCGCCGCAGGCGCTCGAGGAGCGCCGGCGTCCCGCCGGCTGGCCGGGGGGCGTCCCCGCCCCCCGGGCGGGGGAAACGTGTTCCGCGCGAGGATCGCGCACCCTACAACCGATACGCCGCCAGAAAGTCACTGCGCGCCGGTTGCGTGTTGCCGCGGGCCATGAGCTCGATCCCGGAGAGCTGATCGAGCAGCGTCGGGCGGGAGGCCTCGTACAGCACGCCGGTCGTCAAGACTTCCCCTTCGTCCGTGAAACGCAGCGCCGCTTCGGCGCTGGTCACATCGTGGCCGGCGGGGACGGGCTGCATTTTCGCGCGCAGCTCCTTGTGCTGTTCCTCGCCGCGCCAGGTCACGCAAGGGGACAGGATATTCAGGAACGCGAAGCCGTGATGGCGGATGGCGCGCGTCATCAACTCTGTCGTTCCCTTCACATCACCGGAGAAGCCGCGGGCTACCCACGACGCCCCGGCCGCGATGGCCAGCGCGCAGGGATCGAGCGACGGATCGGGGTTGCCGTACGTGGTCGACTTCGTGCGGTCGCCCGTGGGCGTGGTCGGTCCGGCCTGTCCCTTGGTCAGTCCGTAGATCTCGTTGTCCATCATGACGTAGGCAATGTCCACGTTGCGCCGGCAGGCGTGCAGGAAGTGGTTGCCGCCGATGGCCAGCCCGTCGCCGTCCCCGCCCACCGCCACCACGGTCATCCGCGGCGCGGCCAGTTTCGCCCCGGTGGCGATGGGCAGGGCGCGGCCGTGCAGCGAGTTCAACCCGTACGTCTCGACGTAGCCGGGCAGGCGCGAGGAGCAGCCGATGCCGGAGATGAGGATGGTCTCATGCGGTTCGCACCCCGCCGCGGCCAGTGCCCGATGCATGCTGTTCAGTACTGCAAAGTCGCCACATCCGGGACACCACACCGGCTTCAGATCCGTCTTGAACTCCGCTGCCGTGCTCATGCCGTCACCCCTTCGAATGCCCGCACTGCTGCGAGGACTTCCTCCACCGAGAGCGCTTTGCCGCCCGAGCGTTTCAGGACGCGGGTCTTGTTGCGTGGCAGATCGACGAGCGAGCGCAGGTAGCGGTGGAACTGTCCGGCGAAGCTGAGCTCCACGACCAGGATCTCCTCACAGGAATCGATGAACGCCTGCAGCGGCCGCGCGGGCAAAGGCGCGAGCATGCGCGGCACGAACGCCGCCACGCGCATTCCCTCGGCCTCCGTTCGCTCGATGGCCTCACAGATGGCACCCGCCGAAGAGCCCCAGCAGAGGATGCCCAGCTTGGGCTTGACGGCGCCGAAGCGGCGGTACAGCGGGTACTTCTCCGCGATCGCGTCGAGCTTACGGTAGCGCTTTGCGTTCATGGCCTCGTGCGTCTCGAACATCGCGCTGGGACGTCCCTCGACGTCGTGCTCGAGACCGTTGGTCTGGTACATCCCTCCGGCCAGGCCCGGCACGGTCATCGGCGACACGCCGTTCTCGGTCATCGCATACCGCCGGTACGAGGCATCGGCCTCCAGCGGTACGCTGCGCGACACGACGTCGTGCACCAGCGACGCGGCGTCGATGGTCTCGCGCCGCTGGGCAATGGCCTGATCCGACAGCACGATCACCGGCAGTTGGTACTCCTCGGCGATGTTGAACGCATCCACCGTCGTGTGAAACGCATCCTCCACATCGCAGCAGGCCAGCACGACCCGGGGCATGTCGCCCGTTCCGCCGTACACGGCGTGGAAGAGATCCGACTGCTCGCTCTTGGTGGGGATGCCGGTCGACGGCCCGCCGCGCTGCACGTTCACGATCACGCTCGGGATCTCCGCGATGGAAGCGAGACCGAGCATCTCCGACATCAGCGCCAGCCCTGGTCCCGACGTGGCCGTCATCGCCTTCGCGCCGGCGAACGACGCCCCCACGACCGCACCGATGGCCGCCAGCTCGTCCTCGGTTTGCAGGCATGTGCCGCCGATCTTCGGCAGCCATTCGCCGAGCAGTTGCAGGATCTCGGTGGAGGGCGTGATCGGATAGCCGGCGAAGAAGCTGCAGCCGGAGTGCAGCGCGGCGAAGGCCGAGGCCTCGTTGCCGGAGAGCAGCAGCCGTCCGGCCGTCTGCGGCGTCGTGGCAAACGTGACGGCAGGGGAGGGGAGCTGCGCGCCAAACTCCATTCCGCAGTCGAGCGCGCGCAGGTTCGCACTGATCACCGTCGCGTCGCGTTTCTTGAACCGCTTGCGCACCGCCGCGCGAATGCTCTCCGCGGGCAGACCATACAAGGCCACCAGAATGCCCAGGGCCACGATGTTCTTTGCGTTTGGCGCCTCGGCGTCGCGGGCCAGTTGCGCGAACGGCACGGGCCGGCAGCGATACGCGCTCAACTCCGGCGGGGGTGCGTCATCAGGCTCGTGCAGGATCAGGCCGTCCGCGGCCAGCGTCATCTCACTGCGAAAGCGCGCGAAGTCGGTGAAGCGGAACACGACCAGGGTCTCGATCGCGTCTCCCTGTGCGGCCAGCGGCGTGGCCGCGATGCGTACGGTCGAGGACGACTCGCCGCCGCGGATCTGCGGACCGTAAGCCTCGGTTTTGACGACGTGCAATCCGTGCGCGGCGCAGGCCATGGCGGCCAGATCTCCGGCCACGACCGCGCCGTCTCCGCCGGAGCCGACCATGCTGAAGGTGATGTCCTTGCTCATGCCATTCAGGGTGCTGCGCCGGCGAACGAGCGACCATGCCGCGGGTCACGATAGCCGGTGACGATCGTCACAGGTCGATGGCTGACCGGAGCCGAGCATGCATTGAGAATATGTCTCAGCCTGACGCATTCCCCGATCTCGTTGCTGACGCCGCCCTTCCCACGCGCAAGCTCCTGCTCGTCGGGCAGCCCAACGTCGGCAAGTCGCTGATCTTCACGCGGCTCACCCGCCGCTACGCCACCGTCTCGAACTACCCCGGCACCACCGTCGAGATCACCAGTGCACTGGCGGACGTCGGCGGCCAGCTTCGAGAGGTCGTGGACACGCCCGGGACGAACACGCTCGCGCCGCAGTCGTTCGAAGAGCGCGTCACGCGCGACCTGCTGGTCGGTCCCGAAGAAGCGGACGTCATGCAGGTCGGCGACATCGGCAACCTCCGCCGCACCTTGCTGCTCACGCTGCAACTGGCCGAGCACGACATCGCCTTCATGCTCTGCCTGAACATGAGCGACGAGCCGGGCGCACCCGCCGTGGCGGTGGATTCACTGGCCGAACGCCTCGGCGTCCCGGTGGTGGCCGTTTCCGCACTGCGCAGTTGGAACCTGGAGAAGCTGAAGCGCCACGCCGTGCAGCCGGCGCGCTCTCCGCTGCGCGTGCCCTATCCGGCGCCGGTGGAGGAGTGCATCGCCTTTCTCGTCGGCGGCGGCTCGACGCGTGCGGACGCGCTGTCCGCGTTGTGCGGCGGCGACGCCTCGCCGCACGTGGCCTCGCAGATTGCCGGTGCACGCCTCACGGTGGTCGACGCGTTGATCGCCGACGTGACGTCCGGGAAGAGCGTCCGTGGCCGCGGGACCTTCGGCGCGCTCTGCATGCATCGCGTGTGGGGTGTGCCCATCCTCCTGGGAGTGCTCTACGCGGCCTGGCTCTTCGTCGGGAAATTCGGCGCGGGCACGCTCGTGGACTTCGTGGAGAGCTCGATCTTCGAGGCCTACGTCAATCCCTGGGCCACGCGCCTCGTCGATTGGGCCATCCCCTTCCAGTGGGCGCGCGACCTGCTGGTCGGTCCCTACGGCATCGTGACCATGGCACTCACGTACGCCATCGCCATCGTCCTGCCGGTCGTCATCACCTTCTTCACGCTCTTCGGCATCCTCGAAGACTCCGGCTACCTGCCGCGCCTCTCCGTGATGCTGCACCGCATCTTCAAGCGCATGGGCTTGAACGGCAAGGCCGTGCTGCCCATGGTCCTGGGCTTGGGCTGCGACACCATGGCCACCCTGACCACGCGCGTGCTGGAGACGAAGAAGGAGCGCGTCATCGTGACCATCCTTCTGGCGCTGGGCATCCCGTGCTCGGCGCAATTGGCCGTGATCCTGGCCATGCTCGGACGTCTGAGCGGCGCGGCTACGGCCATCTGGCTGGGTGTGACCGTGGCCACCATCTTCATGGTCGGCTATCTCGCGTCGAAGATCGTGCCCGGCACGTCGGGCGATTTCATCGTCGACCTTCCGCCGATGCGCGTGCCGCGCCTCTCCAACATCCTCATCAAAGTGCTGGCCCGCACGGAGTGGTATCTGAAGGAAGCGGTGCCGCTGTTCATCCTCGGCACACTCCTGTTGTACGTCCTCGACCTCACGCATGCCTTGACGCTCCTGCAGCGCGTGCTGTCGCCGCTGGTGGTCGGCGCCCTCGGGTTGCCGGCCGAGGCGGCTAACGCGTTCGTCATCGGCTTCCTGCGCCGCGACTATGGCGCGGCGGGACTGTTCGCCATGCAGCGTGGCGGTGCATTGGACCCCAATCAGACCGTCATCGCCTTGACCGTCATCACCCTCTTCGTTCCCTGCGTGGCGAATTTCCTGGTCATGGTCCGCGAGCGCGGCAAACGGGCCGCCCTGGCCATCGCCGCGTTCATCACGGTCTATGCATTCGGCACCGGCGCCTTACTCCACGCCATCTTCCGCATCTTCGCCGTGAGGCTTGGATGAGCGGCACTGCCCCCTGCAACCTGGACGGCGCGGCCATCCACGAATGTCCCCTGTGCGGCATGGACTTCACCGGCGCGGAATGCCATTCGTCCTGCCCCATGTCGCGTGGCTGCGCCATGGTGCGCTGTCCGCGCTGCAATTATGAATTCGTGGAGAGTGGCCGCCTGGTGGACATGCTGCGACGCTGGATTCGCCGCGCCCCGGCCATCGTGCCCCAGACCGGCGACCTCGTCCCGCTCACCGCGCTTCCCATCGGCGCCGTGGCCTCCATCACGCACCTCACCACCACCTCCGCGGCACGCACATCCCGCCTCGCCTCCTACGGAATCTCCCCCGGCACGGAGATCCGCCTCCTGGCCCGCCGGCCCACCCTAGTCGTGGCCTGCGGACCCTCATCCATCGCCGTCGACGATGAAGTGGGGAAGGAGATCTTCGTCAGGGTGGGGTGAGGGCATCCTGCCCATTCGCGCTAACTTTGAGAAGGACGGGAGGGCGCTGCGGGGAGCCTCTGTACTACTAACCTCGAATTTCCTCGCGAGACGCGAAGATTCCCCGCCGCCGTAGGTGGCATCAGAGCACTAGCACCCGGCTTCAGCCGGGTGACGGATGAGGCCCATGAGTCAGCCCGTGTAGCGGGCGACAGACTCACGCGACCCGTTCCTGTCGCCCGCTACGCGGGCTCATTCAAACACCGCCTTCTCCACCCGGCTGAAGCCGGGTGCTAGTGGCTACCGCCGCCTACAGCGGCTTGGGTTGCGGCTTCGCCGCTCTGTGGAGCGGTGGACTCGAGTCCACCGGGCACTCGCGACGCGCGTGCCGAAGCCGGGTGAGGCTCTCGGGAGTCACTTCACGAAAGCACGAGATACACGACCGTTTTTTTTCGGCGCGTGCGACCTACGGACGCGGGGGGCACTAAACTGGTGGAGTGCAATTCACGAAGTATCTTCGTGACGGCGTGCGCAGCGGTGAGATTACCTGCAGCGTCCGCGTGTGGACACGGCCGCATGTGATCGCCGGCCATCGCTATCCGATGGAAGGCGGCGAGATCGAAATTGACTCGATCACGCCGATCACCTTTGACGGCATCACGCCGGAGCTGGCGCAGGCGTCCGGCTTTGCGAGTGTCGCCGACCTCCTGAAAGTGGCGCGGCATGGGCGCGGCGAGAACGTCTTTCTCGTTCGCTTCCACTATTTGCCGGCACGGACCGCACCGCTCCAGCGCCCTGGCCGGCGATCGGCTGTGCCGAGGAAACGCACGCGCCCGCGAGGGTAGCCGCTCTCCAGGCACGCTGGAGGCGTTTGGATCGCGCAACGCCAAGCGCTCGCCGCGATCCGACGATCCGTAGGACTCCGTCATGGACTGGGTGTTGGCCTGCCGCTACCTTCACTGCCGAAGAAGCGTCGCCTGCACTACCGGGACTCTGGATCGTTCTCGCGCAGTGTGGACGATCACACCGCGTACATCAGCCCGCGACGCGATGTACGGCCACCTTGAGATCGTCGACCTTGTCCATCACTCGGTCGGTGATGTTGGCGACCTTGCGCTGCATCTTCCTGCCGGGCATGGGCGCGAACAACAGCGCGACGCCGGCACCGACGGTGACTCCCACGAGAAACGACGAGACGTATTTCGAGACTTTCATGGCTTCTCCTTCGCTGCGACCGTAACCGCGCCGGCAGATCCGAGGTCGTGCGCCTCGTCACCCACCGCGGTGCGCCGCAAAACGCGAAGGGCGCACGGATCGCCCCTGCGCCTCTTCCAGCGAAGCGCGTGACTGTCACGGAGTCTTGTCGTCATGACGCTGACGCGCGGCGGATCCGCTCACGCATTTCCCGCACCAGCAAGCGCAGGATCCCGCCGATCCGAAAGTTGGTGAGGAATGCTCCGGGCGCGAAGAGCTCGGTCTTGTCGTTTACGGTGCCTTCGGATGCGTGCCGGATCTCGCGCGAGAGTGGGGCGGTGACCGAGCCGTGGGCGAGGCGGGCGCGAATGGCACGTGCGCGGGCGAGGCGATGGCGTACGCCGGCGGCGGTTTTCGCGTTGATGCGGCCGTGGCGGTGCTTCAGCTCGTTGAGCCGCTCGGCGGCGTCGTAGGTGGCGTCGACGATCTCGGCCCGGGTCATCCATTGCGTCTCGTAGTTGAGCATCGACTGCCAGTCGTTCTGTTCGAGAAGTGCGCGGTGTTCGGCGAGAGTGTGCGCGAATAGGCGATAGCCGCGCGCTTCCGCCTGCTCGAAGCCATCGCTGCCGGGATCGAGAAAAGGTCCCATCGGCGTGATGAAGGCCGAGAGGCGGCGGTCGAAGCGCACGAACAGTTGCTCGATGGCGTCGACCATTTCCATGATCCCGGAGTGCGTTTGTCCGGGCAGGCCGATCATGAAGAAGAGGTCGAGTGCCTCGCATCGCGATCGGAGAATCAGCTCGATCGCTTCTTCCATGCGCGCGTTGGTGAAACGGGCCTTGCCGAGGTGGGCGCGGATGGATTCGTCGTGACTTTCGGGGGAGAGCTCCGCGCCCCATCGGCGGACGGATGCGTCGATGGTCGCGATCAGCGCGGCATCCGGAGGGTCGAAGAATTCGAAGACGAGACGATTCGCGACCGGCGTGCGCGCCAGTGCGGCCAGAACGTCGCGAGCGTAGGTCTTGCCGCCGTCGCGCAGGTCTCCGACAAAGAAGATCGGTGCGCGCGTGATCTCGGCGAGTTGCCGCACTTGCTCGGCGATGGCCTCGGGGCTGCGAATGAGAGGAAAGCAGCCGGGCATGAAGCGGCGGAACGCCGGCCGCGATGCGCCGCAGGTGACGCAGCCCCGCGCGCAGCCTTTGACCGTGAACACGGCGGTGATCGGATGGCGCCACCAGGAGTGAAACGGCACGCTCGTCCAGAAGTCGAGATGCCGCATGACGGAGGCCACCATCATGCCGAGGTCGAGACCGTATTCGTCGAGCGACGTAGGCTCGGGCCCGTCGGCATTCACGCGAATCCCGGTCGAGTCTTTCCACGTCAGACCGGGCACCGCCTCGAAGCGGCGCGCTCCTTCGAGCTCTTGCATGAGCGCCAGCAGCGATGGCTCCGTGATCGCACCACGCAACACGAAGTCGACCGCTGGATTCTCAATGAGCTCGCGATGAAAGTACGTTGCCGAGATGCCGCCGAAGACGATCGGGACCTCGGGATGGATGCGCTCGAGCAGAGCCGCCAGCGCAGGTCCACCGTGGGCGTGCGGAAGCCAGTGCAGATCGATGCCGAAGAGCTTCGGGCGCAGCCGGCGGAGGAATCGCTCCGGATCGAACCGGCGGCTGCGCATCATGAGAAGGGCCAGGTTGACGATGCGCACGCGGTAGCCGCGTCGCCGCAGATATGCCGCGAGCGTCAGAAATCCGATCGGATACATCTCGAAGACCGGCGACGAGGGAATCACGTCGCTGATCGGTCCGTAGAAGATGGGCCGTTCCCGAAAGTCGAAAACGCTCGGAGGGTGAATCAGGACGACGTCTGGCTGCCGCATGCGAGCACCTCGCCATCAGAACGTCACGCGATAGCTGATGTTGGCGGTCCGTCCAGGCTCCGGCCGGAAGAACGTGGCGTTCGAGAATGCCGCATACACCAGGATCATCGTGAGAATCAGGATTACCGAACGCATGGGAACTTCACTCCTGTCGTGCGCCGCCGCCGCACACCACCGCCCGATGACGGCTGGGTCGGTGATCGAGAGATCTTCGACGCGCTGCCACAGCAATCGCGCATGCAGCGCCGCGAGGATCACCGGCGATCCGAAGCAGGGCCAAGCGGATGCGCAAAGGCATGATCCGAAGGTAGCGGCGCCGTTGGTTTCGCGCGGGGAGGGCGCTCACGCCGCCCTGTGACAGTCATCACGCCGTGGGGTCGCACGTGGAGGGCCTCGCGAACCGGCTGGTGGTGGAGAGCGCGGACTGGGGCCCACTGCAACTGACGCTGCAGCACGCCTCGGCGAGTATTGCGATTGGCGTGCTACGCACGCGTTCGCGCTACCCTGCTACCTCGTCACGTCCGGACGAACGCGACCCGAGGCTGGCCGAGCCCTCCGCCGCGATCCACTCGTCGACCTTCGCGACGCTGGCGCGTGCCCGCTCCATGTCGACGTGAGGCTTGATCGTGTGCAGCTCTTTTGCGCGAACGTCGACGCTTGCACGGGGGCTCGTCTTCGCCACGTAGAGCGCCGTCGCCAGCGCTTCGAGGTCTTTTACGCCTTTCGGCGAGAGCTCGCGGACGACGAAGTCGATCTGCTTCGCGTACTCCGCAAGCGTTTTCGGGAATTGCCGTTGGAGCATCGCATAGCGGTCTCCGACAACGTACGTCGCACCGAACTCGTGCGGTCGAATGCGAACGACATCGTCGGCCTCCATCGAGCGCAGCTGATCCCGGAGATCGAAGGAGAACGGGCCGTAGTGGTACAGGCGGAATTTGGGCGAGAGCGCGATTCCGAACAGCTCCTTCAGGAAGAAGGCGGATTTCTGGAGCAAGGTTTCGCCGCAAAAGCGGTCTGCCGCCGAGACGCGATCGACGATCGCGGCGATGATGGCCGCCTCGCGCAGTTCTCCGAGACTCATGACTCCTCCTTCACCGTGGCTTCGAGGATACCTCGGATGCGGTTCCGATCGAGCCATTGTCTTGCTTCCGCGAGTTTCTGCCTGGTCACGAAAACGAAGTCGAAGCGTGCGGCAGGAATCCGGCCGAGTACCTGCGATTCACTGACCGACGATACGATCTCGCCCGAGTCGCTCTCCACCGCAAACTCCATCGGCTTCGCTTCCGGGAGATGCGTGTCCTTGGCAAAGAACTCCTGCCCGAACTCTTGTACGGCCGCGCGGTAGATTGCCTCGGTCGGCTTCAGCGTGATGTCACGGTTCTCGGCGGACGGGGAGTAGAGCACCCTGTAGAAATCGCGCTGCAGGATCCTCCGCGCCGGATCGTGGCCAAGTGCTGCCGGGTCGCCGGCTGCCTTCCGCATGGCCGCGAGCACTTCGTTGTCGGTCAGCGCGAGGTGACCCGGGATGTCGGTCGGATAGACACCGCCCGGAAGCCATTCGCGCAGGAACTGCCGCAGATGAAGGTCGAGCGCGCGGCGGACCCGGTGGAAGTAGAGCTGCTCGAACATGAAATAGCGAGCGAGCTGGAGCGCTTCGGCGGCATGCATTCCTCCCCGCTCGATCCCGATGACCGGCTTCTCCCGCCAGCGCAGGATGCGCAGTGAATCGAGCAGGCGATGATGATCGAATCGTCCGTATCCCACGCCGGCATGATGCGAATCGCGGAGAAGGTAGTCGATGCGATCGACGCCGAACGCATTTCCAGTGACGATTTCCGTGATTAGCTCATCCCATGGCGAGAAGTCCGACGCCTCGAACGGCCAGGCCTTCAGGCCGACCGCGACCTTCGCGATATCGCGCGCCTTGGGCGACGGTGTCATCGAGCTCCAAACCCGCGCCATTTCTTCGCCGAGAATCACGTCCACCGATAGATGCTCGTGATGGTAGCCGGACGGCAGAAGCTCCTCGGCTCCATGGGAAAACGGGATGTGGCCCAGGTCGTGGCAGAGCGCACCCATGCGCACGACCGTTCGCCAGTACGAAAGCTCGCTGTCCGGCGGGAAATACTCACGCGCCTCGTTCCGCCGATTCTCCTGCCTGGTGATCACGTCAAAGACGCGGCCGGCGAGCTCCATCACGCCGAGCGAATGCTCGAAGCGCCGATGTGTCGCGGCCGGATAGACGAGGTAGGTGAGCGCGAGCTGATGGATGTCGCGGAGCCGCTGAAACGGCGCGGAATCGATCACTTTCCGCTCGTCGGACGAGACACGGATGAAGGTATGAATCGGATCGCGGATCTCGTGCTCGTATTTCGGGAGCATGCTGCAAAACAGCCTAG
>JBDTOZ010000064.1:0-6259 GCA_039932995.1 Acidobacteriota bacterium | reverse complement strand
GATGTATTTGATGATGCGGTTGCGGAGCTGGCGGGCCACGTCCGTGGCATCGCCGCGCATGACCCGGGCCTGGTGGGCCCAGCTGGAGTGGGGGATCAGTCCACCGCGCTGCTGCGAGAAGATGCCGAACGCGCAGATCATCTCCCCTTGCTGGATGACCTTCTCACTGTAGCGGCACTCCTCGAGATCCACGTCTCTGTCGCTGTGCTTCTTGTCCACGCGGAAGTTGCCGTCGTCGTCGGTCAGCTCCTGCTCCACGCCGATCTTGGCCGTCTTCGGGGTGTTGCTGGTCTGGAAGGAAGTCGTGCTGATGTAACGAAGTGCATTCGCGACCTCGGTGCTGTGCTCGATCTTCTCGCTCGGGACGTCGAACAGTGGCACCGCCAGCAGGCGCACCGATCCCTGCCGCGTGGCGATGATGCTCGGGGCCAGGGCCTTGCCGTCGTAGTACGTGACCTCGGAGGTGTGCTTTCCCGAGCGCTCCACCCGCGAGATCTTGTACTCGTACGCCACCGCCGGCAGATTCGACAGCGGCGTGCGCAGCGGGCTGTTTGCGCGGATCGTCCCGCTCACCGCCACCCACGCGCCGTCCACGGGCGGCGTGCCGGCCACGGTGTCGAGCAGCGTGGCCCGCTCTCGCCAGGAATTCCAGATCCCGATGACATACGCGACGCAGGTGGCCGTGAACAGTCCCGCGCCGGCGGCCGCCCAATAGATCTGCGGCTCGAGTCTTCCGAACGTGAGGAAGAAGTAGAAGAAGGCCGCACCTGCGACGGTCCAGCCGAGCAGCCAGAGGGCACACGAACGCGCGCAACCAGACATAGTGTGCGCGAAAGCGTATCACTGCACGGCGAACGTGTCTTCGATCTCGTTGTCTTCGCCGCTGGTCTCGACCCGCGTGCGATTCCCGCGGAACGTGCTTTCGCGAACGTCGAGTCCTGACGGAGCCGCGATGGCCGTGCCGTTCAACAGGAAGAGGGATTGGCGGACGTGTGAGCCGGGACCCGCGACGCGCAGGGCCACGCCGGAATCGCTGATCTCCATGTGCTCCGCGTCCAGCGTCCCGCCCGCGCCAACCACGATCGCGTCGCCGGTCATCGCGGTCACGAGCAGGCGTCGCAACGTGGCCTGGCCGGCGATCTCGATGGCGATGGCGTCGCGCCGCTCCAGCAACGTGCCAATGACGACGTTCTCCATCATCAGCCGCGTGGCGGCACGGACATGCGTCTTGGCCCCCGTGAGCATGACGTCGCGCACGGTGAGCTCGGCGGCGGCGTCGAGGCCAACCGGTGCACCGCCGAAGTCGATCGACAACGCCGAGCGCGAGGGATTCCGCAACACCACTCCATCCGTGCCGACCCTCGTGACCGACCCGATCTCTTCAGCCGTGCCGCGTCCCACGATGGCGATGGCGTCGGTCAGTCGCGGCAGGGGAGAGGCCAGCCGGATGGCCGCGCGCTCGCCGAGAAAGCGCATGACGTTCTCTCCGGGAAGAGCATTGGCGTTGGTGACGAACTGGCGTAGCGAGCCCTGGCCTGTGTCTCCGGCGTGCGTGACGGCGTTGAACGAAAACGCGAAGTCGAGCCCGTCCACCGGAGAGTCTCCGAGTGTGGCTGGCGTGACGTGCTCGGATGTGGCCAGTGTGCTGGGGTCGTCCGAGGTCCCGGCGTGCAGGCCACCCGCGTGCGGAGCGACTTCCTCGGCCCACGCGTGATCGCTGATGCTGCGAGAATCGACGACCACGCTCCAATCGCCTGGCTGCGCGTTCGCGAACACGAAGGTGCCGGCGGCATCGGTGCGTGTCTCCGCCACTGGCGCGTCTCCGCCGTACAACAGCACACGCACGCCGGCGCTCGGACGATCGTCGGTGCTCACCACTCCGGAGAGGCCGCGCCGCACCGTCAGCCCGGCCACGGCGGCATAGCCATCGAGACCGCTGGCGCTCCGCCCGCTGACCCGCCAGAAGAGCGCACCGGCAGGCAACGCCTCGGCCGGCCGCCAGGTGGTCTCGACGACGCTGGCCACGCGCGCGAGCATCTCCGCACAACCGCGGTCGCGACAGATTTCCACGGAGTAACTCTTCGCACCGGCCAGAGCCGGCCAGCGCAACGTGGGACGTGGGACGAACACGTCCATGGCCTGAATCGACGGCGCGCCCAGGAGCTTCTCCGGGGCCGGCGGCTGCTGGCCGTCGGGGACGGAGACGCCCATTCCGCTCTCGACCTTCACCGTTGCGCCGGCGCTGGCCACGGCGGTGGAGCCGCGATACGACATCACCTGAGCGCTCTTGCCCGCGTTGCGGAATCGCGCTCGCGCCGCGGCGTCGTTGGCGCTCGCCACCGTACCGCCGACGATGATCTCGAAGTCCCGCGCGCGTTTGGGCAGGGCCGGCTTCTCGAGATCCGCATGTCCGTCGATGATCTCGATGGCATTGCCGTCGCGTCTCACCGCGGCCGGGGTGGCGGGGCGGAGGAAGACCAGCGACTGCTCGGTGAGGGTGAGCGTGGTGTCATCGTCGAACTTCAGCTCGGCCGAGGAGGCCGCGAAGGTGTGCACGCCGTTGCGCTCGACGAGGCGGTCGCCCGGTTGCGCGGGAGTCCACGGAGCCGGCTCGGGCTTCTTCTCCACGCGCCGGGAAACGCGGCCGATGAGCGCCGACTGCGCGGCGATGGTGCGCGCGATGATGACGCGCAGGCGCTGGCCCGGGAGGAGCTTGTGCGGATCCTTGATGTCGGGATTGAGGTGCCAGTTCTCGCGCCAGGCGCGTGAGCTGCCGAGGTAGCGGGCGGTGATGCCTTCGAGCGTGTCGCCCGGTTTCACGACGTGCCAGCCGATCGTGTCTTCGGCCATCGCAACGGCCGCGACGCAGCAAAACGCCAACGCGAGGAGTGTCCGTTTCATGGAGAGGCTCGAGGCTCCAGTGACATGGTGGCGATGAGAGTAGCGGTTCCGCGGCCGGTGCGCAGCAGCGGCTGGCCGCGGGCGATGTCGAGTTTCCACTGCAGGCGGTGCAGTTGCGCGAAGATCTCCAGCCGCGCCGCCACGTGCGCGGCGGTGAGCGGCCGGTTTTCCGGCAGCTTCTGCATCAGACTCTCCACGGTCTCCGAGAGTGCGCGGAGCAGGCCGGTCCCGGCCGCATCGCCTTGCAGCAGTTGCCGGAGAGGGGTGGGCGTGGTCGTCACGGTGGCGATCATGGTCTCCCGCGGTCCGTCGCGCTCGAACGGATTCACGCCCGTTGCGGCCTGATACATCAGCACGCCGAGGGCGAAGAGGTCGGTGCGCGCGTCCCGTCCTTTTCCGGTGGCCGCCTCCGGCGCGATGTAGCCCGGCGTTCCGAACACGACGTTCTCGGCAGTGCGGTCATTGACCAGCGAGGCCAGACCGAAGTCCGCGACCTTGATCGCACCGTCGAACGAGAGCAGCACATTCGCGGGCTTGATGTCGTGATGCAGAATGCCCCGCGTGTGCGCGGCGTCCAGTCCGCGGGCCACGGCCAGGCCGAGGAGAATGGTCTGTTCGGGATCGAGCTCTCCTCTCTGATCGAGGTAGGCCTGCAGGCTCACGCCATCCACGAGCTCCATGGCCATGAACGCCGCTCCCGCCGAATCTTCGACGTCATACACGGAGACGATGTTCGGATGGCTGACGCTGGCCACGGTGATGGCCTCGGCCATCAGCGATTCCACCAGCCCGGCCGCGTCCTGACCCGCCAGCGCCGCGAGATGAACCGTCTTCAACGCCACATGCCGCCGCAGCTTCGGATCCCAGCCCCGAAAGACCGTCCCCATCCCGCCCTGGCCGATGATTCCCAGCACGTGATAGCGGCCGAGGAACACACGGCCCAGTTCTTCCTGATCGGCGATGCGGCGATGGATCGATTCACTGGCCGCGATCAGTTGATCGATCTCGTTCCCGGCCGGAATGGGCGTGGCCGCGGAGAGGAGCTGCTGCGCGCGCACGACCTGCCGGATGGGACGGATCACCGACCGGTCCGCGACCACGACCAGCAACGCCGCCAGCAGCAGTGCCACGGCCACGGCCACGATGGCACGACGGCGCATGACCATCGAGATCCTCTGCGCGATCTCCGACGGCTGGCGCGACATCACGAACCACGGTGTGCCGCTCACCGGTGCGAAGGCTCCCATGATCTCGTTGTCTTGCGCGTCGCGATAGATGCCGGTGCCGTTCACACGCGCATTCCGCGCCGCCGCGAGCATCTCCACGGGAAAGCCCGGCAGCGGTTTGTCTTCCTGGCGGGAGGCCAGCACCATCTCCGCGTGATCGCCGATCTCCGTCGGACGGAGAGCCCCTTGGATGGCCGCCGCCTCGGCGATGACCCGCAACGTTCCCCGTCCGCCCGGCAGCGGCTCGGCCACGAGCAGATAGTGGTTGCGAAAGTCGGGCGCATTGCCGGAGAGCGGACCGACACGCTCACTGGCGCCGCGACGCTGGGCCCGGATGACGCTCTCGCCGGCGGGAGTGCTGATGTCGAGGATCTCGATGGCCGGATCGGCCGCGAGGATTTCCTGCAGGAACGCCCGCGACTGGCCGGAACGGGGATCGAGCGCGATGGCCTCGTTCCCGGCGATCGTGCGCGCCAGCGTCTGCCGCGTCTCCACGATCCCCGCGATCCGCTCCGCCGCCGTCGATGCCGCCACGGCGTGCGTGCGCAGCACCTGCTCGTTCATCCCGGAGCGGTTCACCTCGAACAACGACCACACCGCATACCCGAGCGGCAACACCGCCACCGCGGCCAGCGCAATGGACACACGCGCCAGGAGCGGAACGCGACGCAGGAGATGTCTCATGGGCGCGACCATTGTAGTCGGCCTACCGGGTCGTCCCCTTCAGGCCTCCGGCGCCACCTCGTCGGCCGCGACCACCGTGCGTTTGGCCCAGGAGGTCACGTAGACCACGCCCACCACTCCGCCGATGGTGAGCGCGGCGCCGGCGATGGCGGTGGCGTTGAGTGATTCGCCGAGCAGCGTCACGCCGAGCACCATGGCCACGACCACGGCCAGTTGCGAGATCACGCCCACCGTCATGGCGTCCACCCAGCGCAGGCTGAACGTGAGCAGAAGCTGCGCGCCGATGGCGAAGAGCGACGTCGCGGCCAGCGCCGCCCACTCCGGAGGAGTCGGCGTCTGCCAGCCGGCGATCGCGAACGGCGCGGTGAGAATCGTTCCCAGCAGACAGAAGCTCGTGTAGACCGCCCAGGAGTTCTCGCCGCGACGGGCCGCGCGCATGGCCGTGACCGCGGCCCCGGAGAAAAGGGCGGAGGCCAAACCCAGCAGCTCCCACTTGCCGAAGCCGAGGAGGTCGCCCGGATGAGCGTGCGCGTGTACGACCAGAAACACCCCGGCCAAGGCCACCGGCATCGGCAGCAGCACCTTCGGACTGATGTGCTCGTGCAGGAGGAGGATCGAGAAGATGCCGCTGAAAAGCGGCGCGGTGTAGTTGAGCAGCGTGGCTACGCCGACGTTGATGTGGGCGATGGCCACGAAGTAACAGAGCACGGCCAGCCCGCCGAAGAACCCGCGATAGAAGAGGAGATCGAGACGCTGGAAGGTGAACGCGCTGCGACGGTAGCGCGGGATGAGCAAGGCCGGAAGGAGCCCGGTCGCGAAGCGGATCATCGCCACCTGACTCCCGGACAGGCGTGCCGAGGCCAGCTTGGCCGCGAAAGCCATCGCTCCGAAGAGCAGGGCCGAGCCGGCCATGAGGAAAAGAGCACGCTCGGTCGGCGTCGCGCGGGCCGGCTTTGATATTGTCACCGCGGGAGAATATCAATGAGTGAAGTCCGCTACCGCGAGGCCACGCCAGCCGATGCCCAGTCCATCCTCGAGTTTCAGGTGGCCATGGCCCTGGAGACGGAGGACGTGACACTGGAGCGCGAAGTGACCGCCCGCGGCGTCCAGGCCGTCTTCGCCGACCCCTCGCTGGGCCGCTACTTCGTCGCCGAATCGGACGGCCGCGTGGTCGCTTCGCTGATGATCACATACGAATGGAGCGACTGGCGCAACGGCGTGGTCTGGTGGATCCAGAGCGTCTACGTCGTCCCCGAGCTCCGCGGCCGGCGCGTCTACGCCGGTCTCTACGCCCACGTCAAAGCGATGGTCGACGCCACGCCCGCCATCCGCGGCATCCGACTCTACGTCGACGACCGCAATCAGTCCGCCCAACAGGTCTACACACGCCTGGGCATGAACGGGGAGCATTACAAAGTGTTCGAGTGGATGAAGTGAAATCGCGCCTG
>JBDTOZ010000063.1:0-1808 GCA_039932995.1 Acidobacteriota bacterium | reverse complement strand
GCGCCGTCGGATTCACGGCGGAAGATGGCGTGGTACCAGCCCTTCATCCCGACAGGCGTGTAAAGATCCGTCCCCATCCGCAGGCGGCCGCCCGAGACGAGCTTGAGGAAGACCTGTTCGTACGCGGAGCGGCTCAGTCGCCGATCGGGAAACGGAGTCGCGTAACTGTTCTTCCGGCGCTCCAGACCGCGGCGGCGCTCGTTGGCGGCCGCCTTCGTCGGTCCGATCTCGCTCAGCAGCGAGATATTGCGCCGGTCGACGTAGGGCGTGCTCCGTCGCGGAAGGAGAGTCTGGGCGCGCGTAAACCGCCGTGGTGCGGAGGGTCCTGGCGAAGCGGGGCGAGCGCTTGGTCTCTCGGCAGGAGCGGGTCTCCGCTTTCCTTCCGGACTGAACGGCTCAGCCGCGACGGCGCCGCGGTACTGGTCCCGTTCGCGTTGACGCTCCAGCACGTACGGGTGGAGGCGGGCGGGCGTGGCCAGCTCCTCGAGCTCGGGCGCAGGGAAGACCCCGAACCGCGTCAGGGTCTCGTGGTACCTCAGCTCCGAAATGACGCTGCCCCAAAGGCAGAGGCGTCCGACATCATCGTAGGCGGCCGGCCGTTCGTCGAGATCGAGCAGGGAAGGGGCCCGGCCGTCGAGGATGGCGAAGAGAAGCCGGAAGCTGAAGGGATCGGAGAAGCGCCGGATCGAGCGGCGGAAATACCAGGCCACGTCCTTGGCCATGCGGCGCAGCGAGCGGGTGTCGCCGAACTGCGTCCGCCAGAGCGGGGCGTCGATGTCCGCGGTGTAGGGGCTTTGCTCGTAGTGAAAGTCTTTCGTGAGCCAGCCCTTGCGGGTGGTGTGCTTGCCGGGGATGACCCCGTCGATGACCGGAAGCGGCAGACGCTGCAGGACCGACAGGTCGTAGGAAGGCCACATCATCACCTCGCGGACGATTCCGACGACGAGCGTGGCCGTGGCGATCATGAGCCCGGGATCGGGGGTGAAGTCGACGGTGATCTCGATACGGTTGCCGCGCGGCCGCACGCCTACGCCGGTGGAGCGGCGGTTGGCACCGGCCACCATGACCGGAACCGGGAGGATGTAGGCCAACAGGAGGGCCAGAGCCTTGACGTTGCGGTTCGCGTTCTGCTGCGACTTCGGGATCTCGTAGGAGACGTTGTAGTGGGTGCTGTAGGCCTTGAGGCGAACGGTGTGACCGTTCTCCTCACCCCAGCGGGTGAGCTGTTCGCGCACGAACCCGATCTGTTCCCAGAGATTGCGCACCATGCGGGCCGTGCTGGAGGGCGCCAGTTCGATGACCGGGGTGACCACTTCGATCACGCCGCGGTCGAAGTAGACCGCGCCGCCCGTGGGGAGTTGCAGCGAGGTCTTTTCGCGGGTCAGGAGAGGGCGGTCGATGAACGCGCTGGGGTGTTTCCAGTAGGGCTCTGGATTGATCTCGACCTCGTCCAACCAGACGTTGAACTCGGACTCCATCCCGATCACCGGCATATCCAGCCAGTTTTTCCGGGAGCGCGCGATCTCGCTGTCGAGGTCGGTTTTCACAATGGTGGGCGGCATGTACTCAGCGTTTCCAGCAGAAGCAAACGGGACGCCAGGGGGTCGGTTGGCGGTTGACGGTTGGCGGTTGGCGGGGGAGTCCCCCCGGGTCGCCGCATCTTCGCTCAAGGGAGCCTCCTGGGGGCGCGGGCATTCTGCCCGCGCGAGCGCCCGCTTTCGGGCGGTGGACGCGCGAAGGCGCGTTCCACAATGTAGCCCCGGGCTCGGCCCGGGGAACGCGGGTTGTCCGTGTGGTGCGGCCGCGAA
>JBDTOZ010000062.1:0-3092 GCA_039932995.1 Acidobacteriota bacterium | reverse complement strand
GTCCGGTCAGGAGATCGATCAGGACCGGGACGTGGCGATCCTTCAGTGTGTACAGAGAAGCGTCTTCCAGCTCCAGCGTCACGAGATTCAGTCCGCGCTCGCCCGCCCACGTGCCCATCGAGCCCGGCGTCGGGTAGCCGATCTCGGTGAGGAAGGGGAGGCTGCACCGGTCGGCGAGCTGTTGCCCGAGGTGCGAGGCGCTTGAGTCGTCGACGCAGGCCAGGGCCGAGTGGAGGCTGACCACGGCGCGGGGCCGTAAGCGCTCGAGGAGGGAGAGCAGCGCGCGCGTCTCCGGTTCGGAGCCCGGCTCCGGCCCGGGACTGAGCGCAATGTCGCGCGCGTCGTTCGCGCGGCTTTTGTAGAAGACGGAATCGGGACGCCAGTTCACCGTTGGAAAGTTCCGGTTGAGATCGACGCCGCGCGCATTGCCGCGCGTTCCCCGCACCAGGCCATCCGGGTTCCCGCATAGGATCACCGCGGCCGCGAGATCGCCGGCCGGCAGGCACCGCAGCGCCTCCGAAACCACCACCGTGGTCTCCGGTTCATCGCCATGAATGGCCGCCAGCACGACCAGCCCGGCGCTGCCCGACTGGGGCAGAAACACGGTGAGCGGGAGCCCCTCAA
Organism: Acidobacteriota bacterium; assembly: GCA_039932995.1. Lineage (GTDB taxonomy): Bacteria > Acidobacteriota > Thermoanaerobaculia > Gp7-AA8 > Gp7-AA8 > QHVT01. The sequence goes on along the minus strand of JBDTOZ010000062.1, from coordinate 2,468 downwards.
CCGTCGTCCCGTAAACGGCGCTCGGGTGGCGGATCACTCCGCGGTCGTTTCGTTCGACCAACTCTTGATTCGTGGCAGGGTTCACCCAGCTCTCCCGTTCCGTTGGGAATCGCGCATGAGAGATCGGTCATGCAGGAACGATCGTATACGAGAGCGCCGACTCTAGTGTCGCTTCAAGATTGAAAACGTGGGTGCTTTGCGGCGGCGGCGAGCCGTCTGCTTCGCCGCCGCTCCTCAACGATGAACCCGCATCGCTTCGTCGCGGCGTCTCGCATCCGGCCCACCGGCGCTCGCAAATCACCCACGCTTTCAACCTTGAAGCGACACTAGCCGTGACGACTGGGTTCCGCGCGAGACGTCCGTCGACCGACGAGGTCCCACCGTCTGGACGTAGGGAGCCGTCGCTTCGCAACGCTCATCAAACAGCGGCGCCCCCGCTGGCGCCCTGCCCCCTCTCCCTGTATCGTAATTGCACATGGACATCCCCCTTCGGCCGGAGGTGCTCCGCTGGGCGCGGGAGCGAGCGCGGCTCGATGTGGAGACGCTCGCGAAACGGATCGGCACCTCGCCGACGCGCGTCGCGAGCTGGGAGAGCAGCGGGCGCATCCGGCCGAAGCAGGTCGAGAAGCTTGCCCGCGCCACCCACACCGCTGTCGGCCTCCTTTATCTGACGGAGCCGCCGATCGAGATCTTGCCCGTCCCTGACTTCCGCACTCTACGGGACGAAGAGATGCGCACCCCCAGCCCCGACCTCCTAGACGTCATCGACCAGGCGCGGCAGCGGCAGGATTGGTTCCGCGATTACCTCGTCCGCACGGGCGAGGATCCCGTCGACTGGGTCGGCTCCCTCGGAACGGACATGCCGGTGCTCGCCGCGGCCGAGCACGTTCGGCGTGCGATGGCGCTGGACACAGAGCTCCGCCGATCGGCGTCGACCTGGGAAGAAGCTCTCCGCCTGCAGATCGCGCTGATCGAAGAACACGGCGCCATGGTGATGCGCAGCGGGATCGTCGGGAACGACACGCACCGGCCGCTGTCGGTTGATGAGTTCCGCGGGTTTGCGCTAGCCGACTCCTACGCGCCTCTCGTCTTCATCAACGCGACGGACACCAAAGGCGCGCAAATGTTCACGCTGGCCCACGAACTGATGCACATCTGGGTCGGTGCTTCGGGTGTATCGAACCTGGACAAGACATACCCACCTGATGGCGTGATCGAACGGTTCTGCAATGAGGTGGCGGCCGAGCTACTCGTACCGACCGACGAACTGCGCGCGACGTGGCGAGAGGTTCAGACGAAAGACGATCCCGCGGCAGCTCTGACGCGCCGTTTCAAGGTCAGCAGGATCGTGATTCTCCGGCGGTTGCGAGATCTCGACATCATCAGCTTCGATTCTTTCCTGCGACAGTACCGCGAACAGCAGGAGTTCTTCCGGCAGCAGCAGGAAGCGCGTGCGCCCGGCGGTGATTTCTACAACACGCAACGGAGCCGCACCGGCGATCGCTTTGCGCGTGCGCTGGTCGAGAGCGCGCTCGAGGGGCGTACGCCGTACCGCGACGCGTTGCGGCTCCTCGGCATGTCGAACGTCGAAACGTTCCACCGTTTCGCGCGCGAGCTGAGGTTCACGCTCTAATGCCGTACGTACTCGACGCCAACACGCTGATTCAGGCGAAGAACGAGTACTACGCGTTCGACATCTGCCCTGGCTTCTGGGATTGGCTGGACACGGCCCACGCAGCCGGCGACGTCTCGAGTATCGAGCCGATCGCCGACGAGCTGCGGAGAGGGAAGGACGACCTCGCGTCGTGGGCCACCGATCGGCGGGGAACGTTCTTCCAGCCCCTCGACGGCGCCGCGCACGCGGAGATGACCACCGTCGCCGCTTGGGTTCAGCAACAGGACTTCCGCGACGATGCGAAACGCGTGTTCTTCTCCGGAGCCGACCCGTTCCTGATCGCGTTCGCGAAGGCGCAGGGTCTTACTGTGGCGTCGCATGAAGTGCACGTCGAGGGGCAGAAAAACAAGGTGAAGATCCCGACCGTCTGCCAGGCTCTCGGCGTGCCATGCGTCCGAACGTTCACAATGCTCCGGGATCTCGGGGCCAAATTCGTTTACGACAAGTAGCATGGTGTACCACGGCCGGACAGTCAGAAGCAGAGACGCTCCGACTGACGGGCCGCGCCTGTCCCCCTTCCTGCTACGAAACCATCCGAATCCCCCGCCCCCTGCACCTTCTCGCAAATCCAGTCCGGCAGCGCGTACGGCGCTACCGCCGCGCAGCGCGTCGAGGTTCCAGCCGTCGATGGACGCGCATGCGCCGCCGGCTCGGCCAGCGGCGGTCGACTGCATCGACCGGGGCGGCCGGAGGCGCTTTGGTGGCGGATCACTCCGCGGCCGGTTCGTTCGACCAAGGAGGGTTCAAAGCTCTGCCGTTCCGTTGGGAATCGTCACTCGCGCATGCGTGATCG
>JBDTOZ010000061.1:0-12527 GCA_039932995.1 Acidobacteriota bacterium | reverse complement strand
GGCCGAGCCCGGGGCTAGATTGTGCGACGCGCCTTCGCGCGTCATCGGAACGCGATGCTCGCTCGAGCCGCGGACGGGATGAGAACCTCTTCCTCGTGGGAGCTATCAGCGACGCAGACGTCCGATCAGAGGATCGTGTAGAGCCCGGCGGCCGCGCCGAGCAAAACACCGGCGACGATCTCGGCGGGAGTGTGGCGTTCCAGCCGCCAGCGGGACCAGGCCAGAGCGGCCAGGACGGGAAGGGAGATCGCCGCGGACCAGGGGTAGACCTGGGCCAGGATGACCGCGCAGTAGGTTCCCAGCATCATGTGCATGGAAGTCTTGAGGAAGCGATTTCCTACGAGACCGATGACCATGCTGGCCGCGACCGCCAACATTCCGCGCTGGAAGGAACGAGGTCCGTCGAGCAGGAACGCCGCCAGGACGAGCAGGGGAATGGCGACCCAGTAGAGGCCGGACCGCTGATCGCGGCGGGAGACGTCGTGATCGCTCCAGACGCCGCGGCGGACGTTCCAGACGATGACGAACAACATCGGCAGGATGGTCGCGGCGGCGATCGTCGCCGTCCACCGCAGGCTGCCGGTGGACAGAGCGATGGTGAGGGGGGCCAGGACGAAAGGGTGCGCCACCGCGGAGACGACTCTCGCGATGCGCAACTCGTTCATTTAAGAGGGGTTAGAGAGGAAAGAAGAGATCCTGGGCGCTGGGTGCCGGGCGGGGTGAGGCTTCACCCGGCACCCAGCATCCAGCACTCGGGTTTCTACCGTGCTGCCTTCTTGATGGCGCCGGAACGGATGCAGCGGGTGCAGACCTGCATCCGCTTCACAGCCGAGCCGACCAGAACTCGCACTTTCTGCAAGTTCGGCATCCAGCGGCGGCTGGAAACGTTGTGCGCATGGCTGACCCGGTTTCCGAACACCGGGGCCTTGCCGCAGACTTCACACATCTTTGCCATTGCTTAGACTCCTCGATACGAAAGGGGTGGATTGTAATCACCGGCTCGATCCCGCGCAAGGGAAAGGGACGCAAACGCGCGGAATCGAACCACTTATCGAAATCCTGTAGAGTTGACACCAAAAATTAAACGTTGTAATTTCGCTTCACCTTTTCTACATCCCGGGTGCCGGTGAGAAGTGAGTGTGAGATGGAGTGGGGTGAGCGGTGTTCTTCTCAAAGAGCAAAAATGTTGTCGGCCTTGACATCGGCTCCTCAGCCATCAAGCTCGTCGAGCTGAAGGAGAAGAAGGGCGGAAGTTACTCGCTCGTCAAACTCGGAACCGAGCGCCTCTCGCCAGAGGCCATCGTCGACGGATCCATCATGGACTCCTCGATGGTAGTGGAGACGATCCAGCGGCTGAACACCGAGCAAACGGTCAAGAATTCCAATTACGCCACCTCCCTGTCGGGGCATTCGGTGATCATCAAAAAGATCACTCTCCCGGCCATGTCTCCGGAGGAGCTCGCCGAGTCGATCCAGTGGGAAGCCGAGCAGTACATCCCCTTCGACATCAATGACGTGAACCTCGACTACGTCCCGCTCACGGCCCCTGGCTCGGGCGAGAACATCGACGTCATTCTGGTGGCCGTGAAGAAGGAAAAGATCAACGACTACACGTCGGTGATCAGCCAGACGGGGAAGCTGCCGGTGCTCGTCGACGTGGATGCGTTCGCTTTGCAGAACGCCTACGAGGTCAACTACGAGGTCGAGGACGGCAGGGTGCTGGCCCTGGTGAACGTGGGCGCGTCCGTCACGAACGTGAACGTCCTCTCCGGGGCCACCTCGATGTTCTGGCGGGACATCACCTTCGGTGGCAACCAGTACACCGACGCCATCCAGCGCGAGCTCAGCCTCTCCTTCGAGCAGGCCGAGGAGCTCAAGCGGGGGAAGGCGGTGGCCGATTACACCATCCAGCAGGTCATCCCCATCTTGAATTCGGTCTCCGAGGACTTTGCGGGAGAACTACGCAAGACTCTCGATTTCTTCACGGCCACGTCCGGCGCCGAGCGAGTGGACGAGATCGTCCTGGCCGGTGGCGGGTCCGGCGTCCTCAACCTCGACGCCATCCTCCGTGACAAGTTCGGCATTCCGGTGTCGATCATCGATCCGTTCCGGAAGATCTCCGTGGACGAAGCCCAGTTCAACCCCGAGGATCTGGCTGAGATCGCGCCGAGCATGGCCATCGCCGTAGGCCTGGCCATCAGGAAGTTGGGGGACGCTTGATCAAAATCAATCTGGTGCGGGAAGGGCGGGCGGTCCGCGGAGCGGGAGCCGCTCCTGCCGCGGTGTCGGCGGCGGCACCCCAGGGCGGAACGTCCAACCTCAACAACATCCTCATCGTCGGCATCCTGCTGCTCTCCGGTCTGGCAGCGCTCGGCTACTGGTTCCTGACCAAGCGCACCCTCGACGAGAAGAAAGGCCTCGCCGACGAGCGGCGTATCGAAGCGCAGAAGCTCGAGGCGATCATCAAGGAAGTGGAGGACTACCAGAAGCGCAAGGACAGCCTCCAGCAGCGGATCGATCTCATCAACAAGCTGAAGCAGAACCAGAAGGGGCCGGTCCGGATCATGGACCAGATCAGCCGCGATCTTCCCGACCTGGTCTGGCTGGACCGGATGGAGATCAACGCCGGGCGGATCTCGCTTTCGGGCCGCGGACTCAACCCCAACGCGGTGGCGCTCTTCGTCGAAAACGTGAAGAACGACCCCTACTTCGAGGAGCCCCAACTGGGGACCCTCGCGCAGATCTCCCAGGAGCCGGTGGTCTATACCTTCGATATGAACTTCGGATTCTCTTATCTTCCGAAGCCACCGCCCGGGACTCCACCCCCGACAGATACGGCCGCAACGACCACAACCACCGCAACGACGACGACCACGCCGTAAGGCAGCGCAGCAGGAGAGCAGGAGAAGTCGATGGCTTTGACTCTGGATGACAAACCGTGGTGGATGGGACTGGTCGTCGGACTGGTCCTGGGCGGGGCCATCCTGTACGGCACCGACGCGCTGTTCGTCAAGGACATCAAGAAAGACATCGTCAAGGTGGACGCGGAGATCGCCGAGCTCGATACGAAAATCCGTCAGGGACGGGCTGCCGAGCAGAAACTGCCGCAGTTCCGCGAAGAGGTGAAGAGACTGGAGCTCGAGCTCGAAAAGCTTCGCCGGATCCTTCCCTCCACCCGCAACACCGAGGAGATCATCAAGAAGCTCAAGTCCCTCGTCGATCAGGGCGAGTTCGCGTTGATGCGCCTGTCGTTTCCGCCCCTGGGCCAGACCTCGAACGACCCCTATGTGGAGTGGCCGGTGGACGTGGCGGTGCGGGGCCGGTACCACGACCTGGCCATTCTCTTCAACCGGCTCAGCAACTTTTCGCGCATCATGAACGTCGAGAACATCCGCATTACTGCCGTCACCGGCAAGGACAATGAGACGATCTCGTCGGAGTTCGTCGCGAAAACGTTCGTCTACATGGAACCGAAGACCGAGACGCCGCCGGATGGCGGCGCCAAGCCGGGGGGGAGTTAGGGAGCGATGGTGAAGATCCGAAATTTCGGCGTTTCGCTCCTGATGATCGTCGCGGCCGTGGCCAGCGTGATCGCACAGACGCCTCCCGCCACCACGACCACCGCGACCGGGACCTCGGCCACGAGCACCGGCGACGTGCAGAAGTCGCTCGAGGAGATTCTCGAAGAGCCGACCACGACCGACACCTATCGCTACGACCCGCAGGGCCGTCGCGATCCGTTCCGGTCACTGATCGGTCCGTCGCCGAAGCTCGATCCAGGCCAGCGTCCCCCGGGCCTGGCCGGATTCCTCATCGATGAAATGAAGCTGCAGGGGATTTTCAAGACCCGCGCGGGGATGACCGCGATGATCAGTGGTCCCGACAACAAGGGGTACTCCCTGAAGATCGGCGACAAAGTTCAGGACGGCGAAGTGATTCGCATTACTGCGACGTCGGTGGTGTTCCGGCAGGAAGTCAACGATCCAACTCGCATCGAACGGTTCCGCGAGGTGGTCAAAGACCTGTCGCCGGCGTCGAAGCGGTGAGTGGGAGCGGAGCAGGTGTCACGGGCGAGTGGAGGGCGAGATGGTGAAGGTGAGAAGTATGAGTAGAGCCAAGCGAATCCTGCTGATCGGCGGCGTGCTCGTGATGAGCGTGAGCGCGGCCGAGGCGCGGTTGTGGGGCCGCAATGCGGACAAGCCTGCCGCCACTGCCAGCCAGCCGGGCGCAATCGTCCTCACCGCCGTGGAAGTCGACGGGTCCCAGGTCGTGCTCCGCACCAACGGGGCACCGGCGTACACGTCTTACAGCCCGTCCCCCGGTGTCTTCGTCATCGACCTGACCGGAACCAGCCGCGACGCCTCCGCGGTGGTGCCTTTCCAACTGCCGCCCGCCGTCACGTCGCTCACCGCGGATGAAGTCGTGGAGATGGGGACCAAGCTCACGCGGGTGACCCTCCGCTTCGCCGAGTCGGTCACTCCGGAGATCTCCGCCATCGACAAGGGTGTGGTCATCACCGTGCCCGCGACCGTGGTTCCGATCGAGACGGCGGCGCCCTCCGCAGTCGAAGTGCTCCCGGCCGTGATCGCACGCAATGATCCGGAGCCGGCTCCGGAAATGGTCAGCGAACCGGCCGTGCGGGAGGAAGCCCCTGACGCCCAGCCCACGCGCACGGAGCCCGTCGCAGAACTGCGCCCGGAACCGGTCGCCGAAACCCAGCAGAGCCTCGTTCTCCCCCGCGCTCGTGCGGTGCGCAGCATCAGCGCCTCCTCGGCCACCGGTCAGGTGGAAGTACGCATCGCCGGCGACGGAGAGCTGAAGTACAACGCCTTCCGCCTCGAAGGTCCGTCCCGTCTGGTGATCGACCTCGAAGGAGTCCGGAATTCGGTCACGAAGAACACCGTCGACGTGAGCGACGACATCGTCAAGCGCGTTCGCATCGCACAGTTCCAGCCCACCGTGGCGCGTGTCGTCGTCGATCTCGTGCACATGACGCAATGGGAGATCAAGGCCGACGGCGAGTCGCTGCGCGTGCTCTTCCCGGAGTCGGGTGTGGCCTCCCGGTTCGTTCCGGAGTCCGCGCCGGAGCCGCGGCCCGCGCCTGCCATGGTCGCCGAGGTGCCGAAACCGGTGCCGCCGGTGGTCTCGAAGGCCGCTCCGGCTCCGGTCGTGAAGCCCGTGGCCGTGGCCGATGACCTTCCCGCCAGCGTTCCGACCATCGCGGAGAACGCCCCCGCGTGGAAGATGCCGGAGCCGGCCTCGCCCAAGCCTGCATCGCGGGGTGCACACAAGGTGATCAATGCACCGGCGGACCAGGCTCCGCCCGTGTCGGCCCGCCCTCAACCGCAGGAGGACGTGTTCAGCAGCGCAACCGTACCGGTGCAGACCGCACTGCCGCAGAACCTGAGCGGTGCCCGCACCCTCAGCGCCGGACCGAGAGTCTTCAATGGTGAGCCGCTGTCGCTGAACCTCAAGGATGCGGACATCCGCGATGTGCTGCGGACGTTCGCGGACCTGACCGGTCTGAACATGGCCATCGATCCCGGAGTGAGTGGGTCGGTGACCGTCGACTTCGTGGACGTTCCGTGGGACCAGGCGCTGGACATCATCCTGCGCCAGAACAGCCTCACGTACACCCTCGAAGGGAATGTGATGCGCATCGGAACCGTCGAGCGCATCGCGGCGGAGACGGCGGCTTCACGACGGCTGGCGGAAGAGGAGCGGTTGAACGTTCCTCTGGCCACGCTGAGCTTCAAGCTCTCCTATGCCCGTGCCGCCGACGTCTCGAGCCTGCTCAAGGACATCGCTTCGCCACGTGCCCGGATCCTCATGGATCCGCGCACCAACCAGCTGGTCATCAGTGAAGTGCCGGTCTATCTGCAGACGATGCAGAACCTGATTGCCACGGTGGACATCCCCAATCGCCAGGTGATGATCGAGGCGCGCATCGTGGAGAGCCAGCGCACGTTCCGGCAGCAGTGGGGCGTGGATCTCGACTTCGGCGGTCTGCTCGATCCCGCCGTGGGCACCGGCACCGGGCTGGTGTTCCCGAACCGGGTCGGTTTCCGGGGCGGTCCATTCAACTTTGGTGGAGCTGCCGCTCCCGTGCTGACGCTCAACTTCCTGGATGTGCTGGGTGTCTTCGATCTCGACGTCACCCTGCGCGCCGCGGAAAGCGCGGGCTACATCAAGGTCGTCTCCGCGCCCCGCGTGACCACGCAGGACAACACGGCCGCTGAGATCCAGAGCGGATTCCAGATTCCGTATCAGACGCGAATCAACTTCACCACCACGGTCACCTATCTCGACGCGACGCTGCGGTTGTCCGTGACGCCGCAGATCACCGAGGCGGGGACGGTGATCATGGACATCCAGGTTCAGAAGAACGAGCCGGCGGAAGGTCTGGCCATCGACGGGGCGGCCGGGACGCCGCTCACGACACGCCGGGCCTCGACGCGACTGATGGTCCGTGATGGTGGGACGGCGGTGATCGCCGGCATCTTCCAGACGCGCGACAACAGCGGCCAGAGCCGCGTTCCGGTGTTGCATCAGATTCCGATCATCGGTGCGCTCTTCAAAACACACATCATCAGCACCGATCATGACGAACTGCTCATCTTCATCACGCCGCGCATCGTGAGATTATGAACAGCGGGAGGGGGCGTATGAAAACCATCACCAGAACCTTGAAAACGGCGGCGCTGCTACTGGCCGTGGCCGTGCTGGGATGCAGTAGTGAATTGAGCAACAGCGGTGCGCCGGTGGAGCTCGTGGTCACGAACACCCAGAACCTGCAGATTCTCGACGTCGGCCCCACGACCGATCCGGATTGCGACGGGACCATCGGCACGATCGACATGCTGCTGCTGGCCAAGCGCGAAAACGTCAGCACGCCGTTCACCCAGGCCCGGATCACGCGCTATCGCGTGTCGTATCAGCGGACCGATGGCGGCCGGCTGGTGCCTGCTCCCTTCGTCCGCTCCACCGACACGTTGATCAGCGTGGGGGGTACCGCTTCACTCGGGCAATTTCTGGTCATCGAGCCGGACGCGTTCTCCCAGGCTCCGTTTGCCGCTCTCCTGCCGCAGAACGGCGGTCGCGATCCCGATACCGGACGCGCGTTCGTGAAGTTGGACGTGATCGTCGAAGTCTTCGGGGAGACCATTGGGGGCGACCGGGTTTACGACGCCACGCGGTTTCCTCTCGAGTTCTGTTACGGCTGTGGATGCTCATGACGTGTGGCCTGCTCGTGAAGAGGGGTTCGTCGTGGCTGGATGGGGGTAGGTCATGAAAAAGTTCAGAGAGCGGAAATCGTGGATCGTGCTGATTGCGGTCCTTCTTCTGTTCGCGGCATGCAAAGGCGAGACTCCGACGGCACCTCCTCCGGGCGGCGGTACGCCTCCGGGCGGCACGACGCCTCCGACCGGGGTCACTCTCACGGTCACGACCTCCAAGAGTGACCCTCTCGTCGACACCTCGGTCACGATCACCGCCACCGCCACGTTGAACGGCGCGCCGGTTCCCGACGGGACGGCCGTGGAGTTCGCCTCCACCGGCGGCTCGCTCAGCGGCTCCGGGACCGCCATCCTGCGCACGACCACGAACGGTGCGGTTTCAGTGACCCTCACCAACTCCGCACCGGGCCTCATCCGCGTGTCGGCCATCGTGAACAACGTCACGCGCACGGTGGATGTGACCTTCCTGGCGCGGCCGGTGGTGACTCCGCCGCCCGACGCCACGCCCACCATCACCTCCATCACGCCGGCCATCGGCCGCCCCGCGGGCGGCGAAGTCATCCGCATCACCGGCACCAACTTCAAGACGCCGGTGCATGTGTTGTTCGATACCGGTGGACCGCTCCCCGTGGAGGGCTCGGTGGTCTCTGTTTCCCCGACCTTGATCGAAGTGATCACGCCTTCGATCAATCTGGGCAGTGGTCAGGAACTGGCCGTGGACGTGATCGTGCTGACCGAGGTGGGATCGACCACCGAGCAGCGTGTGGCGCTCGCGGATGGATTTACGTATCGCAACGTGCAGCTCACCCCCATCATCTCCACGGTCACGCCGAACTCCGGTCCGGTGACGGGCAACACCCGGGTCACGATCATCGGAGAAGGCTTCCAGGATCCGGTGCAGGTGTTGTTCAACACCGCCGAGGCGCGGGTCCTCAATGTGACGTACAGCCAGATTCTGGCGGAGTCCCCGGCCGCGCGGGACACGAGTCCCAATGGCTCCGGAACGGTGACGGGCCCCGTCACGGTGACGGTGAAGAACATCAAGTCGAACACCTCGGCGACGATGGATTCAGGCTTCCTCTACAAGGCGGCCATGCAGATCACGGCGTTCGGGCCTGGTGAAGGTCCCTTCACTGGCGGAACTCGCGTTTCCATTGACGGCATCGGATTCCTTGCGCCGGTGGCGGTCTCCATCGGCGGCGTTGCCGCGCAGCCCATCTCGGTGACCGGGACGAGAATCATCGCACTCACATCGGGTCTTCCCGACGCGACCTGCAGCGGCGGAGGTGGGCCTGTCGTCGTGACGAACATCGTCAATGGGGACACGGCCACCAGTGATACGACGTTCACCTATCGCGTGGCCAAGCCGACCATCCTGACCGTCTCGCAGAACAATGTTCGCGGCGGCAACATCACCATCACCGTTCTGAATGCGGTCGGACTTCCCCGGCTCACTCTCGACGATACGAATCTCAACATCACCGGTGCCGTGGCCAGTGGCGACAGCACGATCTTTACGGCCACGGTGCCCACCACTCTGGCACTGGCCACTCAGGCTTGCCCGGCCGTGGCCGCGAGCGTTCCCATCCCGACGTCGTTCGATGTCACGTACACCAGTGTGACCACCGGTTGTACGGATACCTTGACGAACGGAGCGATCATCAGTCCGCCGGCGAACGACCCCACGATCACCTTCGTTCCTGCGGCGTTCACACCGTTCTCGGCGACCATCACGCCGGCCACACCGGATCCGGACGGCGTGGGCCCGTTGCTGGGAACTCCCGCTTCCGTTGCTCCTTCTTCCCCGCAGACAGTGACGTTGACCAACACCGGAACCGGGACCCTGACCGTCAACAGCGTGACGCCGGGACCGGGTTGCACCAACTTCACGGTCTCGAATCCGTCCACCCCAGCATCGCTGGAAGCCTGCGACCCGTTCACGATCAGTGCGTTCTACAACGGCATGACCACGGCCGGAACGGAGCAATGTACGGTCACCGTCAATACCTCCGACGGCTCGCGGACTCTGACGCTGGTGGGTACTTCGCAGTAGCTCGGATCCTCAACTTCACGACCGAACCGCCCCCTTCGTGGGGCGGTTCGCGTCTGGTGCGGTTAGAATCAGGTCCCCAATGGCGCAACCGGCGACGAGCCCGAAGATCGAGGAGCTGCGGTTCCGTCTCAAGACGGACCCGAAGAGCCGTCTCTTTTATCAACTGGCCGAGGAGCTGCGTCGCGCCGGCCAGTTCGCGGAATCCGAGCAGGTGCTCCGTTCCGGTCTCTCCGCTTACCCGACCTATCTGGCCGCATGGGTGAGCCTGGGACGCGTGCTGCGCGATTTGAAGAACGAGCATGGAGCCATCGAGGCCCTCAACAAGGCCATGGTGCTCGACCCCGGCAACGTCGTGGCGGCCCGGCTTCTCGCTGACGCGTATCGCGCGCTGGGCGACAACCTGGAAGCCATCAAAAAGTACAAGCTCGTCCATGCGCTGATGCCGGGGGACGAGGAGCTGAAAGCGACGATCGACCAGCTCGATCGCGACCTCCATCCTCCCGCGCTGTCCGCGGAAGTCTCCGTCGAGCCGGTTGTGGAAATGCAGTCGCAACCCGCACCTGATCCCGTGGTCGGGATCGAGCCTGCGGCCGTTCCGGAGCCGGCTCCCGAGCCGGAGACGGTCTCCGGCGAGGCCGCTGCTCCGCCGTTGCCGGCCATGGAGGAATCGCCCTTCGACAAAACGGTCCCTCCCTTCGCGGAGTCCACGGGCGATGCCGAGCGGATGCTGGCCGCGCACGAGGAGAGTCCGTTCGAGGAGCCGCTCCAGACGTCGACGGAGTCTTCGTTCATCGTGGAAGCTCTTTCAGGAATGCACATCGAGTCCATTCCGGAAGAGGACTTCGCCACGGATGACGACGGGAACGTCGATGATGTCTTCGAAAGGGCGGGCAGCGAGCCGGCGCTGGCCGAAGACGTGACGGACACGTCCACCATGGCGGACCTCTACGCGCGCCAGGGTCTTCTGAACGAGGCCCGCCATATCTACGAGCACATCCTGGCCCGCGAGCCGGGGAACGCGGAAATTCGGGGAAAGCTGGAGGCGATCACGCCGCGCGTGAACCCGAAGATCGAGAAACTGGAGCGCTGGCTGGGCAAGGTCTCGGGGAAAGAGGTGGGGCGTGTTTAGAGACGTGTTGACCGGCATCCTGGACCGCGTCGAAGGGGCCATGGCGGTCAGTCTGATCGGTCTCGACGGCATCGCGGTGGAGACCGTGGGAGACCGCAAGCTGCCTCTGGACGTCCTGGGGGCGGAGTTCGGTGGGTTTGTGAAGTCGATCCGCCATGCCAATACGGAGCTGAACACCGGCGAGGTCCTGCAGTTCTCGCTGGTCACCGAAAAGTACATCACGTTTCTTTCCGAGGTCACGTCCGATTACTACATCCTGCTCGTGCTCCAGCCCGGGGGGAATTACGGACGGTCCCGGTTCGAGCTGTCACGAGCGAAGGTCCTGCTTCGCGACGAGTTGATCTGAGAGGATGCGATTTTGAAATTTCAAGAGATTCTGGAACTGATCGACAAAGTCGCCGAGCGCGGCATTCACTCCGTTGAGATCGAACAGTCAGGCACGAAGGTCAAGATCGAAGGGAAGTCGTCCCAGCCGCAGGTGTTCCACTCCTACCACGGAGATGGAAAGGAGAATCAGGGGCTGCCCTCGATTCCCAACGCGCTTCCTCCCGCCTCGGCTCCGTCCACGGCGCCTCCGCCCGTCGAGGATCAGACTGGACTGCACATCATCACCTCGCCCATCGTGGGAACGTTCTACCGCGCGGGCAGCCCGGAAGCACCGTCGTTCGTCAATGTGGGAGACCGCATCACCAAGGGACAGGTGCTCTGTATCGTGGAGGCCATGAAGCTGATGAACGAGATCGAGTCGGACATCGACGGCGTGATCACCCAGGTCTACCCCTCGAATGGACAGCCGGTGGAGTACGGCGAGAAGTTGTTCGCCGTCAAGGTATAGTCCGCGACGCATGTTCTCGAAGATCCTGATCGCCAACCGAGGCGAGATCGCCCTGCGCATCATCGCGGCGTGCAAGGAGATGGGCCTCAAGACGGTGGCCGTCCATTCCGAAGCCGACCGCGATTCGCTCCACGTCCGTTATGCCGATGACGATGTCTGCATCGGACCGGCGGCCTCGAAGCAGAGTTACCTGAGCATCTCCAGCATCATCGCCGCGGCCGAGATCACCGGTGCGGATGCCATCCATCCCGGCTACGGCTTCCTTTCCGAGAACCCTCACTTTGCCGAGATCGTCGGGGAGTGCGGGCTGACGTTCATCGGGCCGCCGCCGGACGCCATCCGGCGCATGGGAGACAAGGCTCGCGCCCGGGAGACCGCCAAGGCGGCCGGGGTTCCCATCATTCCCGGCAGCGATGGGGCGGTCCGCAGTGTGGAAGATGCGACCGACGTGGCCCGGACCATCGGATTCCCCGTGATCATCAAGGCCTCTGCCGGCGGTGGCGGACGGGGCATGCGCATCTGTTGGGAAGAGAACGACCTGCAGACGCAGTACGAGACCGCCCGAAACGAGGCCGAGCGCGCGTTTGGCGTCGCCGACGTCTATCTCGAGAAGTATCTCGAGCGTCCCCGTCACATCGAGATCCAGGTGTTCGGCGACACGCATGGCCGGATCGTTCACCTCGGCGAACGGGAATGCTCGATCCAGCGCCGCCATCAGAAGCTCATCGAAGAGTCGCCCTCGCCGGCGTTGACCAACGAGATCCGCACGCAGATGGGGGAGGCGGCCATCCGTCTCTGCCAGGCCGTCAACTACGTGAATGCCGGGACGATCGAGTTTCTCTTCCAGGACGGCGAGTTCTATTTCATGGAGATGAACACCCGCATTCAGGTCGAGCATGCCGTGACCGAGGAGGTCACGGGGATCGACCTGGTGAAGGAACAGATCCGGGTGGCGGCGGGGGAGCCGCTGTCGGTCCCGCAGGGCGACTTTCGTCTGCGCGGACACGCCATCGAATTTCGCGTCAACGCGGAAGACCCGGTCACGTTCGCACCGAATCCGGGAAAGATCCGCGAGCTGCATCTCCCCGGGGGGCCGGGCGTGCGGGTGGATACGCACATCTACCGGGACTACAATGTTCCCGCGCATTACGACTCGCTCCTGGCCAAGCTGATCGTGCGGGGAAAGGATCGCGAGGAAGCCATCGCCCGCGGCCGCCGCGCTCTCGAGCAGTTCGTGGTGGAAGGCGTGAAGACCAGCATCCCCCTGCACCGGGC
>JBDTOZ010000060.1:0-1909 GCA_039932995.1 Acidobacteriota bacterium | reverse complement strand
AGCTTCGCCGGATCCTCGACGGACGCATAGCCGCAAGCAGGGTTGTTCAACGTCCAACAACCGGCCGGCGCGGTGGAAGGCGTGATGCGCACCGTTCTTTGGTCAGCCCAGGCGCGAGGGGCGTGGCTCCATACGACGATCGATGCCACGAGGAGGGCCCGGAAAGCCTTTGCCGCCCGATCGACCATTGCATATCTCCTTGCAGTTCTCTAACCCTCAACCAGCATGAAGGCCGGAAGGGCGGAAATCAAGAGACGTGTAAGTGTCGCCGGAGAATGGTGACAGCGCGCCGTGCCGGCTACGCCATCGGTTCGCGGCGCATCGGCTCGACGAGGTTCACCAGACCTTCATACAGACGCTCGTCGATGTCGGGCTCGATCTCGCGGATCAGGGGGACCAGGTTCTGCACGTGCTGGATGACGCCCAGCATGGCGCCCCAGAGCGGCTCGGCGTTGGAGCGCTCGAAGGTCTGGAACGGGAAGCGCCGGCCGAACGTGCCGGCGTCGGCGGCGTTGAGGTTCTGCACCGCATGATCCAGTGACCAGCGCACGCGCGCCGTGAGGTCGTTCGGGGCATGGCCGTGGCGGCCGCGGCGGGCGATGTCGGCCACGCGGTCGAGGGCGTGGCAGACCGCGCGGAGCTCGTGCTCCAGCGCGACATGCCGCGGATCGCTGTTGCCGACATCCGACCAGGGGAGCAGCAGCTTCTCCAGTCTGCGGCGAATGTCCTGGTCCAGTTTCTGGATGATCCAGGCCAGCGAGGGCACGTGCCGCATGGGCTCGTTCTGCTGCCAGTGCTCCAGCATCGCGCCGGCCGGGCGTTCATGGTCGTGGGACGGAGAGGCCGGAACGGATCCCGAGGGGGTGGGCTCGGGGGTCGGAGCCGGGGGGACGGATGGTTCTTCAGTTGCCAGCATGTGCTTGTTTTGTTAGGGTCGCGACCACATGAGTGCCGACCCCAGTCAGTTCGAAGAGCCGATCCTGAGGATCCGCCGCCGAATCGAAGAGCTCACCTCGTTGGAGACAGAGCCCGCGAATGAAGCAGAGATCGCCGAGCTCCAGCAGAAGCTTACCAAAGTCTCCCACGAAATCTACGCGAACCTCACCCCCTGGCAGAAGACCTTGGTGGCCCGGCACCCTCAGCGGCCGTACACGCTCGACGTGATCGGTCTGCTGATCGAGGAGTGGACCGAGATCCACGGCGACCGCGGGTTCGCGGATGACGCGGCCATCGTGGCCGGCTTCGGGCGCTTCCGCGGTCAGGCCATCTGCGTGGTCGGCCACCAGAAGGGGCGGAACACGAAAGAGAAGGTGATCCGCAACTTCGGCCAGCCGCGTCCGGAGGGTTTCCGCAAGGCGCTGCGCGTGATGCGCCTGGCCGAAAAGTTCAAGCTTCCGATCCTGACCTTCATCGACACCCAGGGCGCGTATCCGGGCATGGGTGCCGAGGAGCGCGGCCAGGCCGAGGCCATCGCCGTGAATCTGCGGGAAATGGCGGCGCTCAAGGTGCCGGTGGTGATCACGGTGATCGGCGAGGGAGGCAGCGGAGGTGCGCTGGCCCTCGGCGTCGGCGACCGGGTGTTCATGCTCGAGCACTCCGTCTACTCGGTGATTTCTCCCGAAGGCTGTGCCGCCATTCTCTGGAAGAACTCCGCTGCCGCGCCTGAAGCCGCGGCAGCCATGAAGATCACCGCCCAGGATCTCAAGCGACTGAACATCATCGACGAGATCGTTCCCGAGCCGGAAGGCGGCGCACACTCCGATCCGGCCGCCGCGGCCGCGCTCCTCGCCCCTTATCTCGAACGAGCCCTCAAAGACCTCGGCAAACTGAAGCCCGCGCAACTCGTGGACGAGCGCTACAAGAAGTTCCGCAAAATGGGCGTGTTCGAGAAGTAACCCGTTCACCACAG
>JBDTOZ010000059.1:0-6259 GCA_039932995.1 Acidobacteriota bacterium | reverse complement strand
AGACTCGACGACCAACCGACTCGACGACTTGAAGACTCGAAGACTCGACGACCAACCGACTCGACGACTTGAAGACTCGAAGACTCGACGACCAAACGTCTCGACGACTTGACGACGAGACGACTTGACGACGAGACGACCGGGCGACTACAAGTCGCCCACCATGCCTCACCCCAAATCGCCTGCGGGCTTCCGTCTCGGCATCGTCAATCCACTCACACTCGTCGGAAACGAGCTCAAGACCATCCTCCGCGAACGCTCCTTTCCGGCCGCAAAGATCGCGCTCCTCGACGCCACGGGTGCCAACACCGGTGCACTCACCGACATCGACGACGAGCCGGCCGTCGTGGCTTCGATCTCCCAGGAAGGATTGGACGACCTCGACCTGGTCTTCTTCTGCGGGACCCCCGCCACCAACCGGGAGTGGATCGAGCGGCAAGCCCAGGACGACTTCATCGCCATCGATCTGTCTCAGCCCAGCACCACCGACGACGGCAAGCTCGTCATCGCCGGAGTGAACCTCGAGGAGCTCGCGCCGGGTGATGACCTGCTGGTCTCGCCGCATCCCATCGCCATCCCCATCGCTCTGATCCTCCATCAAATCGGCACGCTCAGCGCGGTCGAGCTCTGCACGGCCACCGTCGTACAGCCGGCCTCGGAGTTCGATCAGGAGGGAGTGGAGGAACTGGCCCAACAGACCGTGAGCGTCCTCAACATCCAGTCCGTCCCGCACAAGATCTTCGACCGCCAGCTGGCCTTCAACCTCTACCCCGCGCTCGAACAGAACGAGGCCTTCATCGTCACGCAGGTCAAGAGCCTCACCGATGCGCGCATGCAGTTGGCGCTGCTGGCCACCCAGGGGACGATCTTTCACAGCCACACCTTTTCCCTCTTCGTGAAGACGCGGGAGGAGCTGGACCGCCAGAGCATCGTCGACGTGCTGCAGAAGAATCCGGCGCTCGCCTTCGCCGAAGGGGATCAGCAATTCGGGACCATCGACGCCGCCGGCAAAGATGAAGTACTCATCGCCGAGGTGCGTCTGGACCCGAACATCCCCGGCGGATTCTGGGTCTGGGCCGTCTGCGATAATGTCCGTCGCAGTTCGGCACTCAATGCCGTGCTGGTGGCGGAGAAGGCGCTGTTCGGCAACGCCATGACCAACTAGCGGCAGAGGGCAGGGCGCTGAGAACGATTCGATCTCCGCGTACCGCGCTCCGTCCCCTGCATCCTGAGGAGAACCATGCAAGATTTTTACGAGCCCAAAGTGGGCGACCTCGCTCCCGACTTTCAACTCCCTTCCACGCGCGGCAAGGACGTCACGCTCAAGGAGTTCAAAGGGAAGGACGTCGTCTTGTACTTTTATCCGAAGGACGACACGCCGGGATGCACGACCGAAGCATGCTCGTTTCGCGACCATGAAGCGGACCTGACCAAGGAGCACGCCGTGGTCCTGGGCGTCTCCGCGGACTCGCTGGCCAGCCACGAAAAGTTCCGCGGCAAGCACAACCTCAACTTCCCGCTGCTCTCGGACGAGACGGCCGACATCGCCAAAATGTACGGCGTCTGGAAAGAGAAGAACCTCTACGGCCGCCGCACCTGGGGCATCGCCCGCACGACGTTCTGGATCGGCCCGGACCGGCGCATCCGGAAGATCTACAAGAAGGTCGATACCGCCAAACACGCCGAGGAGATTCTCGCGGATCTCCGCGCCGCACATAAGAAGTAGCCTGGCTCTTGGGAGTTGCTGGTTGCTGGTTGCTGGTTGACGGGTGGTTTCAGTCGAAAAAGGCTCCACTCAGCAACTAGCAACCAGCAACCAATGAGCAGCCCCTCACACCCTTGCCACACGCAGCTCGCGCAGGCGTCGAGCGGCTTCTTCCAGTGAGGCAAAGTCTTTGGCGAAGCAGAAGCGCAGAAGGCGGTCGCCGCGACTGCCGGAGTAGAACGACGGGCCGGGCACCGAGGCCACTTTTGCTTCCTCGATGAGGGCCATGGCGGCCTCCGATGCATTCGCGAAACGGTCCGGAATCTCGGCCAGCATGTAGTACGCACCCTGAGGCACGTAGGGACGGAAACCTCCCTCGGTGAGCGCCTCGGCCAGGAGATCGCGTTTGCGCTGATAGTCGGCGGCGAGGTTCGTGTAGTACTCCTCTCCGATTTCCAGCGCGCGGGCGATCCCCCACTGGAGTGGCGTCGGTGCGCAGACATAGAAGAGATCGTTCACCAGTCCGATCGGTCCCGTGACGCGGCGATCGGCGGCCACGTAGCCGATGCGCCAGCCCGTCACCGAGAACGTCTTCGAGAACCCGCTGATCGTCACCGCCACATCGCGGTCCACGGCCGCCATCGAGAGGTGCCGGCGCCCGTCATAGACGATGTACTCGTAGATCTCGTCCGTGAAGCACCAGGCGTTGAACTCGTGACAAAGGGCGGCGATCTTCTCCAGCTCTTCGCGCGTGAAGACCTTGCCGCACGGATTGGACGGCGTGCAGACCACGATCCCCCGCGTTTTCGGACCGAAGGCGGCGCGCAGGGCGTCGAAGTCGATCGACCAATCCGGCTGCTGCAACGCCACGAATTTGGTCTCCACGCCGAGCACTTTCAGCGTATTGAGGTGATAGCCGTAGTAGGGCTCGAAGAGAATCACCTCATCACCGGCATTGAGCGTGGCCAGGGTCGCGGCGGCGAATCCTCCGGTCGAACCGACGGTGACCACGAGCTCGGTCGCGGGATCGACGGAGAACCCGTTGAAGCGCTCGATCTTGGCGGCGATGCGCTCGCGCAGCAGGTCGATGCCTTCGAACTTCGAGTACGTGGCCTTGGAGGAGCGGATGGCCTCGCACGCTCCGTCGACCAACTCCGGAATGGTGGGGAGGTCGCAGATGCCCTGGCCGAGGTTGATCCCGCCCACGCGCTCGCACTCACGCGACATCCGGCGGATGTCGGACTGCACCAAACCACGAAGCCGATCGCTGATCTGATTCATGGACGGTAGTGTAGCCCCGGAGGGTCGGTCGGCGGTTGCCGGAAGACGGTCCGCAAGCGCAAGTCTCTTGTTTTCAGCGGGGAATACGCAACTACACCTCGGCACCCGGGCTGCAGTCGAGTCCGCGCAGATTGCGGGTCCCAAGCTTGTTGCAATCGCACAGAAGAGCATCCGCACAGAGACTGCAACCGACACGTGACACCCGACGAGACCGTCGAAAGGAACCAACGCCGTGAGAACCCCGAAACTGCTCCTGGCCGCCCTCTTCCTCTGTGCGACCATCCCGGCCGCCGCGCAACTGACCGACACGTACGTGATCACCGCCGCGGCGAATCTGGAGGGTGGCAACCACACGAAGTGGCTGACGCAGCTCAGCCTCTTCAATCCGCACTTCGATCACACCCTGAAGGTCAGCGTGACGCTGCTCCCCACGGGTGGGGCGACCGGTCCGGAGAAGCTCATCGAGCTGCCCCCGAATTCGACGTTCCTCACGGATGATCTCCTCGGGGACGTCTTTCACGTCAGCGGCGGCGGCGCGCTGCTCATCGCCACGTTCCCCGAAGACAATCCGGGAGTGGGGACGGAAATCATCGACCGGGCCTTCCTCGTCACCAGCAACACCTACAACAACTCTTCGAACGGCACGTACGGACAGACCATCCCGGGCGTATGGGCCGGCCTGCTCGACTACGACTCGGATGAGATCAGCGCCATCGCGCACGGCATCGACAACAGCTCCCGTCTCAAATTCCGTACGAATGTCGGCGCCGTGAACCTCGGCCGCTGCGAAGTGAATGTGCTGGTCAGTGCCTACGACGCGGACGGCGCGAAAGTTCTCAATGAGCGCGCGCTCCGCGTGCCGCCGCTCGCCCACATCCAGGATCGTCTGCCGGTCGATCTCGAGGGAGGGTCGGTCGAGTTCTTCGTCAGCGATCCCTGCGCAAACGACACGAACCGCTTCGCGGTGGTGTTCCCCTACACCTCGACCATCGACGATCTTTCCGGCGACCCGAAGTATCAGACGCCCACCCTGCTGGCCAGCCCGAGCGTGATCTTCGGCAAGAAGGCCACGATGGCCGCCATCGATCCGACGCAGCTCGGCAAGAGGATCGACTCCGCCTACGCCCGTGCCATCCGCAACAGCGCCAACCGCCTCGGCACGGTGCACCTGGTGCGCGGTGAGCGCGGGTTGGTGGTGGCGGAGTAGCTCCAGAACGCAGCAGCGGGGGCCGGGCAGGATGCCCGGGCCCAGCCGCGGGCATCCTGCCCGCGGTGGACATTGTTCTGTGGAGCGGTGGACTTTAGTCCACTGGGCACTCGCGAGGAGTGAGCCGTGAGCCGTGTGAGTTTTCTCGCCACGCTCGCGCTCGAGAGCCGCGAGGGCAGAGGGGAGGCGCCTCGCGAGAGCGACGGTGGACTCAAGTCCACCGCTCCACTGGAGTTTCGTCATTGGTCGCGGGAAGTGCGCCGGGCAGGATGCCCGGGCCCCCAAGGCATCTCTCGACGTGACCACGGCGCTGGTTGGCCAGCCTTGGACGAGCCCTCTGATTCATAATGCAGCGCCATGAGCGCAGCCGTCACGGAGACCTCTCTTCCCTTTCCTCTCGCGCGTCGCGGCAAGGTCCGTGACGTCTATGACCTGGGCGACCGGTATCTCTTCGTCGCCACGGACCGCATCTCGGCGTTCGATGTCGTGCTCTGGCCCGGCATTCCGGACAAGGGGGCGGTGCTGACCCAGATCTCGAACCATTGGTTCCGTCATTTCGGTGACGTGGAGAATCACCTGCTCGAGACCGACTTCGCGCGTTTTCCGGCGGAGGTGCGCGAGCACGACGAGCTGCGCGGGCGCAGCGTGATCGTGAAGAAGTGCGAAGTGGTGCCGGTGGAATGTGTGGCGCGCGGGTATCTCATCGGCTCCGGCCTCAAGGAGTATCAACACAACGGCGAGGTCTGCGGGATCCGCCTGCCCTCCGGATTGACCACCGCCAGCCGGCTGCCCGAGCCGATCTTCACGCCGGCCGCCAAGGAAGAGACGGGCCACGACATCAACATCAGCTTCGAACGGATGGCGTCGCTGGTGGGCGAGACTCTGGCCGGCCGGTTGCGCGACCTGACCTTGACCCTCTACGCCGAGGCCGCCAGGGTGGCGCTGGAGCGCGGGATCATCATCGCCGATACGAAGTTCGAATTCGGATTGCTCGACGGCCGCATCGTCTGGATCGACGAGGCACTCACGCCCGATTCATCGCGGTTCTGGCCCGCGGATCAGTACGTCTCCGGCAAGAATCCGCCCTCGTACGACAAACAGTTCGTCCGCGACTGGCTGGAGACGACAGGGTGGGACAAGAACCCGCCCGCGCCTGAGTTGCCGCCGCACGTCGTGGAGAAAACGCGGGAGAAGTACCTGGAGGCGTACCGGCAGTTGACGGGGGAAATGCTGCGGGTCTGAGGAAAGGCCCAGCCGGAGGGTCCTTGGGGGCCACTTGGACGCTTCCTTGAACCTTACCGGGAAGCGACGAAATTAGCACAACTTCGGTAGAAGCGCCACTACTGATCATTTTTGTTGTCAGCCGCGGCTGAGGGGGCCTCGGGGGCGAGACGCCCCCGGGCCAGCCGGCGAGACGCCGGCGCTCCTTGAACGCGCGGGCTGGCTCGGGGCGGCTCGCCCCCCGCAGCGTCCCCACCGCGAGCGCTACTTGACCGCCAAACGCCAACCGAACGGCTACCATAGGCAGCGATGCGACGTCGCACGATCCTCATTACTTTGGGAGCGCTCCTGATCACCGTCGTGGTCGGAGTGACGACGGTCATGATGCTCTGGCGTACCGCGAAGCAAGCGGTGGAGCAGGCGGTGCTGGCGCCGCACGAAGAGACCATCGACATCGCCACGCTGGTCACCCAGGTGCGGGAGCTGAACCGGCTGGAGACGGCCTCGATGCACGTCGTGCACGTCGGCACGCTCACGCAGACCTACAAGATGGTCCCGAACGCGCTGGGCGGAGACGAGATCACGTTCCTCGCCGCCGGCGATGTGATCGCCGGCGTAGACCTCGCGCAACTGAAGAACGACGACATCTGGCGCTCTCCGGACGGTACGGTGAACCTCCGCCTCCCGCCCGCACAACTCCTCATCTCGCGCGTCGACAACACGCAGTCCCGGGTCCTGACCCGCAAGACCGGCATGCTCCGCCGCGCCGACATCGACCTGGAGACGCGCGCACGCCAGCACGCCGAAACGAACATCCGCGCCGAAGCCCTCAAGAAAGGGATCCT
>JBDTOZ010000058.1:0-2535 GCA_039932995.1 Acidobacteriota bacterium | reverse complement strand
GCCAACCGCCAACCGCCAACCGCCAACCGCCAACCGCCAACCGCCAACCGAACTTGCCATCCCTTCGACGCACTGCTATCTTGCCCCCTCCAATGACCAGCCCCCGTTACGCCTACTCCTTCTATACCAGCTAGCGCGGGGGCACACAGCCGTCCCGACGCGAGAAGGGACGGCGTACCGGCTGACGGCACATCGAGACCTCTTCCCGCTTCGGGCAAGAGGTTTTTTTACGATGACCGAAGCCGAAGACGAACTGGCCCGTTTGCGCGACGCCATCGACCGCGTCGATGAAGTGCTGGTCAAGCTCCTCAACCAGCGCGCCAAGTACGCCGTCGAGATCGGAGAGATCAAAGGGCTGCTCTCCCTTCCCATCTATGCGCCCGAGCGCGAGAAGGAAGTCCTCCTCCACGTCGAGCGGACCTCCACCGGCCCCTTACAGGAGGCCGCCGTGCGCCGCCTTTTCGAGCGCATCATCGACGAGTCCCGCCGCGTGGAGCGCGAGAGCGCCGCACCTTCGGCCGCCGCGCATCACACCGCCGGGAACCTGGGCGTGGAGCGCAGGGCGCCGGGCGCAGAGGAGCCGTCTGTGTCATGACGCAGCCTTTCCTTTCCTCCCCGCAACACGACCGAGTGCAGCAAGGCCGGCTCCCGCGCCCCGCACCCTGTCGCCTCTGTCTTGAACCGAACAGGAGTCTTCAATGATCATCGTCATGCAGAAACACGCCACCGATCCGAGCATCGAGCACGTCGTGGCCGAGCTCATTACACGCGGCTTCGACGTCCACCGCTCCACCGGCTCCGACCAGACCGTCCTCGGCGTCGTCGGGAAAATCGACACCATCGACCCCCGCGAGTTCGAGCTCTACGAAGGCGTGCAGGAAGTCGTGCGCGTCAGTGAGCCCTACAAACTGACCAGTCGCACCTTCAAGCCCGAAAAAACGATAGTGCGCGCGCGGGGCGTGGAGATCGGCGGCGACAGAGTGGTGGTCATGGCCGGCCCCTGCACCATCGAGAGCGAGCACCAGCTCTTCGAGACCGCCCGCCGCGTGGCCAGAGCCGGCGCGCGCGTCTTACGCGGCGGCGCCTACAAGCCGCGAACCTCTCCTTATGCCTTTCAAGGCATGGGCGTCGAGGGATTGAAGCTGTTGCGCGCGGCCGGAGACGAGAACGACATGGCCACCGTCTCCGAAGTGATGGAGATCAGCCAGATCGAAGGAATGCTCGACTACGTGGACATCCTGCAGGTCGGCGCGCGCAACATGCAGAACTTCAATCTATTGAGCGCACTGGGCCAGATCCGCAAGCCCATCCTTCTCAAGCGGGGCATGGCCGCCACCATTCAGGAGTGGCTCCTGGCCGCGGAGTACCTCATGGCCGGCGGCAATTACGAGATCATCCTCTGTGAGCGCGGCATCCGCACGTTCGAGAGCTACACCCGCAATACCCTGGACATCTCCGCCATCCCGGTCATCGACAAACTCTCTCATTTACCGATCATCGCCGATCCCTCCCACGCCACCGGACGACGCGACAAGGTGATGCCTTTGGCCCGCGCCATTGTGGCCGCCGGCGGCGACGGCGTGCTCATCGAAGTGCACCACGATCCGGAAAAAGCCGTCTGTGACGGACCTCAATCGCTTTACCCGGACCAGTTCGCCAGGCTCATGGATGAGCTGCGCATCATCGTTCCCGCGGTGGGGAGAAGCATTTGAACGGAACGATTGACGGATGCACGGCACTGAGTCGACCGCCGCCACTGAACGAGTGAAACGTGTTTCTGTCCGTGCATGACCCGTGATGGCCTCGCCGTTGTGGTAGAAACGCCTCCGACACGATGGCCAAATCGCAGCAGGTCGTTCTGGAGGTTGCCGGGCGGGAGGTGACGATCACCAACCCGGACAAGGTCTTCTTTCCGCGGGCGGGGCACACGAAGCTCGATCTGGTCCGCTATTACGCGGCGGTGGCGGAGGGGGCGTTGCGGGGGATTGGCGGTCGTCCGATCGTGCTGAAGCGCTATGTGAACGGGGCGGAGGCGGAGCCGTTCTTTCAGAAGCGCGCGCCGGAGCAGCATCCCGAGTGGGTGGAGACCGTCGAGCTGCGCTTTCCTTCCGGCAACACGGCTCGCGAGGTGGTGGTGCGCGATGCTGCGCAGCTCCTCTGGATCGTGAACCTCGGCTGCATCGACCTCAATCCGCATCCCGTCCGCGCGGACGACCTCGAGCATCCCGACGAGTTGCGCGTCGACCTCGATCCCGGTCCCGGCGTGAGCTGGGACGACGTGCGCCGCGTGGCGCTGGTGGTCCGCGACGTGCTCGTCGATCATGGCCTGCGCGGTTGGCCGAAGACGTCGGGCTCGCGCGGGATTCACATCAACGTGCGGATCGAGCGCCGCTGGAATTTCGATCAGGTGCGCCGCGCCTCGCTGGCCCTGGCTCGCGAGGTGGAGCGCCGCGTGCCCGAGATCGCCACCAGCAAGTGGTGGAAGGAAGAGCGCCACGGGGTCTTCCTCGACTACAACCAGAACGCCAAGGACCG
>JBDTOZ010000057.1:0-3376 GCA_039932995.1 Acidobacteriota bacterium | reverse complement strand
GCGTCGCGAGTGCCCGGTGGACTCAAGTCCACCGCTCCACAGAGGCTCCCGCAGCACCCTCCCGTCCTTCTCAACGATGAGCGCGTATGGGAGCTACAGGTGCGTGCGGGCGGCGTCCGCCCACTCCCGCACCTTCGGCTGGCGGGGGTCGATGGCCAGGGAACGGTTCCAGAAGTCGAGCGCCCGGGCGTATTCGTTGCGGCGGGCATAGAGGACGGCCAGGTTGTTCAGGACCAGCGTGGACGACGGCTGCAAACCCAGCGCGCGCTCCAGTTCGGGGAGCGCCTCGGTGTAGCGTTCGGCCTGAGCCAGGCCCGAGCCGAGGTTCGCGGCGATGAGCGAGGAGTGGGGAAAGATGGGCTTGGCCTTGTAGAGCAGCGTGATCGCACGCGAGGTCATGTTCTGGGCGCGATAGAGCGCCGCAAAGTCCGCGAACCAGCGGTCCGCATTCGGCAGGCCGCGCTGCACGGCCATGATGAACACGTTGTCCGCGGCCGTGAACTGCTGCCTCTCGAACAACAGGATGGCCATGTTCAGATACGGCGCCGGCCGCGAGGGATTGAGCTCCACCGCTTTCTGAAAGGCTTCCAGCGCCTCGCGCGGCTTCTTCTGTTTCTGCAGCTCGATGCCCTGGTTGTTCCAGTAGGCGTAGGCGCCCCACTGCGCGGGAGCCAGGGCCGCGGTCTGCACGGGCGCTTCCTCGTCTTCGAACACCGGTTGCATCCGGGACGGGTCCAGCAGATGTCCGATGGCCTGCAAGCTCTGCCGGTATTGCTGGGCGTTGACGGGAGTTCCTCCCGTGGGCCGTCCGGCGAAGAACTCGTCGTAGCTCACCACGCGCACGGAGGTGACGGGGGCGACGTCGCGGAAGATCCAATCCGGCTGATTGCCGGCCATCTCCGTCGACTTCGGCAGGCCCAGAATGGAGAGGACCGTCGGGGCCACATCGAAGATCGAGATCACGTGGCTGCCGCGGGACGGGGCCACGTGATTGCCGTATGCGATGAAGACCCCGGGATTGCGATGATCCGAGAGCGCGCTGCGGCCGGCCGGCTGCGTCCGCGGCCGGTTCTTGCCCCATCGAAAGCCGTGCGCGGAGACGACGATCACCGTCGTGTCGTCGCTCAGCACTTTCATCCACTCGCCGACGAGACGGTCGATCTCGGAGTAATAGTTCGCCACGGCCGGCCAGTACTTGCGGTACTCGGTCTCCGACATCCCTTCCCGGAACGGCGGGTGATAGGGGGAGAACAGGTGATTGACCGTGTCCGTCCCCTCGTACGAGATCATCGTCAGCAGAGGCTCACGCTGTTGATAGAGACTGATTCCCGCGCGGTGGTCCGTCCAGGTCTTGGCCAGGGTCGAGCGGAAAATGTTCACCGGGTGATTCGGGCCACCGGTGGCCACCGCATCGTCGTACTCCTTGGCAGTGATGTTGAGAAAACGCCCCACCTGCGCGAACCCGAGCGACTCGGGAGTGACCACCAGCGGTGCGATCCGCGGCTGCAGCGACGATGGATCGATGGCTCCGGGCATGAACACCACGGGGGAGTCGAACGTCACCGCGCTGTCCATCCGCGGCGGCCAGGACGACCACCAGTTCACCACCAGCGCACGCCGGCCGAAGGCCTCGGCGATGTCCTGCAGGGCCGGCACGCGCCGCGAGCCACCGTCCACGGGCCGGCTGGAGGCGTGATCGACAAAGTCGATGACCCCGTTCCGGTCCGGCGTCAGACCCGTGGCCATGGCCGTCCAGACCAGCGGCGACACCGTCGGCTGCAGTGTCTGCAGGGAGGCCGTCGTGCCTCCCTGCGCCAGGGCCCGGAGGTTGGGGATCCGGCCGTCGTTGGAGAGCTCGGAGATGAGCTCCCAGTCCGCCCCGTCGAGGGCGATGATGGCCACGCGTCCGGCGAAGCCTCGCGCGTTGCGCCGCAGCTCCTGACGCTTGTACTCGAGCAGAGCCCGGCGATCGGGCTCCATGTGCGCAATCTCGAAACCGGTCACCTGCAGACCGCTTCGGGCCAGGTGATTGGCCACCACCTGCCGCAACACATCACGCCGGGTCGCGAACTGAGAGGTGGGGGAGAGCAACTCTTCGATCGGAACCTGCTGGGTCACGGCCGATACGGCTTCCGCGACCCGCGAGCGGATCCAGGCGCTCCAGCCGTTTCTCACGAGCCCATTCGCATCGGGCAGTCGCTCGCCCGGCAGCGTGAAGCGGAGACGGTAGCTGATCAGCACCGGCACGCGCTCCTTCGACTGGATGCGCACCAACCCGTCGGCCTGCGCCGCGCCGCTCCGTTTCTCGAAGCTCAGTCGGTAGAACTGGTGCGGAGGCAGATAAGTGACCCGGCTCTCGACCAGCCGCACCCGTCCCGACCTCTTGTCGACACCGAAGATCAGGCGGCGTGACGAGGGGAGGAAAAGGCTGACGAGGATGTAGATCGTCCCCGCCATCCCGGCGAGGAGCGCGAGGGCGCGGACGGACTTCGAACGGAACACAGCGGTCGATTATGAAAGAAAGCTGCCAGAGATGGTTGGCGGTTTGCGGTTGGCGGTTGGCGGAGGTGCCCGGCGGGTGGTTTTTGAGCGCGCTTTGGCCCGCCCCCGACGTGATCGCGCTGCTCGTCGGGCATCTCGAGCTCGACGAAGACTACGGGCACCACGGCATCCCTGAGCGGATGTGTCCGCTACCCTAACACTGTGAGCTCCTTACAGATGATAGACTCTGTAAGGAGGTCACGCGATGCCCCGTTCGACGATCACCAGCAAGAGACAAACGACCGTGCCGAAAGAAGTCTGCGACGCCCTCGACGTCGGCCCCGGCGACCAGATCACATGGGAAGTCAACGGAGGCCGCGTCGCCGTCAGCACCGAACGTCCGGGACTCTGGCGCTGGAAAGGCTTCATCAAACACGGACCTGATGACGCCGTGAAGGCGGTCCACGAAGCGCGGAAGACACGAGGACGCATCTGACGTGCGCACCGTCGTTGTCGATGCAAACGTTCTGGTCTCCTTCTTCGTCGATCGCAATGCGAAGCAACGCGACGCCGCCGACGCTCTGCTGCAACTCGCCGAAGCGGGCCAGGTAACCGCCATCGTTCCGCAGTTCGTAGTGTTCGAGACCGCGTACGTTCTGCAGAGTCAGTACGGCATTACTGGCCAATCGCTTGCCTCGATGATCCACGACATCGTCACCACGCCGGGCGTGCAGACGATCGACACCTGTCCATGGCGTCGCGTCTTCGAGCTCTGGCCGAGTCTCTTCTCCGGCTTGGCCGATGCCTCGATCGTGGCCGTGGCCACCACGCACCGCTACGACGCCATCGCCACCTTCGACCAGAAGCTCTCGAAACGCGCGAAGGACGTGGGCGT
>JBDTOZ010000056.1:0-3140 GCA_039932995.1 Acidobacteriota bacterium | reverse complement strand
GGGCGAGACGCCCACGGGCCAGCCGGCGAGGACGCCGGCGCTCCAATGCTCCGCGATCCTGCTTCGACGC
This sequence comes from Acidobacteriota bacterium, assembly GCA_039932995.1. Classification (GTDB taxonomy): domain Bacteria; phylum Acidobacteriota; class Thermoanaerobaculia; order Gp7-AA8; family Gp7-AA8; genus QHVT01. The sequence continues at coordinate 3,070 of JBDTOZ010000056.1, read as the reverse complement.
GCAGGATAGACTACCGCGCGCATGCGCCGACTGACTGCTCTCGCGCTTCTCCTCACCACGCCGCTTCTCGCCCAGACCTCTGCACCTCCGATCCATGGGTTCACGGACCCGGCGCGGGAGCAGGCGCTGGAGGCGCAGTTCGATGCGAAGTTGAATCGCGAGAACCTCCGCAATTGGATGAAGCGTCTCACCGCGCGGCCCCATCATCTCGGGTCGGCCTACGACAAGGAGAACGCCGAGTTCATCGCGGCGCAGTTCCGCTCCTGGGGATACGAGACGGCCATCGAGCGCTTCGACGTGCTGTTCCCAACGCCGAAGACGCGCGTCGTGGAACTGCTCGCACCGGAGCGCTACGTGGCCAAGCTGAACGAGCCCGCCTTGAAAGAGGACGCCACGTCCGGACAAACGGCGGAGATCCTGCCGCCGTTCAATGCGTACTCCATCGACGGCGATGTGACGGGCGAGCTGGTCTACGTGAACTACGGCGTCCCGAAGGATTACGAGGTTCTCGAACGCAACGGCGTGGACGTGCGGGGAAAGATCGTCATCGCCCGTTATGGCGGCTCGTGGCGCGGCATCAAGCCGAAGGTGGCCGCCGAGCATGGCGCGATCGGCTGTCTCATCTACTCCGATCCGGGCGATGACGGCTACGCCTCGGGCGATCCCTACCCGAAGGGGGCGTGGCGGAGCGAGCAGAGTGTGCAGCGCGGCTCGGTGGCGGACATGCCCGTCTACTCCGGCGATCCGCTCACCCCCGGAGTGGGTGCCACGGCCACTGCCAAGCGTCTCGATCGCAGCCAGGCCACGACGCTCACGAAGATCCCGGTGCTTCCCATCTCCTACGGCGATGCCCTGCCGCTACTGCGCAATCTCAGCGGACCGGTCGTGCCCGAGAAATGGCGCGGAGGCCTGCCGCTGGCCTATCACCTCGGACCCGGCCCGGCACGCGTGCACCTGAAGCTGGAGTTCGACTGGAAGCTCGTGCCGGCGTACGACGTCATCGCCCGGATGCCCGGGAGCGACCTGGCCGATCAGTGGATCGTGCGGGGCAACCATCACGACGCCTGGGTCCACGGCGCCAGCGATCCCACCAGCGGCATGGTGGCGTTGATGGAAGAAGCACGTGCGATCGGTGAGCTGGCGAAGAGCGGATGGCGTCCGCGGCGTACGTTGATCTTCGCGGCGTGGGACGGGGAGGAGCAGGGGCTGCTCGGCTCGACGGAATGGGTGGAGACGCACATGGCGGAGCTGCGCCAGCATGCGGTGATCTACATCAACTCCGACTCGAACGGCCGCGGATTTCTCGACGTGGGAGGCTCGCACACGCTGGAGCGCTTCGTGACCGAGGTGGCCCGCGACGTGATGGACCCGGAACGCGACGTCTCCGTGCTCGAGCGTCTGCGGGCCCGGAAGCTCGTCGACGCGGAGACCGCGGAGGATCGCCAGGGACTCCGCGAGCGCGCCCTGCTCCGCCTGGACGCACTCGGCTCCGGCTCCGACTTCACTCCCTTCCTCCAGCACGCCGGCGTGGCGTCGCTGGCGGTCGGGTACGGGGGGGAGGATGAGTACGGCGTCTACCACTCCGCGTATGACTCGTTCGACCACTTCAATCGCTTCGTCGATCCGAAATTCGATTACGGCGTCACCCAGGCCATGACCACGGGACGGATGATGCTGCGCCTGGCGAACGCCAACACGCTTCCCTTCGAAGCCACCACGTTCGCGGCCACGGCCGGGCGGTATCTCGAGGAAGTCACCAAGCTCGCCGACACCGCGCGTGCCGATGCCGAGGAGCGCAACCGGCAGTTGCGCGACCGCACGATGGAGCTGGCCGCGGATCCGACCAAGCCGTTCCATGCCCCGAAAGGGATGGAGCCCGTCCCCCACCTCGAGTTCGCGGCGCTGACCAACGCCGTCGATCATCTCCGGAAGAGCGCCGCGAAATTCGATACCGCGGCCACCCGCGAGGATCGCGTGATGATGAGTCTCGAGCGCGCACTGACCCGCGACGAAGGACTGCCGTCGCGACCCTGGTACCGCCACCACGTCTACGCCCCGGGCCTCTATACAGGCTACGGAGTGAAGACCTTCCCTGCGGTGCGCGAGGCCATCGAGCTCAAGAAGTGGGACGAGGCCAATCGCGAGATCGTCGTGCTGGCCAAAGTGCTCGAGGGATACGCGGCGTTGTTGGAGAAGTAGCTCCGGGAGTCAGTTCGTGGTCGCGCTGGCGAGCCAGTCCTTGGCTTCGTCGATCGAGCCCATCGCCCGCAGCGAGCGGCCGGTGGCGCGGTTGACGAAGTTGAAGACCACGGACTTCAGGTCATTCAGACCGACCACCGCGCCGGCAATCACGTAGGGCTTGTTGTGGGCGACGTAGTCTTTGAGGACGTCTGCGACGCGTCTCTCCAGCCGCGAACCGGAGACGCTGGTCAGCGTTCTCACCGACTGCGCAGGGCGGGAGGCGATCATGAGCCTGGCGCTGTCGATCGCCGCCAGAATTTCGTCGGCGCTGGCATCACTCCAGTCGATGAACAGGATCTCGGCCGCCTTGTGGCGGATGAACTTCACACGTGGACTCATTCCCAGGATTGTATGTTGCCGGACGGACCCGCCCGTGTGGGATGTGTGCCCTGTTGCCCGACTACTTCTTCGGCATCATGTACACGACTTCGCCCTGCTTGGACATGCCCAGGTCCTCGCGGGCGATCCGTTCGATGGCGTAGGACGACTTTTTCACGCTGTCGATCTCGGCGCGCAGGCGGGCGTTCTCGTTTTCGAGCTTGACGATGCCGTCGTGGAGTGCGGCAACCCGGGTCCGGGCCTGCTGGAGCTCCGGAAGGCCGCGGTCGCTGAAGATGAAGGAGATGGCGAACACGACGAAGAGGACGCTGGCCAGCAGGACCACGGCCTTCAGCGTGACCTGTGTGACCCGCCGGGAGTCGTGCGTGGACGTGGAAACGGAAGGCAGCATCCGCCGGTAGTGTCCCGGCATCGCCCGATGCTGTCAACCTCTCTGCCCAAGGAACGCCGGCGTCTCGCCGGCTGGCTGTGCGGCGTCCTCGCCGCGGGC
>JBDTOZ010000055.1:0-6844 GCA_039932995.1 Acidobacteriota bacterium | reverse complement strand
CGATGCCGCGAACGAGTATTGGGAGCGCTTCCGCGCCCTCCGCCCGTTCTTCGTCGTCGCGCTCACCACGGGTCTCCGGCTCGGAGATCTCTGTCGGCTCTCGTGGAAGGACGTGCGCTGGACTGACGGCTGGATTCAACTCGTCATGGAGAAGACCGAGCGCGAGGTCGTCGTCCCGATTAGCGCTGCGTGCGAGGCATCACTCCGCGAGTGCCGTGCTCGAACCGTCGTCGGCGAATGTGTCTTCGTCGATGAAGCTGGCGCGCCACTCTCCATCACGCGCATCCGACGAACGTTCGCCATCGCCAAGCAGCTCGCCGGCATCACGCGCACGGTTCGGTTCCACGATCTCCGCCACACGTACGGCTCCTCGCTCGCGTCGGAGGGACTTTCCCTCGCCATCATCAGCAAGGTGATGGGCCACGCGGACCAGGCGACGACCGCGCGCTATGCACGTCCCGACGCACGCGTGCTCGGCGCGGTGCGCGACGTCTTGAACCGCCGCCACGGCGACGGTTCGGAGTCGCGATGACCTTCTACCAGAACGAAAGGACGAGTTCACAATGCACCTACAACCTGTCCGGTCACCCCTCCGGTTCTACAACCGGAGGGGTAGTTTCTCCTCCTCGTATCATCCGCCTCGCCGTAGCTCGCGGACACCGCAGCACTTCCGCGATGCGGCTGCCGCCAACACCTCTGCCGGTTTTCTCACGACTTATCCCGTCCCGCCGCCCCGCCGCACGCGCGACGGGCGCTCTCCTGCCTGTAGACCGCACGCCCACCGCCCACACGCGCGCTACAATCCCGTGAGGCTTCTCATGCAGCAGACCGCGCTCGCCTTCCATGACGCCGAGGATTTCGTCCGCGGCATGTCTCCGCTCCGCGAGCTCGGCGCGTACGAGTGGCTGTGGACGCAGCCGGGTGCGACCTTCAAGACGCTCGCGAACAAGTTCCGCGCACACCCGGACAAGCGCCCCTCCGACTTCGTCCCGCCGGAGATCGCGGCCGCCACGGCGGTCGAGGTGAGGACCGTCCTCGCCGCACACGGCGTCCCGCACTTCGGCGTCCAGTTCCGCCAGAGCTACGAGTACCCGCAGGCGCTCCGCGACACCCGCCACCCGCTGGAGCTTGTCTACTCCCTCGGCACCTGGAACTTCATCGAGACCGATGCCGTCGCGGTCGTCGGAACGCGCAAAGCCTCACCCGCCGCGCTCGCGGAAACCGACGCGCTCGTGCGCGCGCTCGTCGCCGAGGACTGGACCATCGTCTCCGGTCTCGCCGAGGGCATCGACACGCAAGCGCATACGTCCGCGCTCGACGCCTCCGGCCGCACGATCGCGGTGATCGGCACGCCGATCTCCGAGACCTACCCGCGCGCGAATGCAGAGCTGCACGTGCGCATCGCGCGCGACTTCCTCGTGGTGAGCCAAGTCCCGGTACTCCGCTACTACCAGCAGACGTGGATGCAGAACCGGGCGTTCTTTCGCGAGCGGAACGTCACGATGGCCGCACTTACGCGCGCGAGCATCATCGTCGAAGCCGGCGAGATGTCGGGCGCGCGCATCCTCGCTCGGGCTGCCATCGAGCAGGGCCGCCCGCTCTTCATTCTCGATCGCTGCTTCCGCGACCCCGCAGCCCGCTGGCCGCACACGTTCGTCGAGCAGCACGGCGCGATCCGCGTCCGCGACCACGCCGAGGTGCTGGAGGCCCTCCGGGGTGTTCACCGCAGTCGATGACCTGCTTCGCCCACTCTACCCACACCTCACCGCCGCCGACCAGTGCTACTTCCTCCGCGAGTACACGGCGGGCCGCGGCTACGCCGGCAGTGAGACGAACCATCTCATCCTGAACCTGAAGAAGCCTCCCGATCGGCGGGGAAGATCCGAGTGGCACTATAAGGAGCGCGCGATCGAACAGGTCGCCCGCGAGTTCCGCGCCTCCGTAAACCTCTCGGCGCTCCGCCGCGTCACCCTCGTTCCCATGCCGCCCTCAAAGGCCAAGAGCGATCCGCTCTACGACGACCGCATGCTCGAAGTCCTCCGGGCGGTCGATGTCGAGGGGAACCTCGACATCCGCGAGTTGCTCCTCTGCGCGGCGAGCATGACGCCCGCACACGCGACGACGGCCCGGCCCACGATCGCGCAGCTCGTGGCGAACTTCGTTCTGGACAAATCGCTCGCGCATCCCGAACCGCGCAGCATTGCCCTCGTCGATGACGTGCTGACGACCGGCGCGCACTTCGTCGCCGCGAAGACCGTGCTGGCGGCAAGATTCGCTGGTGTTCCGATCCGGGGGCTGTTCGTCGCCCGGCGTGTGTTCGACGACGAGAGAGCCTGATACGCGTCGCACATTCGACCCGTTCCGATGTACACGTCTTCTCGACCCGCACGGTTCTTTTCCGCGACCCGTCCCAGGACGCCGGGACATTAAAACGGCACGATCTTCTGAACGATGTACCTATCCGGCACCTGTCGCTTCCCATGAGGCGACAGGTGCTTCGGCCTGTTGCACACGTTTTCCATCTCGTTCCGCTCGCGTGCATCACGGCGGGTTCGCCATGCCGCTGTTGTGCTACGTACGACATCTCGAATCGCAGTAGTCTCGCGTAGTGGCGACCCGGACGCCGCGCCGAGGCCTCCGGCCCATCTTCACGTCGTATACGCGAACCTCGCTCAGCCATAGTTGTGCGCAATCCGTACAACCTGCGGAAAAGTGCCTGAACGCACATCCCTCCAGATCGACGCAAGGTCCGTTGTCGCAGCGACTTCTGCCCTTGTCCATGTGCACTCGCCGCACCTATGCCGCGCCGGTGAAAAACTTGCGGAATTCCTTCGGATCGCGACTAATGCGTAGCAGGTAAGTCTCGTCCCATCAATATGTTCGCGCTTGCACTCCGCCGTAGTTCGACCTACGATAGGGGCGGAGTCTTCCTCCGCTTCTCTTGCGGTTCACCCGCTCGGGGGCGTCGAAGCTCCGAATCGTGTCTTAGGGTGTCCGCGCGTGCTAGGCGCGGGCACCCGCCTTTGCCGCGCGATTGTCGCCGCTTGCTTTTATGCGCCGTCTGTTGTACATACTTGACTGGCCAGAAAGCTTCCGGGGCGGTCCGGGTCTAGCACACCCGTAACAATCAACGCTCGGTCCTCGGAACGAGCACCACACGATTCGGAGTTCAATATGCACGCTTCCGCTTGTCGTCGTGTCTCCCGCGCTGCGCGCCCGTTTGCGCTGCTTGCTCTTTGCGCGGGCTTCCTCCTGACGCGTCCTGAAACCGCATCCGCGAGCGAGCGCCGCGGGTATCAGGACGACTTCTCACAGCGTACGGCGCTACCGCTCGACCGCCCACTGTTTCCCGCGAATGGCCGGAGCATCGCGGCGTTCCCGCCGATTGCTGCGAACGCCGCCGCGCGCGCTGTGGACGCGTACGTCGCCGAGCTCGCGGCCTCAGGCGAGCGGCCGGAATGGCGCGGCACATCGTTGCGGCAGACGGCCACGTTCCGAACGAGCGCCGGAACCGCGCTGGTGTACGAATTCACGATCGAGCGCGATGGCGCAGCAGTGGGCGCGGTGTACGCCGGCGCGACGACCGGGACGACGGCGATCACCGGATACATCCCCGAGGGTCGTCCCCTGAGCGAAGGCCTCCTGTCCCACCTCGGAGCAGCGCTAGCCGTGCCGATCGACCACGCGCGTGTCACGTTCTACTACAGCGGCAATGAGCAGTACGGCGCCGCGTATCTCCTCGACTCGATGGAGCCCCTGCCCATGACGGCGGAGGTTCTCGTCGTGCCCGAGACGCACACCGTGTACTACGCGCCGGACTTCGTCGCAACGACGGCGGACGAATGGACCGATCATTTCACGCCGCGGATGCGCGTGACCGACGCCTGGGCTGCTGAGCAGCAGGCCGTCCGCACGGAACTCGGTGCACGCACGGCCGCGCCAAACGAGCCGCGCTCGCTCGCACTCACCGCCACCGTTTCGCGCGAAGTCCCCGGCGGTCGCGGAAGTTTCCCGTCGTTCTATCAGGAGAGTCGGAAGTGGCCGAACGGCACCTGCTCGTCGGGGTGCACGCCCGTCGCGGCTGCGGCGTTGTTCGAGTACTGGGACCGGAATGGCTTCCCGAAGCTCATCGGGACCGATAGCGGCAACCGCAAGCACACGTATCCGTACGAAGCGGACGTCATCAAGGCGCTCGAGGAGATCCGGTCCGCGCTCGGGACCTACTGTCTCGGTGATAAGGCCGGGACCGGCGCCACGCTGTCTTCCAATATGCCGACAGGGATGACGAAGTACGCGGCGAGCAAAGGGTACAAGTCGTTCACGGCGGACAACGTCGTGTATTTCCGATGGATCAACCTCATCGACGAGATCAACGCCGGCCGACCGGCCATGTTGAGCTTCACCCAAAACGGCGGCAAGGTTGGTCATACCGTGACCGTCTATGGCTACACCGACGCGTCTGGGACGTCGAACGACACCATCTGCACGATGTGGGGATGGGACAGCCAGATCACGAAGTGCTTCAATGTGTACTCGTCGACCGACGACTGGTCCTACCTCACGCGCGTTCGCAAATAGATTCTGCCGCCCGGGCGGGAAGACCCGTCCGGGCATTCTCACCTTCACCCCCCCACTATGCGCCGCAGCATTCCGCATCTCCTCGCGCTCCTTAGCCTTGCCGTCTACGTCTTCTCGCCCGTCGCGGCCACGCTGCCGGCCTTTCCGAGCGTCGACTTCGCCCTCGCCGTCGTCGCGGCGGCGATCGGGCTTGCCTCAGGAGTCCGCGACGTCGTGCGCGCACGACGTGAGACCGGCCGTCGACATCTATGGTGGTCGGCCACCGCCGTCTTCGGATCGGCCGGAGCTCTCGGGCTGTGGGTCTTCTACGTCGTTTCGGTCTACCGGGCGCTCGACATCATCGCTGGCTGACACGCGAGGATCGCGACGCATCCTCCGCACGCGCAACGGCGGCTCGACGCCTGTCCTCGCGTTCGATGCCGCGCACGGTCCTCTGTGGACCCCTCTGACAGCGATCGGCGGCGCTCTCGGAGAAAGCTGGCCGAGGAGTGTTCTCCATCGATCCCACGCGCAGTCGGCGAGCGTGGCGCGGAACACTTCGTACTAACGCGTCGTGCAGATCCGATCGCTTCGCTGCGACGACAGCCATGATCCTTCGACCGGTGCCGCTCTGACTTCGACCCGTTCCGATCCGCGCTCCTAGTCGAAGCGCAGAGTTCCTTCCGCGACCCGTCCATCGAGGACGGCGCATCGGAAAGGAACGCATCTCATGACCCTGTTCGTACCTGTCCAGTCACCTGTCGCTTCCTACGAGGCGACAGGTGCTTCGGTGTGGAGCGCACGCCGGATCGCCTCTAAGAGCCAGCGTCTGCACAGCCTTCTGCGCCGCGTCGCCCCATCCTTCCACGGCGCTTGGTCGCACGACTCCTCCTCTCTGACGCCTCCATCTCCGCGCCGTCGCCGCTACGCTGCCGTCGCCGTCCTCCTGCCGCTCAGCGCGACGGTCTCAGCGTGCCGCGACGCCGACGCCGGCTACCTCGTCTTGCCGCTACCTGCGAGCACCGCGGTGTTGCTCGGCGCCGGGCTCCTCTTCCTCCTCGCCGGCATCGGCCTCGGCGTCTGCGTCGCGCTCGCCTATCTTCGCGCCTCCGACCGCGCCGCCGCGCAGTACCACCGCGCGCAGATCGCCCGCGTCCTCGGCGCGTCCAGCTCCGTGCACGCCTCCGTGCAGGAAGTGCTCTCGATCGTCCACCGGCGCACGCAGGAGTTGCAGCGCCTCGTCGCCATGCTTCAGCGCGGAGGTGCCAAGTGACGAAGGCCGTCGTCCGCTATCAGCCCGTAGTCCCCAGGCTCGCCACGAAAAGCGACGTCACCCAGTCCGCCACGGAAGCCGTTCGCACGCTCGTCCAGCGCGCCGCCGCGGGAGACCTCACGCCGTGCCGGGCAAAGCGCCTCGCGGTCGTTTTCGGGCACGCGGAGCAGATCACCGAGTCCATCATCCGCATCGCCGGGGACTGCGACCAGCTGGCGGTCGCCGCTACGGCAGCCGCGCGCGACATGGAGCGATGCACGACCGATATCGACGTGCTCATGACGACGCGTGCGACCAACGCAGTCACACGCAAGGAAGCGGCCGAGCGCGAGAAACACGTCGCGGGCGTGGTCCAGCAGGCGATGCGTGTCCAGAGGCTCACCGCGGAGGTCCAGGCCGAAGAGCTGGCACAGCGTCTTGCCGCGCTCAAGGCCGCGCGTCCGGATCGCGCCACGACGTCGACCACCCACCCCGCCGCGCCGCGCAGCAGCCCTGCGTCCGCGAAAGACGCCGCTCGCGACGCGCTCCTCGCGCGCCTCTCAGCGGAGGCGACCTCCGTCCTCCGAGAAGTCCAGGCCGGCGTCGTCCTCGCTGATGCGCGGCATCCGTACCACGCCTTTGCTGGATGCCTCTATCTGCGCGCGCGGCTTGACGGCGACGACGCGCAAGCGGCCGCGCTGCGGGCGCGCGACGAGCTGCTCGCGCACATGCGCGAGGACCGCGAGTTCACGCCCCCGGAGCGCAAGGCCTTTCGCCGCGAGTACGAGGATCTCAAGAAGCGTCTCGACGCGAAGGCGGACGCGCGCCAAGGCGCGACGCTCCTCTCGATGATGCAGCACGTCGGCGCCGCGAGCGCGCCTAAAAACGGACAGGGTGTCCAATGACAACGCGCACGCCTGCCCCACGCGCGCCGAAACCGGGCGCACCCTCCCGCCTTCCCCCGGACGCCATCTATCTCGGGACGACCGTGCGCACCGGCGCGCCGTTCTATCTCCCGCCGGACGCCTTCGCGCG
>JBDTOZ010000054.1:0-2433 GCA_039932995.1 Acidobacteriota bacterium | reverse complement strand
ATCGAGATGTCGTCCATCGTCAGCACGCCGGGGGGCGCGTCGACGATGCGGGCGATGGCGTTGACGACCATGGCCGCGGTGGCGCGGTCGCCGTGTACGCCGTCCTTGATGACCATCTCCACGTCGGGCACTCCGCGCACGATCACGCGGTCGGCGGCCACCGCTTCGGCGCCGACGTACATCCGCAGCTCGAGGCTGACGTTGATCCGGCCCGTGCCGGAAATGGTTTGATGGACGCCGGCCACCTGACCCGGGGCCACGCGCAGATATTGCGTGACCACTTCGCTCTCCGCCACGATCGGCGCGATCGTCTCGTCGGTCACGTGGTCGAACTGCACTCCCAGACCCTTGCCGACCATCATCAGCGACTCGCGCAAGCCCATGTGCTTGATCCGCCCGGAGGCGACCGCGGCGCGGAATTCGTCCTCGGTCATCCCCGCGCCCACCTTGCGCTGCAACGGTTCGCGGCGGGTAGACGCGTTCTGGATGCGGAGGATCTCCACGGACGTCACTTCCTGGCAGACGGAGGTGAGGGTGAGGGGAAGCTTGTCCATGACGAAGCCCGGATTCACGCCGGTGCCCAGGAGTGCCACGTTCTTGGCCCGGGCGATTCCGTCCAGCTTCGCGCGGATCTCCTCATCGAGAGGAAAGGAAAGCTCCTCGCACGTGGAGACGACGTGCGAGCGGTTGGAGAGGAGTGCTTCGAGCTGTCCATTCACCTCGCGCAGACGCGAGCCGGTGGAGTGACAGACCACGTCGGGCCTGCCTTCGAGAGCGGCCGTGACGGTCACGCCGACCTTCCGGCCCAGGCCGATCACTTCACCGAGATCCTTCCCGATCTTATTCGGGTCGATGTCGACGGCGCCGGTGACCCGGATCCAGGGTTTGGTGAGGAGCAACCGCGCGATCTCAGCACCGATCGGCCCGATTCCATACTGTGCGACGGTGATGGGGTTCATTCAGTTCCTTCCGCGCCGCATTGTACGGTCTCCTCGTCTCCTCGTCTCCTCGTCTCCTCGTCTTCGGGTCGTCGAGTCTTCGGGTCTTCGAGTCGTCGAGTTCCACGCGGAGGAGTCTCACAGTCTCATAGCCTCACAGTCTCATAGACGCGCGAGCCAGCGGTCCTCTGAGACTGTGCGACTGTGAGACTCGACGACTCGAAGACTCGAAGACTCGAAGACTCGACGACGAGGAGACGAGGAGACGAGAAAAGACGAGAAAAGACCAGAGGAGCCGACCGAGCTCACCCCTTGAAAAGCGAAGGCTCGACGACAGGGGCCTCCTCCTCTTCCAGAAAATTCGACACTCCTACGCCGACGAGGCGATAGCGGGCTTCGGGGGGGAACTCGAATCGTTCCAGGAGCGAGATGGCGATGCGGGCGATGTCGTCTCCGCTGGCGGGGAGGTCGGGAGGGCTGAGCTGGCGGGTGGCGGTCTGGAAGTTGGGCGTGCGTAGTTTCACGGTCACCGTGCGGCCGCGAAGGGAGCGTTGTTCCAGCGACTCCCACAGCTTGAGCGACTGCTCGCGGATCCAGGCGGCGGCTTCTTCGCGGGTCACGTCCTGGGCGAAGGTGTTCTCGCTCGACCACGACTTCCGCTTCCGCGAAGGCTCCACCGGGCTCTCATCGATCCCGCGGGCCAGTTGATACAGGCGCGTGCCCCATCGTCCGAAGCGCTCCACCAGCGTGGCCGCGTCGAACTGGTGGAGGTCGCCCACGGTGAGGATGTTCATCTCCTGCAGCAGCGCCTCGGTGGCCTTGCCCACACCGGGAATCTTGCGTACAGGGAGACTGACCAGGAAGCGCTCCACCTGGTGGGGCCGGATGACGAACAGGCCGTCGGGCTTGCGCCAGTCGGAGGCGATCTTGGCCAGGAACTTGTTCGGAGCCACGCCCGCCGAGGCGGTGAGGTGTGTCTCTTCGCGGATCTCGCTGCGGATCTTCTCGGCCGTCTCGGTGGCGGTGGGGATGCCGGTCAGCTCCTGCGTCACGTCGAGGTAAGCCTCGTCGAGCGACAGAGGCTCGACCAGGGGCGTATGACGCTCGAAGATGCCGCGGATCTGCTGCGACACCGCGCGGTAGCGCTCGAAGTCGGGATGGAGCCAGACCCCCTCCGGGCAGAGCCGCTTCGCGCGCGAAGCCGGCATCGCCGAGAAGACGCCGAACGTGCGCGCCTCGTACGAGGCCGCGCAGACCACGCTCCGCTCACCCGGCCAGCCCACGATGACCGGCTTCCCTTTCAGAGAAGGATCGTCGCGCTGTTCCACCGACGCGTAAAACGCGTCCATGTCGACGTGGAGAATCTTGCGCACCGGAGAATTCTAGCGGGCCTGGAGGGACGTTCACCACAGAGGCACGGAGACACAGAGGATGGCATAGCCGCAACCAAGGAACGCCGGCGTCTCGCCGGCTGGCTGTGCGGCGTCCTCGCCGC
>JBDTOZ010000053.1:0-2923 GCA_039932995.1 Acidobacteriota bacterium | reverse complement strand
TTCGCGGCCGCACCACACGGACACCCCGCGTTCCCCGGGCCGAGCCCGGGGCTAGATTGTGGAACGCGCCTTCGCGCGTCACGCCCGCTACCGCGGGCGGAGCAGTGGACTGTCCACCGCGGGCAGGATGCCCGCGGCCCCACCGGAGTGCCTTGGCGCGATGAACCGCGCATCCTGCCCGTCGCATCCCGCGTCAAATGGCAAACTCGGTGGAGTCCACCGGGCACTCGCGAGGCGTGAGCCGTGAGCCGCGTGAGCTTTCTCGCCACTCGTCAGCGTGAAAGGATGACGTCGCGAACCGAGGTGGCCAGATTGTCGAAGTTGAACGGTTTTCTCATGATGGGGATGGAGGCCTCCCGAATGGTCTCCGGAATGTCTTCGTCCGCATAGCCGGTCATCAGCATCACTTTCATGGCCGGCCGGAGCGAAAGGCCGGCCTCCGCGAGCTGGTATCCGTTGAGACCCGGCATCTTGATGTCGGTGAGCAGAATGTCGATCGATGTGTCCGACTGGAGGATCTCGAGACCGGCCGTTCCGTCCTCGGCGTCGACGACGATGAATCCACCGCGCCGCAGCGTTTCATGGACGACACGGCGCAGCATCGGTTCATCTTCCGCCAAAAGGACGGTGAAGCGGTTCTCTTCAGGCATGGTCGAATTGCTCACGCGGCCCCCTGCGAATCGGTCCGGCAATGGCGGCGGAGAAGAATGGCGATCGTGGTCCCCTTGCCGGGGGCCGTGTCGATGATGAGGTGACCGTTGGATTGGCGGATGAAGCCGAAGGCCATGCTGAGCCCGAGGCCCGTTCCCTGGCCGTGAGGTTTGGTGGTGAAGAACGGATCGAGCGCACGCTTGCGCACCTCGTCAGTCATTCCTGTGCCTGTATCCCTCACTCTCACTTCGACGTACTGGCCGGGTGCAACTTCCCCGCCGAGGAATCCGTCTGGCAGCGAGAGGTCGTTGGTCTCGATCGTGAGTGTTCCGCCTTCCGGCATCGCATCGCGTGCGTTGATCGTGAGATTGAGGATCACGTTCTCCATCTGGTTCACGTCGCAGAGCGTCTTCCATTCTCCCTTGAGGTCCCATTCGATGCGAACCAGCTTACCGGCAGAGTGGAGAATCAAATCCTTCATTCCGGTGACGAGCTCGCTCAGGTCCACGGAACGGGGGGAGAGCGGCTGGCGCCGTGAGAATGCCAGCAGACGCCGGACCAGTTGACCGGCGCGTTCGACCGCCTCGTTGGCCCCTTCGACGTAGGTCGGAATCGCCGACTCATCGCCGGGGGCACTCTGCTTCAAAAGGTGCAGGTTCCCCCGGATGATCGTGAGCAGGTTATTGAAGTCGTGGGCGATGCCGCCGGAGAGCTGCCCCACGGCCTCCATCTTCTGACTCTGACGCAACGCATCCTCCGCTTTGCTCCGTTCTTCCATTTCGTTCTGCAGCAGTTGGTTCGTCTCCGCGAGCGCCACGGCGCGGGTCTCGAGCTGATGGTTCGCTTCTCTCAACGTGCGCTGCGAGGTGCCCATGAATGCCATCAGGACCGCGGCCATGACCGCGAGCAGCATGACGGCGGCGTGGCGCGCCAGCCTCTGACCGAGCCGCTCATCGATCGTGCGGATGCAAACGGTGCCGAGGCGGACCCTGTCCTGCGCGACGGGAAGAATGACCATCGCTCTGCGGCCGCGGACGAGGGGGGATCGATCGGGGGCCGAGGGTGGCAGCGGCTCTTGACCCCTCCTCACGAAACTGGCGACCAGAGCGTGCCTCTCGTCGTACACGCCGGCCGCCTCGATCTGCGGATTGATCTGCAAAGCGCTGACGTGCTCCTGCACGGCCCTGGCATCTTCGAATACGAGAGCGGCGGTGACGCTCGCGGCAAGAATCTCACCCTGGACCGTCACCTCGCGGATCTGCTGGGCGTGGAACACCCGATCCTGGTACGCCGAGATCACGATCCCCGCCACCAGTAGGGCGATTGCCGCCGTCAGCGCGTACGCAGGCGTGAACCGGCGCGGCCCGCGAACGTGATCCACGGCGGTCATGGCGTGGCTGCCGGCCGCGCTGCGGTGACCTTCCGCGCCAACGCGAGCAGTTTCGAGCTGATCACGAGGTGGTTTCGCGACGCGGCCGCGTTGTCGATGTCGAAACTCACCCGGCCGGCGACGATGACGAAGTGCATGATGCCCGCGGTGGCGCCGAGAGCCGAGTCGGTGACGGTGAGCGTGGGCGTACCGCTCACCGCCTGCAGCGCCTCGGCCGCCGGTTGACTGGCCGATCGCGACACGAACATCACGTGGCAATCGGATTGTGGCTCGGCCTTGGCGAGCTGCCGCAGGACGATCGGATGCCTGCCGACGCTCTGACCCGAGACCGCTTCCTGAATGCGGCCGCCGAAGGGATCGGCCCCGACCACGCAGAGATTGAGCGGAGAGGACTCGTGCGCAAATGAGCCTTGCGGCCATTCGACGAAGGAGGCGAACTTGTAGAGGAACGTCGCCTTGACGGCGTATTCGAGCGAGCGATCGGCCGGATGAGCCGGAAAGGCCGCGAACAAAATCGCGACCACGATCGGCCGGACGAGGCGGGCCGTGTGAGTGCGAGGGAATGACATCTCAGGGAGTCCAGTGTGCGGTCAGCGTGAGCGAGCGCGGAATCTCGGTCGGGGCGATGGAAGGATTCACGAATTTCGAGATGGCGCTCGTGCAGCAGATTCTGTCCATCGAAAGACAGCTCGAGCTCGTCGCTCGCGCGCCAGGCCACGCGCACGTCGGCCTCGAGATAAGAGGGCACCTCGGGACTCTTCAGGCCACCAACGTTACGCAGCCACAGATCCACTCCGAAACCGCGGGGAAGGTCCATGCTGGAGCGCAGTCCCCGAGAAGAGCGGCGAATAGATGGCCCGCCCGTCGATCAGAACGAGGAGC
>JBDTOZ010000052.1:0-2304 GCA_039932995.1 Acidobacteriota bacterium | reverse complement strand
TGTACATCGGCGGAGCCGGTGTGGCCAAGGGCTATTTGAATCGTCCGGA
The DNA here is from genome assembly GCA_039932995.1 of Acidobacteriota bacterium. GTDB lineage: Bacteria > Acidobacteriota > Thermoanaerobaculia > Gp7-AA8 > Gp7-AA8 > QHVT01. The sequence goes on along the minus strand of JBDTOZ010000052.1, from coordinate 2,255 downwards.
ACTGACGGCCGAGAAGTTCGTTGCCAACCCGTTCGGCGAAGGCCGTTTGTATCGCAGCGGCGACCAGGCGTGCTGGCGCCTTGTTGGTCAGATGAATGGGCAGCTGAATGGGCAGCAGCTGAATGGGCAGCTGAATGGCCAGCTCGAATTCCTGGGCCGCATGGACCGGCAGGTGAAACTGCGCGGCTTCCGCATCGAGCTGGGCGAGATCGAGAGCCGGCTCAGGCAGAGCGAACACGTTGGTGAGGCCGTGGTGCGGCTCTGGGGCGAGGCCGACGCTGCACAACTCGTCGCCTATCTGGTGGCCGCCAACAATGAGGGCACACAGCAAGAACGGCAAAGCGCCGTGCACGCGCAGTTGTCCGCGCAACTGCCGTCGTACATGTTGCCGGCCGCCTATGTCTGGCTCGACGCGCTGCCGCTGACCGTCAACGGCAAAGTGGATCTGCAGGCCTTGCCGGCATCGGACCTCTCCGTGCGCGCACACCAGTACGCCCCACCGCAGGGGGACATCGAAGAAACGATGGCGGAACTGTGGCAAGCGCTGCTCCGCGTCGATCGCGCCGGCCGGCATGACAACTTCTTCGAGCTCGGGGGACACTCGTTATTGGCCGTCAGCCTGGTGGGGCGCCTGCGCGAGCGAGGTCTTGCTCTGCTCGTGCGGGATGTCTTCGTCGAACCGACGTTGACGGCTCTGGCCGCACGAGTGACCGAATCCGCGGCGACGAACGATTCCGAAGTGCCCGAACAGCGGATCGGCGCCGACTGCAGACAGATCACACCTGAGCTGCTGCCATTGATCGACCTGGATCAGGCGGAGATCGATGCGGTCGTGGCCAGCGTGCCGGGAGGTGTCGCCAATGTGCAGGACATCTACGGTCTCTCTTCCTTGCAGGAAGGCATCCTTTTTCATCACCTGATCCAGGAAAGAGGCGATCCCTATCTGTCGCGGCGGGTGTTGGCGTTTGAATCGCGCGACCGGCTCGATGCCTTCCTGACTGCACTGCAGAACGTGATCGCTCGCCACGACAGCTTGCGCACCTCGTTCCGCTGGGAGGGTCTGACGAAGCCGGCGCAGGTCGTCTGCCGGCAGGCCCAAATGCCCGTCGAAGAGCGGAACCTGCCGGCGCCCACGCTCCAGCACCTGGTGGAAGCCACAGACCCCCGCGAGCAGCGGCTCGACCTGACCCGGGCTCCGCTCATGGCTGCGGTAGTCGCCTACGAGCCGGATGTTGACGAGGACGGGGGCAGATGCCATCTCGCGCTGTTCAGCCACCATTTGATCACCGATCACTTGTCGACGGAGTTTCTGATCGCCGAGATCGACGCGTTCATGGCCGGCCGTCAATCGGAACTGCCGGCCCCTTTGCCGTATCGAAACTTCATCGCGCAGGCGCGACGGATGTCGGCGGAACAACACGAGGCCTGGTTCCGAGCCGAACTGGCCGATTTCGACGAGCCGGCCATTCCGTTCGGGATCGTGGAGACGCTGGGAGGCGGCGAAACGCTCGCGGAGACGCGGCGGACTGTGCCCGCCGACCTGGCACGGCGCCTCCACGAAGCGGCGCGCCGCGAACGCCTGTCGCCGGCCGTATTGTTCCATGCTGCCTGGGCGTTGCTGGTTGGCCGGCTGAGCGGACGCGACGACGTCGTGTTCGGTAGCGTGTTGTCCGGACGTCAGGGGATTCGCGGCGGAGATCGCGCGGTCGGCATGTTCATGAACACGCTGCCCGTCCGCCTGCGCCTGAATGGGCGTGGCGTGCAGCAAGCCGTCCGTGAAACCGCAACGCGCCTGGCCGGGCTGCTCGAACATGAACAGGCGCCGCTCGCTTTGGCGCAGCGCGCCAGCGGTGTCCGGCCGCCCTGGCCGCTGTTCACGGCGCTGCTCAACTATCGACATAGCTCAGTGCGTTCCGGGCGCGACCCTGCCTCGGCGTCGGACGGCATCGAGTTGCTGGAAGCGAGTGAGCGCAACAACTACCCGTTGACGATGTCCGTCGGAGACCTGGGCGGCGATTTCGTCCTGACCTCGTTGACCGTTCCGGACATCGAAGGAGAACGGATCTGTCGCTCCCTGGAGTCGGTGCTGTACGCGATGGTGGACAAGCTCGAGCGCGAGCCGGAGTACCCGTTTGCACGGCTGCCTCTGTTGTCGGAAGCGGATCGCCATGAACTGCTCTACGACTTCAACAACACAGAGGACTTCAACAACACAGAGGACTTCAACAACACAGAGGACTTCAACAACACAGAGG
>JBDTOZ010000051.1:0-11437 GCA_039932995.1 Acidobacteriota bacterium | reverse complement strand
TGCTGCACGAGGCGATGCGCCAGTCGGACGGCATCGCCCGGACGGGGCACTGACAAGCCGGATTCTGCCGAACGCACGTTTTCTCGCAAAAACGTCAATCCTTCGCTCGCGGCTAACACACGCCCTCTCGCACACTCCATACGTGCTAGCTTGAAATGATGCGATGCACACCTCGCTAGCGACGACGCCAACCAAGGCAATCTCGTCTCGTCGCCGGCGGATCAGGCACGCGAGGCAGGCTGTCTCTGCGTGGAGTCGAGGATTCATACAGGGATGGAAGCGAACTGCCTCTGGTAAGCGCGAGACTAGTGGGATAATCTCGCGGTTTACGCAAATCCGCAGGGATTGAAGGAAGCCGCCGTGCCTGATCAACCGTCGGTCAACGACCAGATCTCTAGCTACCTTGTTTCCGCCCAGGAACTCAAACATCGCCAACGTTACTTCAGCGCGATGTCATCGTTCCTGCAGGCGGAGGCGTTGATCATCGGGCAGCTGCCTCCAGATCTCCGCGATGGCACGACGGAGCCGCGGGGGCCTGAGCCGGCTCGGTTTGCGCCTGTCGCACGCGCCTTCTTCAGGGCCGGCGCGGAGCTGGCGATCCGAGCGGGCGCGAGCGCATCGCTTCTCGCCTCCGGCGGTCGAACCGTATTGCGCCAGGCATCGAGCCCAGCCATCCTCGACGAGGGTGGGACCCGAACACGCTCATACCTGAACCCAGACGCCGAAGCGAAACTACTGGAGAGCGGGGAGCTTCTGACGACGAGTTCATCCAGCTCGTACAGGACAGCCGAGCATTTCGACGAAGTCTCGGCGGTCGTCAACCACATCGCCAGCCTTCACGGCACTCGTTCCACTGTCGTACCTTCGTTCGCGACACGCGTGAACCCAACGGCAATCCCGGCGGAACTCGGACGATTCTACTTCGCCGACATCCCCCTTGGAATGGGGGACTGCCTCGTTCAGCTGGGCCAGCAGTACGACAAAGCGCTCGAGTACTACAACCGGGCGGAGCACTACCCATACGTCAATCCGCCGTTCGAAACGCCCGATTTGTGGCTGCGCTTGGCCGAGGTGCATCTCGCCCTGGGTGACGCGTCGTATCGAAGCGGCAACACAGACAAAGCGCGCATGAATTATGAGGTCATCATCAAACAGGGTGAAGTGCCGAGCCAGTCCAAGTTGTATCAGGACAGCTTGGCCATCATGCTCGCGAAGGTGCGGTTCTGGCTGCAGAAGGTCGCGCAGGATCCCGCCCCGCTGTCGCCCGCTGATTTTCCGCCGCGTCACCTAGCCTTGTTGGCGACGGTGACTCAGCGACTCGCGCAATTAGACGCTTCCCTCGATTTCTTCGGCCGCCCGCCCGCCTGGCGTCCGATCTTTTCCTTTGCGTACCTGCGCGAGGTCGCGCGCAGTTTCGCCCAATTCGCTGCGCAGGCGAACCGCGAATACGTCGCTTACACGCAACGGGCCGAGGATCAGACGCAGACTGTCAGGCAGATGGAACAGACTGTGGCGTTGGGAGAGGCGAGCATCCGGATCGACCAAGCTCACCTCAATGAGGTCCGAGCGGAGGTCGACGCAGCCTTCGGCGCCGAACAGCTTGCCGAAACCCGGGCCACGCTGATGCGGGACAATCTGGTGAGCTATGCCACCAAGGGTTGGGACATCGTGCGCCTCGATGCCGCCAGCGCCTGGGCCGGTGCGGCATCGGTCAGCGATGACGACGAAATCCGTCTTACGTACACGGGACTGGAAAATCTTGGCATCGGCGGAACCGCGCAGCGGTCCGATCTTCTCCAGAGCCTAGCTTGGCAACGTGGCACGCGCAGCTATCGGATCGAGCTCGATCGTCTCAGAAACGCGGTCGCGGAGCTTGAGGCCGGACGCACGGTCGCGAGGCTTCAGACGGCTTTGGCCCAATCCCGGCTTCCTGCGGCGCAGGCTGCGGTAAACACGGCGAAGTGGCGTAATCATTTCGCCCGAGTCAATCTCATGGACGCCCGTACGCGGGAAACATCCGCCGAGCTGTTCTTCGACCTGGCGCGACTCGTCCGTGACACCGCGCAGATCTACCTGGAGCGTGCTATCGGCGTCGCCCTAGCGATGGAGCAAGCATATAACTTCGAGAACACCGCCGCAGTGAGACGAATTCGCACCGATTACGGTGATCTCGGGGGCGCTGGCAGTCTATACGCCGCGGACTTCCTGCTCCGCGACATCGATGCGTTCCTCTACGAGACGATCATGGCCACCGGCAGCAAATCGCAGCTCGTTATCCGTTTCGTCTCGCTGCGCCGCGAATATCCCCTGCAGTACACCGAATTCATTCGGACGGGACGGATGGTGTTCCAAACCACACTCGACCAGTTCCACGGCGATGCACCAGGCACCTACAACGGCCGCATCAAGCGCATCGCTCTGCAGTTCGCCGGATTCACATCGACCGGCGGCATCGTCGGGTCGCTGACGTGCGGGGGTGTTTCTGCAGTGCGCGGACAGGACGGTGCGATGAAGCAGAAAGTCCACCAGACGGAAACGATGGTGCTTTCACCGCTGACGCCGGAGAAAGCTCTCGCGCGCCTCGATGGAATCGCACCTCCTGTTGGTGAAAACACGGTCTTCGAAAACGTGGGTCTGCAGTGCAGCTGGGTACTCGAGATTCCGCTGCGTGCCAACGATATGCAGCTGTCGACAACGGCCGACGTCGGCTTGGTGGTCGCGTACTTGTGTCAGCACGATCCTGTACTCGAAGCGAATGACCGCGCCAACATGCCCGCGACCGGCACCGCCGAAGCGTGGTTCAGTTTGCGCGACCAGGGGCGCGACAGCTCCGGTTCCCCAGTCTGGGGTCAGCTCCAGAAGAATGGTGAATCACCGTTCGAGTTCCTCAACGAATGGATCCCTCGAAATATCACCCGGACGGCAATCGAGTCTCTCTCAATTGTGTGTGTCCTTCGCTCCGGCGCGCCGGTGCCGCTCGCCGTCCGTTTCTGGACCAGCACATTGGGAGATCCTGGAGTCACGTTTCGCGCCGATCAGGATGGGGTCACCCGCATCGAGCGCGTGGATGCGCCGGGGGCGTTCCACCAGACCCCCGTTCCCCAATCCTATCGAATCGCTATTGATGCGGACTCGAACCCTTCGCTCGCCTCGTCCAAACCCGAGACCAAGCTTGACCTTTCGACCGTACAAGACATCGTCGTCGTTTTTGCGTATGAGCACGGTTATCGCTGAGAGGAGTGCCCCTTGAGCCTGCCCATAAGCCCGAAGTGGTCGATCCCCGCGTTTCTGAGTTTCGGCAGGCCGGCTCTCACGAACGGCCTCGTTCTTTTCGGCCAGATGAGCGGGGTGAGCGCTGGACAGCCTGTCTCAGGACTATGCCGGGCGATTCGCCTCGCGGACGGGATCGAGGTCTGGGAGCTCCCGACGGCGTCCGACGTCCGCGGAGACGTCTTGGTCGAAGGGGGCATCGCCTATTGCAGTGGATTCTTCCTGATCACGCCGTCCAATAGGCGTGAGTCTTTCGTCTTCGCCATTGACGCGTTGACCGGAGTTCAGAAGTGGCGTACGTACGTAGCAGAGTGGCTGGGTGATGAGATCATCTCGTGGAATGACCAACTGTTTTTCCATGGGGCAAAAGAGATGCCGTGGGAGTCGAATAATGACATTGTCGTTGTCGACAAAGCCACCGGCGTCATTCGGCGGGTGGTGCCCATTGGGCTTGGTGCACCTGCACTTTTCTCGCTCTGGACCAACAAAATCTTAGTCGCTAGGCATGATGGTGTCGCCGTCGAGTTGTGGGATCCGGCCACTTGGACGGCGACGCGTGTTTTCACTGCGAGAGCGCCAATCAGAACCGCCATTCTCACCAAAGATCGCTGCTATGTGGTTGATCAGCTCGATGCTGTCGACGTCGGGAAGTCGCGCGTAACAGCACTGCATTTGCCTGCCGGGACGGAGGAATGGACGAAGGCGTTCGATTTTAATTGCACGACGATCTTCGCAGAAGACAAGGTTGTGGCGATTGGAATGCAGCTGGGTGCTTCAGCTGAGATTCTGCGACTCGACGACGTCAATGGCAACGTCCTGTGGCGCTATGCTGCAGGCAACCGTGTACCCGTCGTCCAGGCGCTGATGGGCGGGAAGCTGCTGGCGCAGGTCCGGCAGCGGCCCGTCCCTCCTGGAACGACGCTCACCGTGGCCCTGGATTTGCGCGATGGCCGGGAACTCTTTCGCCACGATCATGAGTTCAGCTGTGCCTGGGCCATCGACGCGGGCGGTGGCGTAGCCGTGGCGAGTCACGTGGATGAAGTCTTCGCCCTGGACGTGAGCCGTTTCTGGAGTGTCACCGTGTCGTCGGCTGTTCACGGAACGCCTGCTGCGCAGAGAGCCTCGGTGCTCGCCGGAAACGCCAGTGGCCGCCTCACCTCTCTTGCGGTCGAAACCGGTCAGACGCGTTGGACGAAGGATCTGCCGGGAGCGATCGAGGGTGGAATCGCGCTCAGCGGCGGTCGAGCCTTCGTCGGCCACGCCAAGGGTGTCACGGCTCTGATGGCCGATAGCGGCCAACTGGTCTGGGCCCGCGAAACGCCAGAAGCCGTGACATCACCCGTGCAAGTGTTCTCCGGCTCGGTGGTGTTCGGCTGCCGCGACGCGAAGGTTCGTGCTCTGGCCGAAGCGGATGGCGCAGATCTATGGGTCTTTCAGACGGATGGATTCGTCGAAGGAGGTGTGACGTTCGACGGCAGCGCGTATTTCGTGGGAAGCGCGGGTGGGACCTTGTACGCGCTGGATCGCACCGGGACGCTGTTGTGGAGCTTCACTGCCGAAGACGGCACGGTGGACGAGATCAAGAGCACGCCGCTCGTATCAAACTCCATCGTCGTCGTCGGCAACGCAGGTGGACATCTCTATGCGCTCGCGGCAGCAGACGGCCAGCTGGTTTGGCAGATCCGCTTGGCGGGTAGCCTCAAGACCAGTAGCGCCCGCATGCATGCTAGCCATTTCTGGATCGGTGACGAAAGCGGACACGTGTACCGGATTCGGCTCATAGACGGCGTGGTGGAATGGAAGGTCGATGTCCGCGGCGCCGTGCGGAACACCATCGCCTGGAATCTCGGCGAGCTCTATGTCGGCACGGCCACCGGCATAGTAGCGATCCTCGACATTTGGACGGGAAAGCTGCTTCGAAGCGTCGATGTCGGGGCACCTATCTTCGCGTCACCTGTCATCACCCCCGATGCGGTCATCGTGGCCGACGAGCACGGAGGTGTTCACGCTTTGGTTCCCGCCGTGTGATCTGAATGAGTAACGAACTCGCGACGTCATCGACACTGCTGGCCCTGCCGTCGGGAGGCGCCGACGTACGGGGTCTCGGCGAGACCTTCCAGACCGATCTTTACACCGGGACCGGCGCATACAGCATCCCCATCGAGCTACCGTCAGCGCAGAACGGCTTCAAGCCGGAGCTCTCGCTGCAATACTCGACGGGTGCGGGCAACGGGATCTTTGGCCAAGGTTGGTATGTGCCCGTCATGACACTCCAACGCTCGCATCGAAAGGGCTTCCCACAGTATGACGACTTGAGCGATGTCTTCGTGTTCGGCGACGACCTCGTGCCGCTCGAGGCAGGCCGTTTCCGGCCACGCACGGACACGAAAGGCTGGCGCATTCTTCGGGAGAGAGATCATTGGACAGTAACGACGAAGGATGGCGTCGTCCATGTTCTCGGAAGCTCGGCGAATGCACGGATCGAACATCCCCAGGGATTGGGCGCTTTCCAGTGGCTGCTGGACGAGATGCGCACCCCTACAGGCAATCGTGCGGAATTCCGTTATATCGAAGACGGCGGCGGCCGATTGATCCAGTCTGTCTCCTACGGTCCTTTCCGGATTGTTTTCGAGTATGAGGGCCGCCGCGATCCCGTCGTGTCCCGCCGGGCGGGGTTTTCTGTCGTGCAGAATCTGCGATGCCGCGAGATCCGCGTCGACTCCGAACGGTCGATGCGCGGGTGGCTCCGTCGATACCGTCTGGAATATCGAGACGACGCCGGCGTCTCGTTGCTGACGCGCGTCATCCTCGAAGCGGGCGACCTGACAGAGCGGCTGGCGATGCCCGACGTCAACTTCCAGTACGGCGCATGGACCGCTTCGCGCATCTCCGTGGGGCAAGTGTCGGGTGACGCCTCGCCATTGCCGGCACTCGGCGATCCGTCGGTCGATCTCGTCGACCTCGAGGGAACCGGCCGCCCGGGGATCATCCAAGGAACGTTGGCCGGCTGGGCGTACTGGCCGAACCGGGGAAACGCGAAGTTCGGCGGACCGAGAATCCTCGCGAACGTGCCGAACACTATGACCGCGGCAGATGATCGCGTGCGCTTCCTCGACCTTGAGGGTAATGGCACCGTCGACTTGCTCTGGGCTCCTGCAGGCGGCGCCGGTTTCTTTCCGAACGCGGCGGGCGGAACGTGGGAGGACTTCGTTCCGTACGGCTCCGATTTGCCCTTCGATCTCACCGATCCCGAACTGCGATTGTACGACGCTGACGGTGACGGCAGAATCGACGTCGTCATCACCGGCCCGGATGCATTCTTGGCTTTTCGGAATCTGGGCCGCGACGGCTGGAGCGATACTCCCCTTCGCATACCACGGATCCGCGACGCCTCCGTCTTCCCCGACGTCTCCTTCTCTGACCCGCAGATATTCACCGGCGATATGACCGGAGATGGGCTGACGGACATCGTATTGGTGCGGAGCGGCGAAATCTCCTATTGGCCCTACGAAGCAGTGGGGCGGTGGGCAGCGCGTGTGGAGATGGCGGGAGCGCCTGTGTTACCTCACGATTTCGATCCGTCTCACGTGCGGCTGATCGACGTGGACGGAGATGGCCGCTCCGACCTCGTCTATCTCGGCACCGATGTCGTCACAGTGTGGTTTAACGACGGAGGCAACCGATGGTCCGCTCCGACGGCGATTCCCGCTCCCGGGCTGGCGCGCGACGAGGCGGTCGTCGTCGATCTGCTTGGAATGGGCCGACCCGGTGTTTTTTGGAATCTCCCCGACATCACAGGACAGGAATCGCATCATTTTCTCTCGTTCGGCTCAGCGCCCGAGCACCGCATGCTCGTCGAAGTGAGAGGAGGCCTCGGTCACGTCACTCGCATCAGCTACGGAACGTCGGTGGGACATCGTCTGCACGACGAAGAACGAGCCCGGCAGTGGCGGACCTTCTTGCCGTTCTCCATCACCGTTGTCGATCAGATCGACATCTTCGACGCTCCGGCCTCAATTCAAGCCGCGACTCGGTACTCGTATCACGACGGACACTTCGATGGCTTGGAGCGCACCTTCAACGGCTTCGGCGAAGTGGACCAAGGCATCGCAGGCGACGACACCAGCCCCGAGGGGCTGGTAAAAACGCGTTTTCATCCCGGAACCGATCCGGCGATCGACGAAGCGGCGCGGCGGCAGCTCGACCTCGACGATCGGGAGTCGTTACGGGCGCTGAGGGGAACACCGCTACAGATCGATCGTTACGAGCAGCAATCGGGCGGCGCCAAATTGCATTTGATGGAACGCACGGCGCACGTCTTGTCGGCGCGCATTGAACGTCACGGCACCTACCATCGCGTCGTGGTGCCATTTCCGGTCACGGCGACGACCGAGGAAGGCGGAGGAGGTGCGGATCTCCGCCGAACAGTGATCCGGCACGGCGAGCCTGACTCGGCCGTCAATCCGACATGGACCGAGTTCGAGGCGGGGGTAGTGCGCTCCGATGGAAATTACGAGCGCACAGGGCTGCGTCGCGAGATCTTCGACTACGTAGAAACCATCGAAGAATCGGCGCCGTACTGGCTGCCGGGTCTTATCCGGCAAAGAGCTACCTTGAACGCCGATGGCCATGTCCTGGCCTGCGTGCGAGTCTATTACGACGGCCCGGAGTTCGAGGGTCTGCCATTCGGGCGCGCGGAGCGAGGTCTGGTGACGCGCGTGGAAGAGCTTGTATCGCTCGAGGGAGAGTCATTGGTGGACGATGGGGAGATGGCTCAGCTCGGTCATCATCGCCTCCGCGACCCGGGTGTGCTGGCGCCCGGGTGGTATCGCAACCGGAGCCGCACGCGCACGGCGCCGACCGGCCAAGTACTGGTTGCGCGCGATGCGCTCGGCAACGACGCCACAATTACCTATGACACTTGGGGTATCGATCCGGTGCACTGCGTCGACGCCGCGGGAATGGTGACTTCCGCGAGCTACGACCATGCCGTGGAGCTCATGGCCTCCGTGACCAATCCGAGTGGGGTGACGGAGCAGCGCATATACGATCCCCTCGGCCGCACGCGCCATGTATTGCGCACCGGTGCGAGCGGCGCCCTCAATCTCGTGGCCGTGGTCCGTCATGACCACGGCGACTTCGGCCCGGGGGGCGATTCCACGCGGCCACCATCGATCACGACGCTGATGCCCTGGAATTCCGGCCGCACTTCCGACCAACTCGAGGACGAGTCCGCTCCGCTGGCGACGTTGGCCGACGTAACGATCATGCGGCGCTTCTACGGCGCGAGCGGCACGGAACTCGAGACCGTGTCGAGCGGCCCGTTGCGCGAGGACGGCAGGCGTACCCCGGTACACAGCGGCGAGCGCATGTTCAACGTGCAAGCAAAGATAGCCGGCGAGGGCCGGCCACGGTTCGTCAACCACTTCGGTCCGTTGCCCCGGCTGGGGATGGAGGCTCCGTACTCGCACGTCTACGACGGCTCTGGGCGTGAGGTACGCCTCACCTTCCCGGGCGGCAGGCGCGAGCAACGCTTCGAGCCGTTTCGCACGGTTATAGCCGACGCGAATGCTGTCGCCGCTGGTCTGGACGCCAACATCGAGCGCCGTTTCGACGGGTTCGGGCGCCTGGTGCGGGTGCGTGAGCGGATCGACGGAACCTTGGACGCGCAGCACTGGTTCGAGTACTCGTCCGGTAACCAGGTCGATGCCGTGCGCGCAGCGGATGGCGGCGTTCTCATCCAGTACCGGTACGACTGTCTGGGGCGGCGGATCTATGCACGCCACCGCGACCTCGGTGTGACCCGGTACATCCACGACGCGCTGGGCAATCTCGTACGTACCGATCATGCGACCGGGAACAACACGCAGTTCGCATATGACCCCACCATGCGGCTGGTGGCGGTTCAGCATCGCCGTGCCGATGGCACAATTGAAGCCACGCATCGTTTCTTCTACGACCGCTCGCCCGACGGCTCGTCGGCTTGCGCGGGCCGCCTATGCGCAATCGAGGACAACGCCGGCCTCACGATCCTCGATTACGGCGCCGATGCACGGCTCATCGCGAAGCGAAGAACGACCCCTGAAGGTAAGCACTTCGTGTTTCGCTTCGAGTACGACTTCCGCGGGCTCCTCTCTGTGATCGAGTATCCCAACGGGAGGCGCGTTGCGTACGAGTACGGCGCGGAAGGTGAAATCGCCCGTGTGGACGGCTTCATTGAGCGAATCGGCTACGACCAGCGCGGGCGCCCGACCGTGGTGGTCTATCCCAATGGCATGGAGAGCCGGTTTACGTACGACGACACCGACCGTCTGGCCGCGATCGAAACTCGGCGCGGCGGGACAGTCGTTTCGCGTTTCAGGCAAGACTACGACGGGGTCGGCAACCCGGTGCGGCTTGGTGCCTTCATCGACACCCTGCTCGACGAAGAGCGGAGGCTCGAATACGACATGCTTCACCGGCTGGTGGGCGCGAGCGGTCGACGCAACGGCGTGCCGTTCGCTCATGTCTATTCGTATGACCCCGATGGAAACCTCTTGCGCAACACGGAACACAGCGTTGCGCAGTACCTTTATGAAGATTCAGTCCGAACCGGTCTGCTGACCGGGATTGTGACGGAACAGGGAGAGATCGCCCGAGCACGACGCTATGACATGGCAGGCCGGCTGATCGAGAGCGAACGGTTGGCGGAGCTCGCATACGACACCTCGGGCCATCTTGTGCGCGTAGCCACGTATGCCGGACGTGTCGAAGAGATGCGATACGACGCGCACGGCCATCGCGCACGAATCACAGCTAGTACAGGGACCGCCGGAGCATCCGACGTCCGAGACATCTTCGACGATCTTTACGAGGAGTCGGATGACGGGAACGTGATCTACATTCGGGCCATCGGAGGCATTGTTGCGGCGGTGCACACTCGCGCCAGCCACGAAAGCCATCAGGAAACGTGGCACCACGATCCGCACGGCAGCTTGCGGTTCGTCGCCGACCCCCGCGGCTCGATCCTGGAGCACTTCTCATACACCAGCTTCGGCGACAACGTCGAAGCGCCCGGTGCGTACCTCGGGAAGATTCCCGATCCGGCGCTCGGCCTCGTGCAGATGGGTGCGCGGTTCTATGAGCCCTATACAGGCCGTTTCACAACGCCTGATCTGCTGCTCCTGGAACGGCCAGACCTCGGCCTGTCCGACCCATCGCTCTTCAATCTGTATGCATACTCTCTGAACAATCCGTATCGGTACCGCGATCCGCGGGGACGGTTTGTGTGGCTGGTTGTGATTGCAGGGGTGCTGATCGGCGGCGCGCTCGGATATCAGGCGGCCAAAGAGAATGGCCAGAATCCGTGGACCGGAGCCCTTATTGGCGGATTGATTGGCGGGCTTGCCGGAGCAGGCGGAGTGCTGGGCAGCGCGCTGCTCGGAGGGGCGGTGGGGGCCGCCGTGCCGCTGCTGACAGGAGGATCGTCTCGCGAAATCTGGACAGGGGCAGCGCTCGGCTTCGCGTTTGGCGCTCTGGGCGGCGCAGTCAATGGATGGCTTCCGGTCGTCGGCGGTGACACTTTTGGAGCGCACGTTGCCAACGCGCTGATCGAAATTGGCAGTGACGCACTGATTGGGGGACTTGCGGGAGGATCGTACAGCGCTCTCCAGGGACGAAACTTCGAGGACGGGTTCCGGGCAGGTCTCGTGATGGGCGCTGCGGCGTCCGCCGCGCGCATTGCCGTTTTCGGCGTTCGCTACGATCCGAGCTCGATCAAGCAGGACTTTCACGGCGAAGCTGCTAAGGAATTTTCACGCCAGAACGTTCACGACCACTCCTACCTCGCACCTGAGGTCAAGGTAGCGGGCATGCCGAACCCATCGACGGTGCAGTTCCGCACTGGAGGACTCGTACATTACTTGAACGGCGATCGAGCCTTTGCTTTAGGTAACACCGTCCATACCGATTCCAACACCATGCAAGATTTGCGTAATGGTAGCGTGACGACGTTGACGCACGAGTTACGGCACATCGCGCAACAGCGTGCGGCGACATTCGGAGCGGTGGAGTTTCTCGCGATCTGGCTATATCAGCAGATAACATCCGACCAGCAGTATCAACCCGGACCTGCAAATACTACGTTGGAACCAGCGTACTAGAAGGTCGTGAGTCCCAATGACCAACG
>JBDTOZ010000050.1:0-2724 GCA_039932995.1 Acidobacteriota bacterium | reverse complement strand
GGCTGAAGCCGGGTGCTATTGGCTACCGCCGCCTACGGCGGCTTGGTTGCGGCTTGTCCCTCTGTGTCTCTGCGTCTCTGTGGTGAGTGCCCGGGCGAGCACGCCAGCGCCGAAATCGCCATCAAGCGTTTGCAACGGTCCGGGCGGTTCTGTCAGAGAATCGGCCTGACATGAAACGTTTCGCACCTCTCCTGCTCGCTCTCTCGTTCGCCTGTCATCACGAATCCGCCACTCAGCCGGAGGCGGCCAAGGCGCCCGCGGCTGCGTCCGCGGAGAACCCGTTCTTCGCTGCCAGCACGCTCCAGTACGAAGCGCCACCGTTCGACCGGATCAAGGACGAACACTACAAGCCGGCGCTCGAAGAGGGGATGAAGCGGCAGATGGCCGAGATCGAGACCATCGCCAACAATCCGGAAGCGCCGACCTTCGCGAACACGATCGAGCCGATGGAGAAGTCCGGCGAGCTCCTCACCCGTACGGCCAAGGTGTTCTTCAATCTCACGCAATCCAACACTAACGACGCGCTGCAGGCGGTCGAGACGGAGGAAGGTCCGAAGCTCTCCGCGCATCAGGACTCGATCTATCTCAACCCGAAGCTGTTCGCCCGCGTGAAGGCTCTGTATGACGCGCGTGAGACCGCGGCGCCGGATGCAGAGGGGAAGGCTCTCCTCGAAAAATACCGCCGCAATTTCGTGCGGGCCGGAGCGCTGCTCTCCGCAGAGGACCAGCAGAAACTGCGGGCGCTCAACCAGGAGGAGACCAAGCTCACCACCCAGTTCCGCGAGCACATCCTGGCGGACACGGATGAATCGGCGGTCGTGGTCGACAACCTGTCCGACCTGGACGGACTCCCCGCAGCGGACATTGCCGCCGCGTCCGAGGCTGCGAAGGCCAAGAAGCTCACCGACAAGTGGGTGCTCTCGCTGCAGAACACCACCCAGCAGCCGCCGCTGGCCTCGCTGAAGAATCGCGCTCTCCGCGAACGACTATTCAAGGCCTCCGCGTCGCGCGGCAATCACGGCGGCGGCAACGACACCAAGGCGATCATTCTCCGTCTGGCCTCGCTCCGGGCCGACCGCGCCAAGCTCCTCGGATTTCCGACCTACGCCGCCTTCTCACTCGACGACCAGATGGCCAAGACCCCGGCCACGGCCTTCAAGCTGATGACGGACCTGGCCGCGCCGGTGACGGGCAAGGCCCGCGCCGAGGCCGTCCGAATTCAGCAGCTCATCGACGCGCAGCAGGGCGGCTTCCAGCTTCAGCCGTGGGACTGGGACTTTTACTCCGAACAGGTGCGCAAAGCCGAGTACGACCTCGACGAGTCGCAGGTCAAACCGTACTTCGAGCTCGAGGGCGTCCTGCGTGACGGCGTCTTCTTCGCCGCGAACAAGCTCTACGGCCTGACTTTCAAAGAGCGCAAGGACCTTCCCGTCTACCAGCCCGACGTCCGCGTCTTCGAAGTCTTCGACACCGACGGCAAATCCATCGCGCTCTACTACGCCGACTTCTTCTCTCGCCCCAACAAGGGTGGCGGCGCGTGGGAAGACAGCTTCGTCGACCAGAGCGGCCTGCTGGGCCGGAAGCCCGTCGTCGTCAACGTGACCAACTTCACCAAGCCCGCGCCCGGGCAGCCGGCGCTCCTCTCCTCCGACAACGTGACCACGATCTTCCACGAGTTCGGCCACGCCTTGCACGGCATGATGTCGAACGTGCGCTTCCCCACGTTCTCCGGCACCAGCGTGCCCCGCGACTTCGGCGAAGTGCCGTCGCAGTTCAATGAGCACTGGGCTCTCGAGCCGACCGTGCTGGCGAATTACGCGAAGCACTACCAGACCGGCGCTCCGATGCCGCAGGCCCTGGTGGACAAGATCAAGAAATCCGCGACCTTCAACATCGGCTACGCCACGGGTGAGTATCTGCAGTCGGCACTGCTGGACATGGCCTGGCACGATCACGCCGCCGGCACCACACCGAAGGACGTCGATGGATTCGAGCGTGAGGCGCTGGCGCGCTACCAGGTGGCCATGACCCAGGTGCCACCGCGCTACCACACCACCTACTTCTCCCACATCTGGGGCGGAGGCTACTCGGCCGGCTACTACGCCTACCTCTGGAGCGATGTCATCGACGAGGACGCCTGGGGCTGGTTCCAGGAGCACGGCGGGCTGACCCGCGAGAACGGCCAGCGTTTCCGGGACATGGTCCTCTCCCGTGGCGGCACGCTGAACGCGGGGGAGATGTACCGCGCCTTCCGGGGCCGCGACGCCACCGTGGACGCGCTCCGCAAGAACAAGGGGCTGTCGTAAAGGAAAGGGGGACGGTTACCACAGAGGCACAGAGACACGGAGAGATTTGATTGCCTCTGTGGCTCTGTGTCTGTGGTGAACCGTCTCCCGGACTTTCGTCTTTACATCGATGACATGGCGTTGAGGAACTCGGAGTTCGTGCGGGTCTTGTCGAGCTTCTCCACGAGAAGCTCCATCGACTCCACGGTGGACAGCGGAGAGAAGACCTTGCGCAGGACCCAGATGCGGTTGAGCTCCTGACGCTCGAGCAGGAGCTCTTCCTTGCGCGTGCCGGAGCGGTTGATGTCGATGGCCGGGAAGACGCGCTTGTCGGAGAGCTTGCGATCGAGGTGCACTTCCAGGTTGCCGGTGCCCTTGAACTCTTCGAAGATGACGTCGTCCATGCGCGAGCCGGTGTCGATCAGGGCCGTGGCGATGA
>JBDTOZ010000049.1:0-5851 GCA_039932995.1 Acidobacteriota bacterium | reverse complement strand
ATGTGCTGTCCTGCGAGTGCATGTTCTCGACGGAAACTGCGATGCTTCTGACTCCTTGCCGATTGGACGCCGGTTGCTCACCGTTCCTTGACACGTCGGCGTGCGTGGCGACACGACGGAAGGCGATGTGCGGCGCTGACCTGTATGGGCCTTCGCGAAAAGAGCCTCAACTTATTTTCAGAACTCTCCGCCCATGCATCGCTTCGGACGTTTGCACATCGTTGCAAATTGGAGGGGACCCTTCCTCGGGCCTTCGCGCATACAATTGCGCCATCGTCCAACAGGTCGTTTCGAGGAGAAGAAGATGAAAAATATAGTTCGTTCAGGAGTGGCGCTGGCCGTGCTCCTGCTCTGTGGGCTCGCCCTGGGGCAGGGTGTGACCGGCAATCTCGTGGGTACGGTGACGAGTGAAGGCAACGGTCTTCCCGGCGCCACGGTCACCGTCACCTCTCCCGCCCTGCAGGCAACCCGCACCGTCGTCACCGGGGAAACGGGCGGGTACAGTTTCCCTTCCCTTCCTCCCGGTGACTACACCGTCACCTTCGAATTGAGCGGTCTGCAGACCGTCACTCGGAAGCTGCGGGTCAACCTGGCTCAGACTTCCCGCGAGGATGCGGAGCTGCGTCCGTCCGCGATGACGGAAGCGATCACGGTCACGGCGGCGGCACCGGCCGCGCTGGAGACCACCGAGGTCAGCACCAACTTCACCAGCGAACAGTTGGCGGAGCTGCCCACGCTGAACCGGAACATCGCCGCGGCGGCGTTGCTCGCGCCGGGCGTGAACGACGCCGGACCGAACAAGCAGATCGTGATCTCCGGCGCGCAGTCGTTCGACAACCTCTTCCTCGTGAACGGGGTGGTGGTGAACGAGAACCTGCGCGGCCAGCCGCACAACCTCTTCATCGAGGACGCGGTGCAGGAGACCACGGTCCTCAGCGGCGGCGCGATCTCGGCGGAGTACGGCCGGTTCACGGGCGGCGTGGTCAGCACGATCACGAAGTCCGGCGGCAACGAATTCTCCGGGTCGTTCCGCGACAGCCTGCGCAATGACAGTTGGCAGTCGAAGACCGACCTGCCCGGCGAGGCCGATCACCTCGACGACATCAACAGCGTGTACGAAGCGACCCTGGGTGGACGCATCATTCGGGACCGCCTCTGGTTCTTCGGGGCCGGACGCAACGAGAAGTCGGAGCTCAGCGCGGAGACCACGCTGACCAAGATTCCCTTCACGCAGCCGGTCGACGAGAAGCGTTATGAAGGCAAGCTGACGGGACAGATCACGTCGCGTCACAGCATCGTGGCCTCGTACCTCGACGTCAAGCGCGACGAGATCAACAACCGTTTCGGCAACGTCATCGATCTGGCCAGCCTCGCCGACCGTGGACTTCCGAACAACCTCAAGGGCCTCCACTACAACGGCGTGCTCACCGACAACCTGCTGCTCGAAGCCAGCTACAACAAGATGAACTTCGCGTTCGTGGGCGGCGGCGCGACCACGCACGACCGCATCCTGGGCACCCTGCTGCGCGACACGGCCACTTCCAATCGGGCCTGGTCGCCCACCTTCTGCGGCATCTGCCGCAACAAGGAGCGCAACAACAAGTCGGCCCAGCTCAAGGGCTCGTACTTCCTCTCCTCGAACACGCTCGGCCAGCACAGCATCACCGCCGGCTGGGATGACTTCCACCAGCTCCGTATCGAAGACAACTACCAGTCCGGCAGCAACTATCGCCTCTGGGGTGACTTCGTCATCACCGGGCAGGATTTCTACTTCCGCGCCAATCCGGCCAATTCCCAGGTCGGCTACCACCCGCTCCTCGAAGAGTCGAAGGGCTCGGACTTCGCGGTCAACTCCCTCTTCGTCAACGACAAGTGGGACCTGAACAACAACTTCAGCTTCAACGTCGGTGTTCGCTACGACAAGTCCAACGGCAAGAACCAGTCGAAAGTCACCACCGTCGACGACAGCGCCTTCAGCCCTCGCCTGGGCGTCATCTATGACCTGAAGGGCAACGGCGCGCACCGCTTCAGCGCCAGCTACAGCAAGTACGCGTCGAAGGTCGATCAGGGCGCCGGCGATGCCACGTCCACCGGTGGCCGCTACGCGTCGATCTATTGGGATTACCGCGGACCGGCCATCAATCCGGCCGGCACTCCCGCCAACGAGATCGTGCCGACGGCGGAAGTCATCCGCCGGATGTTCGAGTGGTTCGACGGGCAGGGCGGCATCAACAACACCTCGCTCATCAACTTCATCTCCATCCCCGGATACTCCACCCGCATCGGCGAAAACCTGACCGCGCCGAGCATGGATGAGCTCTCGATCGGCTACGGCTCGCAGATCAGTCCGCGGGCGTACTTCCGCGCCGACCTCATTTCCCGCAAGTGGAACGACTTCTACGTGCTGCGCAAGGACCTCACCACCGGCAAGGTGGCCCTGCCCGCACCCAGCACCGCCACGGTCGATCAGGGCGTCATCGAGACCGGCGGCAGCGATCTGGAGCGCAAGTACATCGGCCTCCAGACGCAGGGCAATTACCGCATCACCGACACGCTGACCTTCGGCGGCAACTACACCTGGTCGAAGCTGCGCGGCAACATCGAGGGCGAGCAGTTCAATAACGCCACCGTGCTGGCCGGCTGCAACGGCACCACCAGCGTCCCCGGAACCGACTCCGGCCTCTGCGCTCCCGAGTATCAGGCGTTCGATGAGAACCACCCGGTGGGCTACCTGGCCGGCGACATGCGCCATCGCGCTTCACTCTGGCTGCAGTACAACATGATCACCGGTTTCGGACGGTTCAACGTCTCGCTGCTGGAGCGTTACCACAGCGGCTTGCCCTACTCCGCCGCGGCGGGCATCGACATTCGCCGCAGCGCCACGCTGGCGGACGGCATCGTCAACCCCGGCTACGCCACCCCGCCGTCGCGCGTCTGGTACTACTTCGGCGAGCGCGGCCAGTATCGCGTGGACGACATCACCTCCACGAACCTGGCCCTCAACTATGAGGCGCCGGCCATCGGTGGCGTGCAGTTCTTCGTCCAGACCGACGTCATCAACGTGTTCAACGAGCAGGGCGTCGAGTACCCGGCCACGGCGGTCGGCAACGTGATCAACCAGACCGTGTTGGTTCGCCGCACCTCCGCTTCGCTGACGGCTTTCAACCCGTTCACGACTACGCCGGTCGCGGGCACGCACTATCAGCTCAGCCCGACCTTCGGCCAGCCGACCAACCGTCAGGCTTACCAGGATCCGCGCGAATACCGCGTGTCCCTCGGACTGCGCTTCTAATTCTTCAACGTGTCACGGGAAGCCCGGCCGCAAGGCCGGGCTTTTTTGCGCGCGCGCGCCACCGCGCGGCGGCGACCTTCTGCTCCAACGTGTCCATCGTCTTCGCGGCCAACGCGTACGCGCCGGGGTGCGGATTGGCGGCCACCATCTGTTCAAAGAGACGATCGATGTCCGCCGGACGTCCTTCCAGGAAGTAGATGATGGCCAGGTTCGCATAGGCCTGCGTGTTCTGCGGGAACGTGGCGATCTCTTTCCGGTACGCGTCCGCGGCCTCGGCGGGGCGGTCCATGCGCGCCAGTACGTCGCCGCGCATGAAGTCGAGCCGGTAGAGCGCCGGCACTCCCAGCTCCTCGGCCCGCCGTTCCGCGGAGTCGAGCGTCACCAGGGCTCCCGGGAGGTCTCCCTGTGCGCGCTTCACCTCGGCCATCAGCAGCATCATGGACGGCTGCGGGCTCTGCTGGCCGATGGCCAGCGACGCTTCCTGCTGCGCGGTGACCAGATCCCCCTGGGCGATGGCCACCCGCGCCCGCAGTGCATGGGCGGGGGAGGGCAGGCTCTTCATCGAGAGGTCGGCGTAGCGGGCCGCTTCCTGCGGCTGACCCGCTTTGAGATAGGCCACGCCGAGGGAGACCGCCATCTCGGGCGAGAAGCGTTGCGCGTGACTCATGGCCTGGCGATAGACGCGCACGGCCTCGTCGTACTCGCCCAGGTCCAGGAGCACTTCGCCGAGCTTGTCCCAGACGTCGAAGAGACCGGGGTTCTCTTTGAGCAACGCACGAAGCATCGTCGCGGACTCGGCCAGCCGGTGTTCGTCCGCGAGCTTGAATGCCGCCTTGATGCGCTCCAGGTACGGCAGCATGTCCCGCGGATTGGGGAGAGGCTGACTGCCGGTCGCGGCGTGCACGCTGCCGAGGTAGCCGAGCGCGGAGAGCTTGGCCGCGTCTTCGGGGTCGATGGTCTGCAACTCCTGAATGCCCGCGGGATAGGTGGCCAGCTCGGTGCGTAACGAGGACGCGACGCGTCGTTCGGAGGCGGCCAGATCGGTCTTCTCGCGCGGGTCGGCCACGATGTCGTAGAGCTCCGCGCGTGGGGACTGGATGAAGTGATGGCGATCGTCGACCAGGGAGCGCAGCTCGCTCCAGCCGAGGTGGATGCGCGGATAGAAGGTCTCACTGTAGATGCGGCGCGGCGGCGCGGTGGACGCCAGGAGATCGACGCCTTTGAGGTTCGGCCCGGCATCCACTCCCGCCAGCGCGGCCACGGTGGGCATGATGTCGATGAGCGCCACGGGCCGCGTGGTGGTCGTTCCCGCCCGCGCGGCCTTTGGTAATTTCACGATCAGTGGCACGTGCAGGACTTCGCGGTAGAGAAGGATGCCGTGCTGGTCTTCACCGTGGTCCCAGAGTCCTTCGCCATGATCCGAGGTGAGGATGATCGTGGCCCGGTCGTAGAGGCCACTCTCTTTGAGGAACGCCATGAGCTCACCGGCGATCTGGTCTGCCGTGGCCACTTCGCCGTCGTAGGGCTGGTCGCGATAGCGGCTCGCGAACGGCTCGGGCGGAGTGTAGGGAGCGTGCGGCTCGTAGAGGTGGAAGAGAAAGAAGAAGGGACGCGAAGACTGCTGGCCGATCCAGCGGCGGGCCGCGGCCAGGGTGGCCTTTCCGCCGCGCTGGTGCTGGCTGGCCGCGCCGCTGGTCGACACCGGGATGGCGTCGTCGTAGAAGTCGAACGCCGCGCCCAGACCGGTGTCGGCGCGAAGGACGTAGGAGGAGACGGCGGCCCCGGTGGCGTAGCCGTGCTGCCGGAGGAGCTGCGGCAGGGTGGGATGGCGAACCGGGTCGAAGCGATACCCGAGGTTGTTGCGCACCTCATGCTCGGTGGGCAGCAGTCCGGTGAGCATCGAGACGTGCGAGGGCAGAGTCATCGGGCAGTGCGAGTAGGCGTTCTCGAACAGGATGCCGTCGTTGCGCAGCGCGTCGATGTTGGGCGTGGCCACCTTCGTATAGCCATAGAGCGGCAGATGGTCCGCGCGCAGGGTATCGATGGAGATGAGGATGACCGGTCCGCCGGCCGCCTCGGGATGCGGCTGTTCGCGGTTGCAGGCCAGAGCCGCGAGGACGAGCAGGAGCGAATAGAGGCGCGCGTTCCGAGTCATGAAAGCTTGCTAAAAACGAACGCGACGGGTGAATTCCTGAAGCGGTCGCACGAAGACCTCGCAAGCGCGGTGATCCTGGGGTGTCACGCCGGAGGCGTAGCGGACATGAGACGGTGTCAAGCGCCGAAGGCGTGCTGCCCTGGTGAAGCGGTGGACCTTGGCGTGGTGGACTCGAGTCCACCGGATGACGCGCGAAGGCGCGTCCCACAATGTAGCCCCGGGCTCGGCCCGGGGGAAACGAAATTCGATTCTCAACGCGGCCGCGAAGGCGGTCGCCACAATGTCGCGCAACGTCGAGTAGCGCTCCGCCGAACGTTGTGGCGGCCGCCTTCGCGGCTGCACTCACACGGACACCCCGCGTTCCCCGGGCCGAGCCCGGGGCTACATTGTGGAACGCGCCTCCG
>JBDTOZ010000048.1:0-4517 GCA_039932995.1 Acidobacteriota bacterium | reverse complement strand
CTCTTGGCACAATCCGGTCCCAACCGCAGATGATTACGATTACGGATATCAATGATCCAGCAGTGGCAGTGATTAAGGATTGCAAAACGGACTGGCTGGGCTGCATGAACTCGTATTTCGTGATTCGCCGTGGCGCGACGAGGCGACCACGGGTCCAATTGACTAAGCCGAGCATCCTCGAGCCATACATCGAGTTAGTGAAGATGCGATCTCAAGAACGGCCTCGCAACCTATCGCAGTGGCGTGAGGCGTTCATGAAACGCTTTCCACAGTTCGATCAGCCCGGGCTCCTATGGATGACCTTGGCCGAGTCTGCGGATCGTTACAAACTCAAGGAGTTGGACTTACTCCTCGCGGATGCCAGGAATGACGCTGTCATGGCTCAGCATCCTGCGTTGGTCGTGATGGAACGTCAGAAGTCTCTGCTGCTCGATGCGTTGAAAGAAAAGACACCATGACGACGGCGGCACTGTCGGAGGCAAAATGAGATCAGTCCGATCCGCCATCTCGGTCTTGCTAGTCATGATGCTTGGTGTTCCGGCGTCGGCATCGAATATGGGCTTCCGCGTTAGCTTCCGCCTGCAACCGACCGGCTTCGCGAACTGGATCTCTGTGCCGTACTTCTACACTCCGGAAGACTTTGGGGCGCCGAACGTGGTCGACGTCGAGGATCTCTGCCGCGACCTCGGCAGCCCGACTACCGTCGCCTCAGTAATGCGTTGGGATGAGCCGTCGTCAACGTTTGTGTCCTGGACGTGCGGCGCTGCAGGTACGCCGTTCAATCTCGTGAAGGGGACGGCCTACGGCATCGTGAATGTGCCAGGTGAGCTCATCGAGGCATCCCTGCTCGGAGCGCATGACAACGCCTTCATTCTTAACGTACCGGCTACGACGGGGAGCAATCTGAACTGGATCTCGATTCCGTATCACCACAAGATCCCCGACACCGCGGCGCCATCCGGTGTCGACGCGGAGGATGTCTGCCGAAGCATCGGGTCCGCCGCCACAGCCGTCATCCGGCGCGATGCAACCACCGGGATGTACATCACTTATGCCTGTGCCAGCACGCTCGACACCCCTTTCCCCATCGTTGTCGGCACGGGATATGGCGTGATCAATAGTCCCGGCCAGCCCATCGCCTGGTCGATCCCGATCTACAAAGCGAACTGATGGAGCGCGCCGTACCGAGAAGTACGGCCGAAAAAGAATGACGCCTCGTCCGATGGCGCTCACACGAGCGCTCGCCAGCCTGATACTCGTTGTCGCGGTACAGGAGCCGGTCGCATACGCCGCTCCGTGCGGCTCCGCGCTTCTCTACGAGAAGGCCGCTCCCACCGTGTTTCAGAACATCGAAGTCAGCGGCGCCACAGCGGCGCGTCACTGGAGCGCAGGCAATGCATCGCAGACGTTCAATAGTACGGCCTGCGCAGTTGGATGCCTGAATCGTAGCGGCGCGCAATGCGCGACGAGTCCCTGCGTTGCGATTACCGGAATCAATTGGCTGAACAGCGCCAACTGCGCCTCTGCCGGCTTGGCGCCAACGCGCACAGTCGTGGTTGTGGAGAATCCGACCGCCAACGCGGGCGGCCTGTGGGCGGCGATCAATACCGACCGCAATTCGGGCAACTTCAACTACGACCTTGATGCCAAAGCTTCGGCGCTCTGCGGCGCTGGTTGCTTCGGTGGGACAGCGTGTGTGGCGGGCGCATGCGCGTCCACCGCATCGCCCTACCTCGGAGGCACGGGAACAGTCTCGATTACCAGCGCGGTTCCGTCGGGCGGCAACCTCAATCTCACCATCACCTGGAGTGCTCCCTCGGCCGGCGCACAGGCCTTCAACAACAGCGGATCGAGCATCGTCACAAGCTATTCGATCTACTTCAACCGGTCGGTCGGCGGCGTTCTGCCAGCCAATACCGGCAGTAAGACAGGTTGGGCACGAATCAGCGATGCCGATGGCACGCGAACAACGAATGGGCATTCGACCGACACCGCCGCAACGATCAGTGTGCCGCTTGGCGCCTCGGCCGAGGACGTCACCATTGCCATCGGATTGAACTTCGACGGCTCGGGAGATCCTGTCGCCAACCCGAACACGGTCGAGTCGAGTTTCATCAGCAGTTACGCGGTCACACCTGCCGCACCGCCACTTCCAGCACCCACAGTGCTCATAGCAACGTCCACCTCGACGACAACCGCAACGGTCACGTGGCAACCCTCGGCCGGCGCGACGTCGTATGAACTGCAGCGCGGCACGACCGTGAGCAACTTCGTGACGATATCCGCGAATGCCATAAGTCCTCACAGCGACACGGGCCTCACGCTGGGTACCACCTATCTCTATCGGGTGAGGGCCAGTGACGCGACACGGGTCTCAGCATTCAGTAATCTGGATCTGGCTACCACGATCATCTTCACTGATGATCCGCTGGTCGTAGGCACCACGCCCGTGAAGGCGCAGCATCTCACGCAACTCCGGCAGGCCGTTGATGCTGTGCGGGCGGCGGCGGGGCTTGCCGCGGGAACGTACACCGATACGATCAGTGCGGGCGTGACACGTATCAAGGCCATCCACATCTCCGAGATCCGCTCCCAACTCGACGCGGCGCTCATCGCCTTGGGCCTCGGAGCGCCGACCTACACCGATTCCACCTTGACCGCGGGCGTCACCGTCATCAAGAAGGTGCATGTACAGGAACCCCGCAACGCAACGAAGTGAACCGCAGCGGTCTTGGGACCACATCAGCGGGCATGCGCAACTGTGCCGAGAGCGCCCCGTTGCCGCCCACCCTCCGTCATCGCGAGAGGTCGCGATTCCTTGTTTTGTTCTCTCGACGTACGCGGTTAGGCTCTGACTTTGTTCCTCGCTATCCGCAAGGACTACTTCGAACGTCGTTCGAGAAAGTCGATGATCTCCTTCGTCTCGTGAAGCACGCTCACCGTGTTCTCGACCGGAACGAAGCGGCGATGGTCGATATTGGTCAATTGCTGTTGCGCAGCCTCCCACGCGTGCCACTCCCTCTTCGGCACCGTCCGGAGAAAGAGAACAACCCGGCCGGTGCCCGAGAGGCGCTGCGTAAGCTGCCGATGCGCGATGTTCGACATCCGCACATACGCGAATTCGGTGGCGGACGTACCTTCGGGACCGGAGTCTTTGAATCGCCGGAGCACGCGAAAGGTGAAGACTGATACGCCCGACCCGACTGCCTCGGATGGTTCAGTCGCCACCATGACGACATCAGCCGATCGGTAGAGCGCCGTGAGGTCGGCTGATGCTTGCACGCGGCGATCTGCGTCGCGTATGGCTTTCTCGGCGCGGTCCGTCGCCGCTTGGACCGTGCGCATGCGCGCAAGTCCAGCTTTCGCCTGCTCGACGTTCGCGGGCGTCGCTGGACGGGCACACCCTCCTTCGACGGAGTACTCCGATTCGCTCGGCGCTCCGGCGAGGAGGAGCCGTTCGCCCGGTTTCGGACCCGCCAACGGCGTCGCATTCCAACGCGCAATAGATTCTTCTTCCCCCACAGCACACAAGATCGCGGCAGAGTACGGCTGCCACGTCGCGCGCATCTCACCCTGCGGCAGGTGTCCGTTGACGACCTGCTCCACGTGCAAGGTGACCTGCGGGGGATGCGCGTTCGTAGCGCCGTTGTCCATCACCTCAACGACCCTCGCGACAAAGACGTCGGCGCGCGGGTCAGACAGAACCTCGTCGCATTCGGGATGGAGCGCGACGTTCGCTTGAGAAGCTGTGACTGTTGACGAGGGTTGTTGACCGCTCGTCGAATCCACAGCCCGCGCGCGGAGCGGAGGCGGCGCTCCGCGCGGCTCGGCGCAGCCAACGAGAGCCACCGCAGCGAGTCGGAGAAGAGTTGTCGAGAGAGCACGCTGCATGACAGAGTATGAGACACAGGGCGCAACCGACGAATAACTACGCCAGCACTGTTCGTCAATTATATCCGGGCTGCTCTGCTGAGCGCGTGTGACGGTTACGATCCTCTGATCGTTCGCCCCGACGATGACTTCAAGGTGATGGGACGAGTAACGGCATTCGTGCGCGAGATGCAGTGATACCCGCGCCCTCGAGCAGGAGCTGCCAGTACAATGGCCCGATCACTGCGGGAGGTGGCATGCCACGCGAGCACTCTCAACAACTCACCGGTGGAAAGGCGATCTACGTCCTCGAACGGATGCTCGCCGATCGGCGTATCACGCAGGGTGAAGTGTCGCGATACTTGGCGGAGCTCCCTGGCAAGATTCAAGAGCTCGAAGCACGCATCCGGGCGCTACGCGGCGGCGACGGGGCGACGATCCCGCAACCGATTGGGAAGACGCGGAAAGTCAGCCGCCCACGCGGGGCCGGTCGGCCAGCGGGGCGCAAAGGCAAAGCTCTTGGCGGCACGTACGGCGGGCTGATTCGGCGTGTTCCCGCGGCCGAGCAGCCGCACTTCGAAGGCATCAAATCTCGAAAAGGCATTGCAGCTGCTCAGCTACAATCCGCATTCCGGGTCTTACACCGT
>JBDTOZ010000047.1:0-3886 GCA_039932995.1 Acidobacteriota bacterium | reverse complement strand
GCGATCAGCGCTTCCGCTTCTTCCTTGCGGCCGCCGCCGATGCCGGAACCGCCTGCGTACCGGGATCGCGGAAGACCCACCAGAGCGCGAAGGCGATGGCGTACATGAAGACGAGCCGGTAGAAGTGATTCAGCACGCCCCAGAGGTTGCGATCGAAGGGCGTGTAGTTCACGGTGCTCCACATCCCCAATTTGGCGACGTAGATCGACATGACTTCGACGACGGTGCCGAATATGTGGGTCAGGACGAGGAGTGCGGCCGCTCCCGCAAAGCCGGCCATGTTGCGATCCGAGAAAACGCGTTTCGACGCGGCGAAGAGCGCCACCAGCAAAACGATGTTGAACGTCAAATCGCGGATGGAGATGGCCGGACGCTTGGAGCGCGGGTCGAAGTCGCTGCGATCGACCGTGACGAAGTTGTCTTCGGCGGGACGCAACCGCGTCACCGAGGGATTCTCGAAGAGGCGCAACGTCGTCTCCGCCGAAGCGGCGACGAAACGGTCGTACAGCGGCGAGAGGAACGCCCAGATGGCCAGGCCGACCAGAAAGCCGGCCAGCCCTTTAAGAGCGAGTCGCCAGTCGATTCGGGGCAACGCGTGCACTCCAGAGCAGGAAGAAGACGATGGCGGAGAGAATGATCAGGATCTGCCAGATGGCGGTGTGAAAGATGTCGAAGAGCCGTGGCTGATAGGCCCCGAGCAGGTACAGCGTCACGATGCGCACGGCATTGAGGAGCTGCACCGCAATCGCGCCCAGCATCAGGCCCGCCGCGCGCGCCTTCATCGACGCCGGAAAGGCCACGATCGAAGCCAGAAGGATGAGCATGGCCTCGACTCCGTTGCAGCCGTTGTTGATGTTCACCCCGAACCGGGCGGAACGGATGACGGTCCCGCTCGTGACCACCGGTTGACCCATGGCCCTGAGCACGGCACCTGAAACCTGAGCGATGCCCTCGGTGAACGGCACGATCACCCGGTCATTCACGGGATTCCACGCGATGAGCAGATACGCGGCAATGAGGATGGCGAAAAACTTGACGAGGAAGAGGACCTGAGTGCGCTGCATTTGGACGGCGCGCATCGTAGCACGCGTCTTCGCGCCCGCCCGCCGCTCCGCAGGAAGCACCTACATCAGTCTGCCGATGAGCAGGGACACCGCGGTCTCGACACGAAGAATGCGCTCCCCCAGAGAAACCGCCTCAAACCCCACTCTCCGGAGTGAGACCAGCTCCTCCTCGATGAATCCGCCCTCGGGGCCGATGGCCAGCGTGACCGGCTGCTTGACCCCGCGGGGACATTCACGATCGCCGCCCGGATGTGCCACCAGAGCGAGAGTGCCCGCGGCCATCGCGCCCAGCTCGTTCTCCACGAGCCCGCGGAAAAACCGGTGGACCTCGATCGACGGAAGGATCGTGTCCCGCGCCTGCTCGAGGCCGAGGATGCGCTGCTCGAGGAGATTCTGCTCGGCGAGCCGAGGGGACTTCCAGTAGCTCTTCTCCACCCGCCAGGCATTCATGAGCACGATGCGCTTGATGCCGAGGGACGTCGCTCCGGCGATGACGCGATTGAGCACCTTGGGGCGAGGCAGCGCAAGGATCAGCGTCAGAGGCAGTGGAGGCGGAGGATCGCGGTCGAGGGAAACGCGCAGCTCCAATGCTTCCCCGTCGAGCCGGAGCACGAGTCCACGTCCGACACGCCCGCTCGCCATGCCGACGGTCAATTCCTGGCCCACCTTCGCCCGATGAACCTGCTGCACATGAACGAGACGGCGGCCCGCCAGGCGCACGTGCTCGGCATCCAGGAAGTCTTCGGGAAACAGGAGGATCAGATTCATGCCGGCAGCGCGATGACGAACGCTGGACGTTCATACCAGATCCGGCCGCCGTGCAGCTCGACGAGCTGGCGCGCGATGGCCAATCCCAGCCCGGCGCCCCCGGTCGTACGTGAGCGCGAGTCGTCGACGCGATGGAAGCGATCGAAGATCCGTTCTTCGTGCTCGGGGGGAACACCGGGACCGTCATCGGACACGCGGATCTCGATTTCATTCTCTCTGCGCACCGCGGCAATGGTGATGTTGGAGACGGCGTGCATCCGCGCGTTCACGACCAGATTCCGCAGGACCTGCACCATGCGCCGCGCGTCGGCGCAAACGATGAGGTCCGAAGAAACGGCGCGCGTGACGAAACTTGGTACCAGGCGCAGGGCCCCGCGCGCGGTTTCTGTGCTCGCGGTTTCTGCACGATCATCGCTCGCAGGGCTGCTTTGTGACCCTTTCGCCCGAACGACGGTCTCCAGACCACTCAGCGCGCGATCCACCAACTCCGCCACCGACACGTCCTCGAGCTCCAGCCGCAGTTGCCCGGCTTCCGCCAGGGAGAGTTGCTGGAGGTCGTCGACGAGCCGGGCCAGCGTGGTGGCTTCTTCTTCGATCGAGGCGAGCAGCCGCTCATCGGTGGCGATGACGCCGTCTTGCGCAGCTTCGATCTGGACGCGGATGTTGGTGAGCGGCGTGCGCAGTTCGTGCGCGACGTCGCTGACCATGTTCCGCCTCGCGCGCTCGTTGCGCTCCAGCCCTTCGGCCATGGAATTGAATGCGCGTCCGAGCTCGGCGACCTCGTCCTGGCCGCGTACCGGGACGCGCGCATCGAGCCGGCCCGCCGCCAGAGCACGCGCGCCCGTCGTCAACGCCTCCACGGGCGCGAAGACGCGGCGGAAGATGGTCAGCATGACCACCACGGCCAGCAGTGCGGCGCCCGCCAGGCCGGCCACGAGCCAGCGATCCCCCCGGGGCCGATACTCCTGCGACCGGCTTGATTGCAGCGGTGGAAGAAAATAGACGTCGCCCACGCCTGGCACTCGATTGGCCCTGACCAGAAGGACCAGGGCCTCACTCCGTCCATCCTTGCCACGGGTCAACCGGAGGGCACCGTTGGGAAGAAAGCTCACCTGAAAGGAGTCGAGCTCGGGCGGATAGCGGGCCAGGACGTTCTTGGCGCCGTCCACGACCAGCAGCGGCGCACCGGCCTGTTCGTACGCACGCCGGAGTGAATCGCGATCGATGGAGTGAAGTCCGCGCAACGCCGCCGTCGTGTTCGCGCGGCGCTGCTCGATGAGGTTCTCATTCAATTCCCTGGTGACGCGCACGGAGGAAAAGACTCCGGCGGCGACGACCACGGCCGCGATGATGAGGATCATCGACAGGGCCAGTCGCCAACGGAGGGATCGCGCTCTCATACCACCAGCTTGTAGCCGATCCCGAAGACCGTGACGATGGCCTTGCCGGCCTCGCCGAGCTTCCGGCGCAGGTTCATGACGTGGACGTCGACCGTACGGTCCAGGCCTTCATAGTCGGCGCCGAACGCGCGCTCGACGAGCTCCTGCCGGGTGAACGTCCGTCCCTTCGCGCGCACCAGCGCATCGAGCAACCGGAACTCGGTCGGCGTCACCGCCACGGGCTCTTCCGCAACAAGGACTTCCCGACTGCTCCGATCGACCGCGATCTCCCCCACTCTCACCACCTCCTCCTCGGAGGCGCGCCGGAGCACGGCTCGAACACGAGCCATCAACTCCCGAGGACTGAAGGGCTTGGTCACGTAGTCGTCGGCTCCAAGGTCGAGCCCCTCGAGCTTGTCCTGCTCGGTCGTGCGTGCCGTGACCATGATGATGCCCGGCACCGGCGAGAATTCGCGGAGAGCACGACAGACGGACCAGCCATCCCTCCGGGGAAGCATCAGATCCAGAACGACGAGGTGGGGAGCATGCTCCCGGGCCACCTCCAGCGCGCGCACCCCATCGTCGGCCGTGGCCACGTCATAGCCCTCGCGCTGCAGATACAGCGCGACCATCTCCCGCGTCTTCGGATCGTCTTCGACAAGGAGCACGCGTCGC